>JAUIMK010000013.1 GCA_030432735.1 bacterium
CGACTGCGACGAGGATTCGGTGGGGGACGCGTGCGATCCCGATCAGCGGATCGGGAACGGCTCCGATGCGGACGGGGACGGGGTGGGGGACGTCGTCGACGTCTGCCCCGGCCTGATCGATCCGGATCAGAGTGATTCCGATCGCGATGGTGTCGGCGACATCTGCGACCTGTGTCCCGCGGTGAACGAGGAGATCCAGCTCGATTCGGACGGGGACGGGGTCGGCGATGCCTGTGACGTCTGCCCGACCGACTACGACCCCGGCCAGGCCGACGTCGACCTGGACGGCGTGGGCGACGCCTGCGACCTCGGCGTCGACACCGATGGCGACGGGGTCGCCGACGCGGACGACGGCTGTCCGCTCGTCTTCGAGGTGTCGTCGAGCGACACCGATGGCGATGGCATCGGCGATGCCTGCGACCCGACGGAGGTGGTCGACGAGGACGCGGCGCTGATGGGATCGGGCTTCAACTGGTGCAGCTCCGACGGCGACAACGACGAGCAGATCGAGTTCGCGATCGGCGCCTCGAACTTCCAGTGGCTCTACAACGGCAGCGATCCGATCGGGGAGTGCTTCGTGAACGGCGCCGTCTCCGAGGGCGGGAGCGTTCCCTGGGGCTACGTGCCGGTCGGACCCTCTGGCGCGGACTGCTGCGTCTACAGCTACTCGCAGAACCCGTCGGATCCGAATCCGCTCGTCGTCCAGGTCACCGTCGAGTTCGGCGGCGCGATGATCGATCCGACGAACTCGGACGCCGATTCGATCCTCGACGTCTGCGACAACTGCGCGATGCTGACCAACGCGGGTCAGGCGGACGCAGACGGGGACGAGGTCGGCGATCTCTGCGACAACTGCCCGAACGACGCGAACCCGGCCCAGACCGACACGGACGGCGACGGAATCGGAGATGCCTGCGATCCGATCCTCGGCCCCGAGCCCGACGGCGGCACGCTGCTCGCGGTCGGGCTGCTCGCCACCGCCTTCCTCGCGCGTCGGCGTCGACAGGCGGTCTGACGGTCCGCTGGAGCCAGCTCCCGATCACGGGTGGGCTTGTGCGGTGGTCCGCTGGAGCCAGCTCCCGCTCACGGGCGACCCGGTGGTCCGCTAGAGCCAGCTCCCGATCAGCAGGAAGGGCGCCCAGTACGCGGGGTGGCGGTAGCGCGGGCGCTCGAGGAGCGCGCGCTGGGCCTCGGCGAGGGCGGCGGCGCGGGAGCGGGGCGCGAGCGGGTCGAAGACGCCGCGATAGAAGCGTTCGGCCACCTCGCTCGCGGCGGAGTCGTTGACGACCCACAGCGTTCCGATGGCGCTGCGCGCGCCGGACTGGACGGCGATCCCGGCGAGACCGAGCGCGGCTTCCTCGTCGCCGGCGGCGGTCTCGCAAGCGCTGAGGACGAGGATCTCGAGGGGCTGGGCGCGATCCCGGAAGACCGCGAGGGCGTCGCTCAAGGCGTCCATCGAGATCCGGCCGTCGTGGGTCAGGACGAACGCCTCGTCCCGGCTGTCGAAGCGCGCGTGGGTCGCCACGTGGAGCACGCTCACCGGGCGCGTCGCGAGACCCCGCTCGAAGCGCGCCGGCGTGAAGCGCTCGTTCAGGAGCAGGTCGGTGTCGAGGATCGACGCGACCGCCTCGAGCTCCTCCTCGACGAAGGGCAGCGACGCGAACCCCTCCCGCGAGACCGACAGACCCCCGGCCAGCGCGAGGCGGTCCGGCGCGGCGAGGGGGCGCGGCAGCGTGAGATCGAGCCCCGGTGTGCTGGCGACGGCGAAGCGCTCGATCAGGAAACGCTCGCCGTCGTGGAGCGCGGCGAGGGGGAGGGCGCGGAGCGTCGCGTCCGGCACGAAGACCAGGGTCTCGACCTCCCAGGCAGCGAGCGTGTCCTCGATCGGCCGGATCAGCCAGTCGTAGAGCTGGCGGGCCGGGCGGAGGTAGCGCTGGTGACTGCGGATCTCGACCAGCTGGCGGAACGCCGTGGCGACCTCCCGCAGCCGTTCGCGCGGGACGGCCACCGCGGCGCGGGTCCGACCGTTCCGGCCGGTGACGACGAGCTCGAGCCGATCGTCGAGGGCGATCGGATAGACGAGCGCCGCGGCGGGGTCGACCTCGCCGGCGTCGACGCGTCGCCGGAGCGCGGCGTCGACGCACTCGTCGTCGAAGAAGTCGCGCAGCTCCTGCGCCTTCTGCCGCTCGAGGGAACGCTGAGCGAGGGCGAGGTCGGCCTCGCGGCGATCGATCCCGCCGTGCGCGTCCGCGTCGGCCTTCTCCGCCGCGCCGGCGCGGCGCAGCAGCAGGTCGACGTAGGCGAGGTGGGCCGCCTGGAGCCGCTCGGCGCGGAGGCTCGGGGCGAGGCCGTAGCTCCGCGCGCGCAGCGGTCGCAGGAGCTCCGCTTCGTCGAGGGCCTGGGCGTAGGCCGCGAGCGCGGCGTCCGTGTCACCGGCGTCGCGATGGAGCTCGGCGGAGGCGAGCCAGCCGCGGTAGCGCGCGACCGGATCGTCGGCGCGCACCGCCGCGGGATGGGCGCGGTCGAGGAGCGCACGCGCGGCCGCCGGCTGACCGTCCAGCCGGTAGAGCCGTGCGAGGGCGAGGAGCGCGAGCGCCTGCCCCCGGTCGTCGTCGGAGGACACCGCGAGGGTGAGCGCCTCGCTGGCGGCGGCGTGGGCCTGCTTCCGACGCGCCGGCGCGATCGCCTCCCGGGAGCGGGGCGCGACGGTCTCGGCGAAATGGAGGAGGAGCTCGGTGCGCGCGCGGGGGGACGGCACCTGCGCGATCGCCTTCGATGCGGCGTCGAGACCGCGGTCCCCGTCCTCGCCTTCGTCGAGCCTCTCCTCCGCGCGCGCGAGGTTCGCGAGGAGACGCGCGCGGTCGGCCGGGTCCCCGGGCTCCGCGCCGTCGATTCCGGAGAGCGCGCGGCGGTAGGCGTCGCGGGCCCGAGCCCAGGCCGCCGACCGCGCTTCGCCGGACAGGGTCGCGGCCTCGAGGGCGTGACTGTTGCCTTCGTGCGCATCGATCGTGACGAGGAGCTTCGTGGCGCGCGCCGCCTCCGCGTCCGCGCGCGCGGCCTCGAGGAGCGCCCGCCCGGCGGCCGGCGATCGAAGCGTCATCGCGAGATGCCCGCGCGCCGCGGTCACCGCCGCCCGGAGCCCGGGATCCTCCGACGCTTCGGCGAGTCGGCGCGCCGCTTCGAGGGGCGGCTGTGCCTCCACCAGGTCACCGCGTCGTTGGGCGGCCTCGGCGCGCTCGACCAGCGCCGCGATCCGGGACGCCGCGGACGTGCTCTCGGCGCTCGCCGCGTCGGGCAGCGAGACGACGAGAAGGAGCGCGACGAACGATTCCAGGGCCGCGACGAGGGCGCGGCGGGCGCGATCGTGCCGTCCCGCGCGGCGCCCGAGGGGCGCGGCGAGGTCCGCAGCGAATCGGCAAGCGGGGCGCTGGACCATGCGTGGATACTAGGGAAGTCGGGCCGCGCGCCCCGGTGCGTGAAGCGCTTCACGGTCGGCCAGGGGGGCCGGAGCGAAGATTCGAAGGAGCGGGAATCGCTCGTCGGACGAAGCACGACTACTCTTCGTCGCGGCAACCCGGCTTCGGCGGATGGGCTCATGCGCGGCATTCACAGGGACGATCTCGACGGAAGAGAGACGGGCAACCCCGCCCCGGGGCGTCGCCCGCGCGGCTCGTTCCCGCTGCTCGCCGCCGCGCTGCTGCTGGTCCTTCTCCTGCCCGGGAGCGCCGCGGCCCACCTCCAGGGCTACGGCTTCGCCTACGCGGACCAGCCGAGCCAGCCGAGCTACACGGCGTCGCTCGTCCATTCGTACAACGATGGCGGCGGCGACATCACGATCACCCGAAGCGGCCCCGGCGTCTACTCGGTCTCGTTCGAAGGACTCGGCAGCGTGGGCAGCGGCGGCGGCCACGTCCAGGTCACCTCTACGGATCCGGGCTCGCGCTACTGCAACGTCGCCAGCTGGGGATCGTCCACCGCGAACGTTCGCTGCTACGACCTGCTCGGCAACCTGGCCGATGGCCGCTTCAACGTCCTGGTGCTCCGCCCGGGGCCGGAGCTGAGCGACTACGCCTTCGCGTGGGTGAGCAACCCGACCGCCGCGTCGTCGACGCCTGGCGGGACCTACCTCTACAACCCGGGGACCGGGGGCTCCGCGACGGTGACGCGTCATCGCGCCGGCTCCTACACGATCCGTTTCGACGATCTCGAGACGATCGGGGACGGGCCGCGCGTCGACCTGGTGACCGCGTACAACTCGGACGCGCGCTGTCAGGTCGACGGTCAGCTGATCGACGGGTTCAACGTCCGTTGCCACTCGCCGCTCGGCTACGCCGTCGACACGCTCTTCGCCGCCCTGGCGATGCGCACGGGGAGCGACGACGACGGCTGGAGCTTCGCGCGGGTCGAGGACCCGTATTCGTTCGGGTACACGCTCTTCGGCGACGAGGGGTACAACGCGGGAGGGGCCGCGGATCCCACGGTGGACCATCCCTCGACCGGCGTGTGGCATCTGGAGTGGCCCGGGCTCGACGCGATCGGCGTCAACCTGGGCAGCGTGCAGGTCTCCGCGGACGCCTTCTTCGACCGGCAGTGCGGGGTCGATCCGGAGGACGGCGACTCGGTCACGGTGCGCTGCTTCGACGCCGCCGGACTCCCCGCCGAGGCGGAGTTCCAGCTCCTGTTCCTGAAGCCGCCGCTGAAGGTCTTCCTGCGCGACTTCGCCTTCGCCTTCGCGAACGACAACATCTCCGGACCGTTCCCGTACGCCCCGCCCGCCGGCAACCGGCGCAATCCGATCGGAAGCGGCACGATCGAGATCGATCGCGTGTCGACCGGCCGCTACACCGTCGAGTTCGTCGGCACCGACGAGTGGGGAGGGAGCGGCCACGTCCAGGTCTCGGCGATGGGCTTCACGTCGAACTACTGCAACGTCGAGACGTCCTACGACGAATGGGCGGAGGTCCGCTGCTTCGACCGATTGGGCTCGCTCGCGGACACGCATTTCAACGTCGTCCAGGTGAAGCCCTCCGCCCAGGAGGACGCCGTCGCCTTCGCCCGCGCGGACCAGCCCTTCTCCGCCTCCTACGCGCCGAACGCCGCCTACTCCCGGAATCCCGGCGGCGGCCCCATCACGATCACGCGCAGCGGCGCGGGGAGCTACAACGTCGACTTCGACGGCTTCGCGAACATCGGTGACGGCGGGGGGAACGCGCAGGTCTCGGCCTTCGGACTCACCAACGGACGCTGTCAGGTCTCGTCCTGGGGCTACGACAACGCGAACGTGCGCTGCTTCAACATCTTCGGGAACGCGGTGGACATCCCCTTCAACGTGATGCTCACCCATGCCGATCTGAACGACGAAGCGCTCGCCTACGTCTGGTCGAACCAGTCGACCCTCGCGAGCTTCACGCCCTCGGCGATCTGGTCCTACCAGACGGGGAACGGCGCGATCGCAGGCGCCCGGATCGCGACCGGCCGCTACACGATCTCCTTCAGCGGCTTCGGCGACCAGGGCCTCGGCAGCGGGCTTCCGCTCGTATCGACCTACGGATCGATCGATGCGATCTGCAACCCGTATTTCTGGACGGGCACCGCGGTCGGCGTCGCGTGCTTCGACAACGCGGGCAACGCGGTCGATCGGCGCTTCAGCCTGCTCTACCTGAAGGACTTCACGAACACCGTGCTCGAAGGGACGTACATCCCGGCACCGGAGCCCGGCTTCGCGAGCGGGGCGCTCGTCGGGGCGCTCGGGCTCCTCGCGTCACGTCGCCGGCGACGCGATCGGGCACGCGTCGACGCGTCAGTCCGGTAGGACCTCGCCCTTCGCGAGGCGGTGCTTCTGGACCTTTCCGAGCGCGTTGCGCGGGAGCGCGTCGACCGGATAGAGCGCGCGGGGATGCTTGAACGGCGCGAGCGCGTCGCCTAGCTCTGCGCGCAGGTCCTCGAGCGCGACCGGCTCCGTCGTGACGGCGTAGGCGACGACGCGCTCGCCCCATTCCGGGTCGGCCTCGCCGACCACGGCGACGTCTTCGATCTCCGGCCGCGTGCGCAGCACGTCCTCGATCTCGCGCGGATAGACGTTGTAGCCGCCGCTGATGATCAGCTCCTTCGCGCGCCCGACGATCGAGACGTAGCCTTCCTCGTCGATCGCGCCGAGATCCCCGGTGCGGAACCAGCCGTCGTCGGTGAACGCCTCGGCGTTCGCGTCGGGGCGCTCCCAGTAGCCATCGAAGACGTTCGGTCCACGAACCTGGATCTCGGGGGGTGCGCCCTCGAGACGGAGCTCTACGCCGGGGAGCGGGAGGCCGACGGTCCCGGCGCGACGCTCCCCGTCGTGCGGGTTCGAAACCAGCATGAGCGTCTCGGTCATGCCGTAGCGCTCGAGGACGCGCTGTCCCGAGACCCCTTCGATCTCTTCGTGGAGCGAGGCGGGGAGCGGCGCGGAGCCGGACACGCAGAGCCGGAGCTTCGCCAGCGCCTTCGCCGCCGGGTGGCTCGCCAGGCGGTGGTACATCGTCGGCACGCCGAAGAAGAGGGTCGCCCCGCGCGCCTCGATCTCGGAGAGGATCTCGTCGGCGCGGAAGCCGCGGTAGAGGACCGCCGTCGCGCCGTTGTAGAGCGTGCCGTGCAGCCCCACGCCGAGGCCGTGCATGTGGAAGAGGGGGAGCGCGAGGAGGAGCCGATCCGCCTCCGTCCAGCGCCAGGCGAGCCGAAGGCCCTCCGCGCTCGCGAGGCAGTTCGCGTGGGAGAGCACGGCGCCCTTGGGACGACCGGTGGTGCCTGACGTGTAGCCGATCAGGGCGGCGGACTCGGGCGTCACCGCGTCGAGCCGAGGCGCGGGGCCGTCCGGGAGCTCGAGCGCCGGCGTCAGTACGGGCAGCCCGGGCGCGATGCGTTCGAGGGCGGCGCGCTTGTCCGGATCGTCGACGATCGCGGCCCGGGGGCCGGCGTCGGTCACCACGTGCTCGAGCTCCCGGGGGCCGTAGGCCGTGTTGGTCGGGATCACGACGAGGCCGAGACGAAGCGCGGCGACGTAGCCGATCACGAGGTCGGCCGAGCTCTCCGCGGAGAGCAGGACCCGGTCGCCCGCCGCGAGACCGAGCGACGCGAGGCGTCCCGCGCGGGTCGCGCTCTCCCGGTCGAGGTCGCCGCGGGAGAGCCAGCCGTGATCCGGATCGTGGATCGCCTTCGCGTCGGGGTGGGCCCGCCAATGCCGGGCCCAGGCGGCGGTGAGGCAGGCGGCGCCACCGGCCGTGGGATCGAACCTTGCCCCGGCAGGGAGATGGAGGTCGGACGCGGACATCGGGTGGCGAGGCTCCCGGTCGGCGGCCCCAAGGGCCGCGGGCGAGCGGGGAGGGTACCGGGTCCGGAGGGGAAGACCCGCTCGACCCGCGCGGAGGTCGAGGCCGGTGCCAAATGTAGATGGGCCCGGGACGTATCGCCCCGGGCCCATGCACCTGGTAGGAGGCCGCCCTCCGGCGAGCGAGTGATTCGCGACCCACCCGGGTCACGAATGCCGGAGGACATCCTCTTGAAGAATCAGTGCCCGGTGGGCCGGAAGGGGGTCCGCTTCCGGGCTCGGCGGCGACCGACCGGCAGATCGCCGGCAGCGACGGAGGCGGCGGTGCCCGCGGACCGTGGGGAATTCGAAAAAATTCCGGGCGCCGCGAGAAAATTCCGGAACCGGCCGGGCGGGACGGGGTCTTTCTTCCCGACCACCAAGTCATCGCTTCTGGTCATCTCTCCTTTGCAATGGTTGTGAATCGGACGGGGCCCGTCTGCTGCGGCAGGCGGGCCTCCTCGTTTCGGGGAGCGCCATCTCTGCGGTCGGCGGCGCCCCTGGCTGGCGACCCCCTTCGGACGCCGAGCGCCCGCCGCGTGGCCCGCCCGACGGCGGGCGCTCCACCTGCGCCCTCAAAATCGGCCACCGCACCGCCGATAGGCCTCTTCAGCCGGGGCGCGCTCCGGCGGAACCCTCCGGAGGCGCTTTGGCCACCCTGCTCCTGATCGATCACTCCGAGACCCACCGCGCCCAGCTGCGGCAGGCGATCGCGCCCGCCGAGCTCTTCGCGGAGATCATCGAGGCGCCGGACGGCATGGCCGGCCTGCGCATCGCGCTCGACAAGCGCGTCGATCTGGTCGTCTGCCGTCTCGAGCTCGCGGGGCTCGATGGCGCGAGACTCCTGCCGATCCTCCGGGAGCAGCCGGGGATCGGCGGGGCGCCGATCGTCTTCCTGACGAGCGAGGACGACCCCGAACACCGGGCTCGCCTGCTCGATGCCGGGGCGAGCGACGCCCTCGTCATGCCGGTCCACTTCGGCGAGCTGCTCGCGCGGCTCCGGATCCACCTCCGCGTGGGGCGTCTGCAGGACGACCTGCGCGTGAAGAACGAGACCCTCGGACGACTCTCGACGGTCGATGGCCTGACCGGCCTCCGCACGCGGCGATACGTCGAGGACGTCCTCTCGATGGAGTTCCTGCGCGCGCGCCGCTACGGAAATCCCCTCACGATCCTGATGGGCGACATCGACGAATTCGCGCGCGTGAACGACGACTACGGACACCTGGCAGGCGACGCCGCGCTGCGCGGCGTCGCCTCGGTCCTGCTGCACGACCTTCGGAGCACCGACGTCGCGGGGCGGTACGCCGGCGAGGAGATCCTGGTGGTCCTCGCGCAGAACGAGCTCTCCGGAGGGCGCGTGCTCGCGGAGCGCTGGCGGGCCGCGGTCGAGGAGACGCGATTCGCGGACCCGGCCGGCCAGGTGCTGGGGGTGACGCTCTCGATCGGCGCCGCGACCCTGGACGCGGAGATGGCGTCGCCCGAGGCGCTCGTCGGCGCGGCCGATGCCGCGCTCCTCCGTGCCAAGTCGAGCGGCCGCAATCGCGTGGAGCTCGCCGGGCCCGCCTGACGCCCGGTGTCGGACCTTCCGTGTCGCGGCGCCCGTCGTCGCGCGTCGCGGGGCCTAACGTTCCGCGTCGCGGGGCCTAACGTTCCGCGTCGCGGTGCCTAACGTTCCGCGTCGCGGGGCCTAACGTTCCGCGTCGCGGCGTGCCCGCCAGGCGCGCAGCCGCTCCCCGATCTCGGCTTCCGCGCCCGTCGGCTTCGGCTCGTAGTAGCGCCGCCCGGCCAGCCCCTCCGGCAGGTTCTCCGCCGCCACGAAGCCATCCTCCGCATCGTGCGCGTAGACGTAGTCCTCGCCGTACCCGAGATCCTTCATCAGTCGCGTCGGCGCGTTGCGCAGGTGCAGGGGGACCGGCAGCGGACCCTGGCCGTCGAGATCCGCGATCGCCGCGCCGAGCGCCAGGTAGGCTGCGTTGCTCTTCGGAGCGCATGCGAGGTAGGTGGCTACCTGCGCGAGGGGAATGCGCGCTTCGGGCATCCCGATCTTCTCCACCGCCTGATGGGCGGAGACCGCGAGCCCGAGCGCGGAGGGATCCGCGTTGCCGACGTCCTCCGAGGCGAAGATCACGAGACGCCGCGCCACGTAGCGCGGGTCCTCCCAGCCTCGAGCATGCGCGCCAGATAGTGGATCGCCGCGTCCGGGTCGCTCGCGCGAAGGCTCTTGATCATCGCCGACACGACGTTGAAGTGTTCCTCGCCGTCGCGGTCGTGACGCAGCGCGATCCGTCCGACCGCCTCGCTCACGGTCTCGTCCGAAAGGGGCTCCGCCCGGCGCCCGCTCGAGAGGTGGATCGTCGCGCTCGCGTCGAGCATGCCGAGGAGCCGCCGCGCGTCGCCCTGGGAGGCCAGGATCAGCGACTTCCGCGCATCCTCCGAGAGCGCGATTCCCGAGCGGCCCAGACCGAGCTCCTCGTCGGCGAGGGCGCGGTCGAGGACACGGCCGAGGGCGTCGGCACCGAGGGCTTCGAGGGGGATCACGCGACAGCGGGAGAGCAGCGGGGCGATCACGCTGAACGAGGGGTTCTCGGTCGTCGCCCCGATCAGCGTGACGGCGCCGGCCTCGACGTGGGGCAGCAGCGCGTCCTGCTGCGCCTTGTTCAGCCGGTGGATCTCGTCGATGAAGAGCAGCGTCCGAAGGCGCGTGCGCCGCGCCGCCTCGATCGCCTTGCGGATCTCGGGCACGCCGGCGGTCACCGCGGAGAGCGGGACCAGCTTCGCGTCCGCTCGTTCCCCGAGGATCCACGCGAGGGTCGTCTTGCCGCTACCGGGCGGACCCCAGAGGATGATCGAGGAGAGCGCGCCTCGCTCGAGCAGCGTGTTCAGCGGCCGACCCGGGGCGAGCAGGTCCTCGTGACCGACGAGATCCTCGAGCTTGCGCGGACGCATGCGTTCGGCGAGCGGGGCGTGGGGCTCGAGGCGGCGCTCGGTCTTCGTCTCGAAGAGGTCGAGCGTGTCGTCGGAGGGGGGCATGGGGCGAGCGTAGCCGGCCGCCTCCGGTTCGGACTAGCCGGGGCGCGTGACGGATCCGGTCGCGCCGGGGCGGACCCCGGTTCCGCCCCGGCGCCCCCGCACGGTGTTGAGCCGTCGGCCTCGACGCGGGATCATGCCCGGGTCCCGCCGCGTCGGGACCCGGCGTCGCGCGCGCCGCGCGGGGTGAGGCATCCATGATCGAAGTGCTGCGGATCGAGAACCTGGCGCTCGTCGAGTCCGTCGAGCTCGAGTTCGGCTCCGGCCTCAACGTGCTGACCGGCGAGACCGGCGCGGGCAAGTCGATCATCCTCGGCGCCCTCGCGCTCTTGACCGGAGGACGCGCCTCGGCGGAGACGCTGCGGAGCGGGGCGGAGGAGGGCGCCGTCGAGGCGCTCTTCCGCATGGACGGTCACGAAGACGTCGCCGCGGCGCTCGCCGCGCGGGGCCTCGCGGAGGCGGCCGAGGAGGTGGAGGGAGAGGCGCCCGAGCTGATCGTCCGCCGCACGCTGCACTCGGGCGGTCGCAGCCGGGCGCGGGTCGGCGGACAGCTGGTCCCGGTGTCGACGCTGGTCGATCTCTTCGGCGGTCAGCTCGAGATCTCGAGTCAGCACGGCTCCCAGGCGCTGCGGCACGCGGAGGTCCATGCCGTCGCCCTCGATGCCTACGCGGAGAAGACGAGCCTGCGCGAGACGGTCGCCCGGGAGGTCGCGCGCGTGGGGGAGCTCGACCGCGAGGTCGCGGTGCTCCGCGCGGCCGAAGAAGAGCGCGCCCGCCGGCTCGACTTCCTGCAGTACCAGCGGCAGGAGCTCGAGGGCGAAGACCTCGATGCGGAGAGCATCGCCCGCCTCGAAGCTGAACACCGTCGCCTCACCCATGCCGAGCGGCTCGCGGAAGAGATGGCCACCGCCAGTCGCGCCCTCGATGGCGGCGACGGGGAGGGGGACTCGGCGGAGACGGCGATCGCGACGGCGAGCCGGGCGCTGACCTCGGCGCTTCGGATGGATCCGTCCCTCGAAGGGCTCGCGGACCAGCTCGAGGGGGTGGCTTCGGAGCTGCGCGACGTCGCCGTCCGGGTCGCGGACTACCTCGGGGAGCTCGAGATCGACCCGGCGCGCCTCGCCGACGTCGAGTCGCGGATCGCGCGCCTCGAGGCGCTCCGGCGCAAGTACGGTCGATCGGTCGAGGACATGCTCGGCCACCGTGACGAGATCGAGCGGGAGCTCGCGAGCCTGGAAGGCGCCGACGACCGGATTCGAGCGCTCGAGAAGCGCCGCAGCCAGGCGATCACCGCCGCGAACGAGGCCGCGGAGAAGCTCTCGAAGGCGCGCAAGCGCGCGGCGAAGAAGCTCGCGAAGTCCGTCGAGGGGGAGCTCGGCGACCTCGCGATGGCGGGCGCCCGCTTCGTGGTCGAGCTCGAGGCAGTCGACCTGTCGAGCGCGCCGGAGGGGCTCGCGACGGGCGCCGGCGGACGCGAGCGCCCGCAGTTCCTCTTCTCGGCCAATCCCGGTGAAGCGCCTCGTCCGATCCAGAAGGTCGCGAGCGGCGGCGAGCTGTCGCGGCTCTTCCTCGCGATCAAGAACGCGCTGCGCCGCGCGGACCGCAACATGGTCATCGTCTTCGACGAGGTCGACGCCGGGATCGGGGGCGCGACCGCGGAGCGGGTAGGGCGGGTCCTCGCCGAGCTCGCGACCGAGCACCAGGTGCTCTGCATCACCCATCTGCCCCAGATCGCCGCCTTCGCGGACCGGCATTTCGTCGTCCGCAAGGAAGCCAAGGGGGGCCGCACGCGGACACGCGTCGCGGAGGTCCGGGACGAGGCTCGGGTCGACGAGCTCGCCCGCATGGCCGGCGGCGAGACGGTGACCGACGTCACCCGCGAACACGCGCGGGCGCTCCTTCGACGCTGAGCCGACGCGGGCGTGAGGCCGGTGAGGGCCTCTCTGGGGTCTTTTTCCTTCAGTGAACGTTTCTTCTGGGGTGTTCCGCGCCGAGGTGCCGGGTATGCCCCGGAGGCGGCGCGTCTCCGCGCTTCTGCTCGTTCAAGAACGCGCGCGCTCCCACCGATAATACGGGTGGAATCCCTGGATCCCGGACGCGGGACCGGGCCTCGAGGCGACGCGCAATGGCGACGGATCAGATTGAAACGGTGGAGAGCCGGATGCGGCCCCCGATCGGGGCGACGGCGATGGTGCTCTCGGGCTTCTACGAGGGGCTCGAGGTCGCGCTCGACCGGGACCGCCTGGTGATCGGCCGTGGCCGCAAGGCCGATCTGGCCCTCGCCGAGGCGACGATCTCCCGCGCGCATGCGGCGATCGGCTTCGATGGTCGGGTCTTCTTCGTCGAGGACCTCGGCAGCACGAACGGCACCCTCGTGAACGGGGCCCGCGTCGAGAAGCAGACGCTCAAGTGCGATGACGAGATCCAGATGGGAAAGCTGCGCATTGGAGTCACGCTGCCTCGCTAGGGGGGCGCACGCCGGCCCGCTCGGGCGGCGAAGGAGCAACGACCGACGTGGAGACCTACACGCTCATCTTCGTTCGGGACCAGCGCGCGCGCCCGGTCCAGATCGCGATCCCGAAGGCCCGCGTCCGGCAGGCCGTGATCGGCGCGGTCGTCGCCGTGTTGATCGGCTGTGGTCTCACCTGGGACTACTGGCGCCTCCGCGCGGACAACGCGGAGCTCGCGGACCTGCGCGTCGAGGCCCTCGAGCAGCGCGAGCAGATCGCCGTCTTCCGGACCCGGCTCGAGACCGTCGACGAGGAGATCTCGAAGGTCGCGGAGCTCGAACGCAAGGTGCGCATCATCGCCAATCTGCCCGGCACCGCGGCGGTGGGCGGCGAAGGCGTGGCCGAGCTCGCGCCCGCAGGCGTCCCGGTCGGTCCGCCGGCGGGGGTGCCCGTCGACCAGACGCAGCCGCCGGAGGGGCTCCGTGGTCAGGGCGGTGGCCAGCCGCTGCCCGAGATCGGGGTCGACGTGTCGGGAACGGACGTTCTCGAAAGCCTTGGTTCCCAGGCCCTCGAGCTCTCGGCGGCTTCCGGCGATCGTGCGGACTCCCTCGAGGCGCTGCTCGAGCAGCTCGAGGACAAGCGCCAGCGGCTGGTCTCGATGCCGTCGATCTGGCCGGCGAAAGGCTGGCTCACCTCGCGCTTCGGTCCCCGCGTCTCGCCCTTCACGGGTCGCAAGCAGCTCCACGCCGGGATCGACATCGCCGCCGCGAGCGGGACCTCGATCTACGCACCGGCCCGTGGTCGGGTGAGCTTCGCCGGCCGCAAGGGGCCCCTCGGCAAGGCGCTCGTGCTCGATCACGGCTTCGGCGTGAAGACCGTCTACGGTCACACGAAGGAGATCCACGTGAAGACCGGCGAGACCGTGGAGCGCGGGCAGGAGATCGCCGCGATCGGGAGCACCGGCCGCAGCACCGGCCCCCACCTCCACTACGTCGTCGAGGTGAACGGCAAGCCCCGGGATCCCCTGGACTACATCTTCGATTGATCCGCGCTGCGCGCGGATCGATCGAAGATGAAGTGGCCATCCTCTTCACCTTGTCGGCGCTGCGCGCCTCTCGACCGCGCCTTTCGGGGCGCGGTCTTGCGCTGAGGGCTCGCGTGCCGCTGCGCAGGGCGCGGGCCGAGAGCTCGGGGCTTGCGCTGAGGGATCGCGAGACGCCTCAGGCAGTCCAGGGTGCCGTTCTCGTTGCCGCTCCGAGGGGGCTCTTCTACCCTCCGGCGCTCATCAAAGCCCCCCCAGAGCCCCGGTCTCCGCTTCAGGCCGTGATTCCGGCAGCGCTCTAGCCTCGAAGGGGCGCGGCGTCGGACCCACGGTGACGCGACGACCGCAGGCGGGAAGCCGGAACGGGTCGATGCAACGAGTCCTCAGCAAGATCTTCGGCACGAGCAACGATCGCACGATCAAGCGATTGCTTCCGCTCGTCGAGCAGGTGAACGTCCTCGAGGGGGCGCAGGCCAGGCTCTCCGATGCGGACCTGCGCGGCCTGACCACGCGCTACCGCGAGCGTCTCGATCAGGGCGAGCCCCTCGACGACCTGCTCCCCGAGGCCTTCGCGACGGTCCGCGAGGCGGCCAAGCGGACGCTGGGCCAGCGTCACTACGACGTCCAGGTGATCGGCGGGATCATGCTCCACCAGGGTCGCATCGCCGAGATGAAGACCGGCGAGGGCAAGACGCTGGTCGCGACGCTGCCCTCCTATCTGAACGGACTGACGGGGCGTGGCGTGCACGTCGTGAACGTGAACGACTTCCTCGCGTACCGCGACGCCGAGTGGATGGGCCAGCTCCACCGCTTCCTCGGGCTCGAGGTCGGCGCGATCCTGCACGGGCAGAACGATGCCCAGAAGCAGGCCGCCTATGCCGCGGACGTCACCTACTGCACGAACAACGAGCTCGGCTTCGACTACCTGCGCGACAACATGAAGTTCGACGTGGCGAGCTGCGTCCAGCGCGAGCTCCACTTCGCGATCGTCGACGAGGTCGACTCGATCCTGATCGACGAGGCCCGCACGCCGCTCATCATCTCGGGCCCCTCCGAGCAGAACACCCAGATCTACACGATCGCCAACCGGCTGATCCCTTCGCTCCAGATGGGCACCGCCGCGGAGCCGGCCAAGGGCATCGAAGAGACCGGGGACTTCTGGATCGACGAGAAGGCCCACAGCGCGACCTTCACCGACGAGGGCATGGCCAAGGTCGAGAAGATGCTGCGCGTGGACAATCTCTACGACCCGCAGATGCTGCCGGTGCTGCACGCGATGCAGCAGGCGTTGATGGCGCACACGCTCAAGAGGGTCGACGTCGACTACGTCCTTCGCGCCGGCGAGGACGGCTCGAAGGAGGTCGTGATCGTCGACGAGCACACCGGACGTCTGATGCCAGGACGCCGCTGGGCGGACGGTCTGCACCAGGCGGTCGAGGCGAAGGAAGGCATCCAGGTCCGCAGCGAGAGCCAGACCTTCGCGTCGATCACGTTCCAGAACTACTTCCGCATGTACGAGAAGCTCGCAGGCATGACGGGGACGGCGGACACCGAGGCCGAGGAGTTCGCGAAGATCTACAACCTCGACGTGTCGCTGATCCCGACGAACCGTCCTCTCTTGCGCTCAGATGAAGCGGACGTCGTCTTCAAGACGAAGAAGGAGAAGTTCGACGCGGTCGTCGAAGAGCTGCAGGCCCGCCACGAGTCCGGGCAGCCGGTCCTGGTCGGCACGATCTCGATCGAGACGAGCGAGATGCTCGCGAAGAAGCTCAAGCGCTCGGGCATCAAGCACACCGTGCTGAACGCGAAGCAGCACGAGAAGGAAGCCGAGATCGTCGCCCAGGCGGGACGCAAGGGCGCGATCACGATCTCGACGAACATGGCGGGTCGCGGCACCGACATCCTCCTCGGCGGCAACCCGGAGGTGATGGCCCTCGAGAAGTGTCAGCACGACAGGGAGCATCCCGACTTCGAGGCGACCCTCGCGAAGTTCGAGGCGCAGTGCGCCGCGGAACGCGACGAGGTGCTGGAGGCGGGCGGGCTCCACATCCTCGGCACCGAGCGCCACGAATCGCGCCGGATCGACAACCAGCTGCGCGGCCGCGCTGGCCGGCAGGGCGACCCGGGCTCCTCGCAGTTCTTCCTCTCGCTCGAGGACGATCTGCTGCGCATCTTCGAAGCGGATCGCGTGAAGCAGTGGTGGGATCGCGTCGGCGTCGAAGAGGGCGAGGCGATCGAGAACCGCATGCTCACGCGGGTGATCGAGAACGCCCAGAAGAAGGTCGAGGGCCGGAACTTCGACATCCGCAAGCACCTGCTCGACTACGACAACGTGATGAACAAGCAGCGTCAGGCGTTCTACGCCCGGCGACTGACGGCGATGACCGCGGACGACAAGGCGATCGACGAAGAGGTCCAGGCCTGCATCGAAGGCTTCGTCGCGGACCTGCTCGGTCGGACCTGGCCCGCGCGCGGAGAGCCCGACGACGATCAGTACGTCGAGATGGCTCACGCCCTCGAAGCCCAGTTCGGGCTCGCCTTCTCGATCGAGGAGGAGCCCTTCCGAACGCCGGAGGGCAAGCGTCATCCGGAGAGCGATGCGCTCGGGCATGCGATCCTCGCGCGTCTCAACGAGGCGCTCGATGCCAAGCGCGAAGAAGGGCGCGTCCTCGCCGAGGAGACGTACGCGGATCTCGAGGGCTATCCGACCTTCCATCGCATCATGCGCGACCTCCAGCTGCAGATCCTCGACCAGCAGTGGAAGGCCCATCTCCATACGATGGATTCGCTGCGCGGCGGCATCAACATGCGCGCCTACGCCCAGCGCGATCCGAAGCTCGAGTACCAGCGCGAGGGCTTCGCGCTCTTCGGCGAGATGGAGCAGCGGATCGACGACACCCTCGCCGAGTACGCCTTCAAGTTCAGCTACCCGCGCCCGCAGACCGGTCCGCAGGCGACCCAGCGTCGCGTGGACGGCAATGCGCCTCCGCAGCAGGCGCCGAAGCCGCAGAGCCAGGGCGGCGCACCGACGCCCGCAGCCGCGGCGGCCGGGGGTGGCGTGGCCGGCGCGGCGGGGCAGGCCCCGGTCGAGAAGGTCGGCCGCAACGACCCGTGTCCCTGCGGCAGCGGCAAGAAATACAAGAAGTGCCACGGTTAGGCGGTTCGCCCGACCTCGATTCCCGCTTCACGCGGGAATCCTCCGGAGCCCAGCCACGATGAAGGTTCGACGCGAGGCGTTGCCCGTCCCCGGCTTTCGCGCCGCGGGGCTACACGCCGGGATCAAGAAGCGGGATCCCGACCTCGCCCTGATCGTCTCGGATACGCTCGCCTCGGCGGCGGCGGTGTTCACCCGGTCGACGGTGGTCGGGGCACCGGTGGAGGTCTCGCGTGAGCGCGTGAAGAGCGGGCGCGCGCGGGGCGTCGTCGTGAACAGCGGATGCTCGAACGTGGCGATGGGCGCACGCGGGATCCGCGATGCGAAGACGATGGCGCGCGTCGCGGCGAAGGCGATCGGCTGCGACGAGAACGAGATGCTGGTCGCGTCGACGGGCGTGATCGGCGAGCCACTGCCGCTCCACGCGATCCGCTCCGGCGTGCCGCGGGCCGCGGAGGCGCTCTCGGTCGACGGCTGGATGGACGCCGCCGAGGCGATCCGGACGACGGATACCCACGCGAAGGTCGCATCGACGCGGCTGCGCCTCGGCGGGAAGACGATCACGCTGCAGGGAATCGCCAAGGGCTCGGGGATGATCGAGCCGAACATGGCGACGATGCTCTCGTATCTCGCCACCGACGCGAAGATCGCGCCGAAGGCGCTCCAGGCGATGCTCCGGCGCGTCGCGGACCGCACCTACAACTGTCTCTCCGTCGACGCCGAGGGCTCGACCAGCGATACCGTCGTGCTGCTCGCGAACGGCGCCGCCGGCGGTGCCTCCCTTCGCGGCGACGACGCGGCGAAGTTCGAGGCGGCGCTCCTCGCTGTCTGCGAAGACCTCGTGCGTCAACTCGCGCGGGACGGGGAGGGCGCGACGAAGCTCCTGCTCGTCGAGGTCGAGGGGGCGTCGAGCGCGGCGCAGGCGAAGCGGGCGGCGCGGCGGATCGGGAACTCGATGCTCGTGAAGACGGCGGTCTTCGGCGGCGACCCGAACTGGGGGCGGATCATGCAGGCGATCGGTCATGGGCAGATCGACTGGCACCCGGAGAAGACCCGCGTGAAGGTGGGCGGCGTGACCGTCTTCGCGAGGGGGCGGTCGGCGGGGCCGGCGGCGCGCAAGCGGGCGGAGAAGGCACACGAGGGCGACGAGCTCAAGATCGAGGTCGACCTCGGGCTGGGGAAGCACGCGTCGCGGCTCTTCACCTGCGATCTCACCTACGACTACGTGAAGATCAACGCGGAGTACACGACCTAGCAGCGCTGGGACCCGGACGGGTGTCGGCCACCGAGTTTGCGCCTCGACTCAGCGCGCGAGCTCCACGATCTCCTGCTCCCAGATCTGCGTCGAGGTGCACTCGATCGGGACGCCGCGCAGGATCTGACGGTCGGGGACGCGCGTGGTGAAGCGGAAGGACGCGTGGTGCTCGCCCCAGCCGGCGGAGTCGACGGTGTTGCCGAGCACGTTCGTCGTTCGGATCGTGCCGCGCTGGCGCATGCGGAGCTCGAAACGGGCATTGGCTTCGATCCGCGTTCGTGATCCCTCCGGCTCGAGCAGGATCGACAGGCGCCCGACCCGGCCATCCACGAGATGGTCGATGTCGGCACGCCGCAGTGTGGATCGCCGGCGGAAATGCGCGGTCGTCTTCGGCTCGAAGCGCCAGGGCTCGCCGTTGACGCTGATCTCGAGGGTTCCGCAGTCGATCAGGCGCTCGAGTCGCCCGGCGTTCGTGTCGTCGAGTCCGTCCGACGCGAGGTCGATCGTGATCAGCCCGGACTCCTTGGAGACCTGCTGGACGTCGAAGACGCTCTGGGCCAGCCCGCGCACGACGCCGGACCAGGCCTGTTCGAAATCGCGATCGACGTAGGCGACGTGGGTCGCGGTCGCGGCGGCAGGCGGCTCGTATCGGGGGACGGCTTCGAGGGAGGCGCAGCCGGTGAGCGCGGCCCAGGCGACGAAGGCAGCGTAGGGACGGGCCCTCGTTCGAAAGGCGGATGATCCCATGGGCGCTCTCCTTGTTCGCTGGGCCGCAGCCGTGTGTCGCAGACCGGACGCGGGAGGACAAGGCCGGGTCTGAACGGGCCGGGCGAGCCGTGCGGCCGCGGCGGAATGCTCGTGTGCGGGGCACGTCCCGCCGATCCGGTTCCGGTCCGGGGTCGACTCGTCGCTTCCGAGCGAGGGGTGATCCCGGCGCGGGTGTCTGCTAAACACCCGCCATCTCACACGTTCCGAGTCACCCCGGCGGTGCCTCGAGCGAGGCGAGGAACCCTTTCCAGCGGCCTGAGCGGGACGCGGGAGGCCCACCGGGACAATCCAGTCCGGACGGTGGAGCCAGCGAGGGGGACGCGCGTTCGACTCGGGGTCGGGGAGATGGACGGCTCGGGGCGGAGGTTCAACCGCCAAAGGAGAGTTCCGATGTCCGAGACGCCGGTCGCGCCCGAAGAGGCCGCCGAGACCGCTGCTGCGCCCGCAGCCGCCACCCCCGAGACCCCTGCCGCTGCGACCGATGCAGCCGCCGCCCCGGCTCCCGCCTCCTCGACGGAGAGCGAGCTCGGGCAGGCGCTCAAGGAGCAGGAGATCTCGATCCGTTCGCTGATCGAAGCCGGTGTCCACTACGGCCACCAGCCCGGTCGCTGGAACCCGCTGATGCGTTCGTACATCTTCGGGGAACGCAACGGCACCCACATCATCGACCTCGATCAGACCCTGCCGCTGCTGAAGGAAGGCCTCGACTTCCTCCGCGAGACGACGGCGGCCGGCGGCACGGTGCTCTTCGTCGGCACGAAGCGCCAGGCCCAGGGTTCGATCATGGCCGAAGCGCGGCGCGCCGGTCAGCACTACGTGAACAACCGCTGGCTGGGCGGCATGCTCACGAACTGGAAGACGGTCAAGAAGTCGATCGACCGCTACAACCAGTACCTCGACATCCTCGGCAACGAGGAGAAGCGCGCGGAGCTCTCCAAGAAGGAGCAGGCGAGCATGCAGCGCGCGGTCGACAAGTACGCGAAGTCGCTCGAAGGCATCCGCCGGATGGAGCGTCAGCCCGACGCCATCTTCATCGTCGACGTCGGCAAGGAGTCGATCGCGGTGCAGGAAGCCAAGCGCCTGCACATCCCGATCGTCGGCATCGTCGACACGAACAACAGCCCCCGGGACATCGATCTCGTCGTGCCGGGCAACGACGACGCGCTCCGCGCCATCGAGCTCTACTGCGTCGCGGCCGCCAACGCCTGCCGCGAGGGGTACGACCAGCACCAGCAGGAGCTCGTCGCCCAGCGCAGCAGCCAGCCGGCCAAGCCGGCGGGCGAGGCGGGACCGTCCAGTGGTCGCCGCGTGGTCGAGATCAAGCAGCAGCCGCGGCGCGGCCGCGGCGGTCGCGACGGCGAGCGCGCCGGCGGCGGCAAGAGCTACTCCGCGGGAGGCGACAAGGAAGACGCGGCGCCCAAGCCTGCGCCCGCGGCGAAGGCCGACGCGCCGGCGCCCGCCGGCGGTGGCGCGGAGAGCAAGTAGGACCCGGTCGGGGCCGCTTCGGACTTCGAAGTCGGCCCCGCGCCTGCCTTCTGTTCCCCCACAACCTCATCCTCATTCGGGAGCCCGCGGCTCCCCCCGATCGGGTCGGGTACGAGACGGCCGCCTCGCGGCGGTCGCCGTTGCGTGATCCGGGAGATCCAAGACAGTGGCGATTTCAGCAAGTGACGTGAAGGCGCTCCGCGACGCGACCGGCGCGGGCATGATGGACTGCAAGAAGGCCCTCTCCGAGGCCGACGGCGACGTCGAGAAGGCGATGGAGGTGCTTCGCGCCTCGGGTCTGGCGAAGGCCGGGAAGCGCGCGGGTCGCGAGACCAGCGAGGGCGCCGTCGTCTTCTCCGCCCAGGGCGGGAAGGGCGCGCTCATCGAGCTCGGCTGCGAGACCGACTTCGTCGCCAAGACCGACGACTTCCAGGCCCTCGCCCAGAGCGTCGCCGACGCGGTCGCGGCGGCGGGCGGGATCACCGAGCCCGACGCGGCGCTCGCCGTGGCGATGGACGGCGGCACCGTCGACGACGTCATCAAGGCGACGGTCGGCCGGGTCGGCGAGAACATCCAGCTGAAGCGGGTCGCGAGCTGCGACGTCGCCGGGCAGACCGGCGGCTACATCCACGGCGGCGGGAAGCTCGCCGTCCTCGTGGCGCTCGAGACGGCGCAGTCCGGCGACGCGGTCGATGCGATCGCGAAGGACGTCGCGATGCACGTCGCGGCCCATGATCCGACGCCGATCGCGATCGACCGGGACGACATGCCCGCCGACGTGGTGGAGAAGGAGCGCGCGTTCCTCGTCCAGCAGGCCCAGGATTCGGGCAAGCCCGAGAACGTGATCGAGAAGATGGTCGACGGCCGGATCAACAAGTTCTTCCAGGAGAACACGCTCCTCGCGCAGGGATTCGTGAAGGACCCCGACAAGAGCGTGCGTGATATCCTGAAGGAAGCGGGCGCGGCCGCCGGCGGCGACATCACGGTCGCCTCCTTCGTCCGCTTCGCGCTGGGAGAAACCGCCGAGTCGTGACACGGACGTACCGGAGGATGCTGCTCAAGCTCTCCGGCGAGGGACTCGCCGGAAGCCAGGGGTTTGGCATCCATCCGGACGTGCTGACCCGGATCGCGGGCCAGATCCGGGACGTCCATGAGGCGGGGACGCAGGCGAGCATCGTCCTCGGCGGCGGCAACATCATCCGCGGGATGAGCGCCGCGGCCGAGGGGATGGACCGCGCGCAGGCCGACTACATGGGCATGCTCGCGAGCGTGATCAACGGCATGGCGCTGCAGGACGCCCTCGAGCGGGAGGGCGTTCCGGTGCGCCTCCAGAGCGCTCTCGAGATCGCCCGCGTGGCCGAGCCCTACATCCGCCGGCGGGCCATCCGACACCTCGAGAAGGGCCGGGTCGTGCTCTTCGCCGCCGGAACCGGGAATCCCTACTTCACGACGGACACCGCGGCCGCGCTGCGCGCGGCGGAGATCCGCGCGGAGATCGTGCTCAAGGCGACGAAGGTCGACGGCGTCTACAGCGCCGATCCGGCC
Organism: bacterium; assembly: GCA_030432735.1. GTDB lineage: Bacteria > Myxococcota_A > UBA9160 > UBA9160 > UBA4427 > UBA4427. The sequence goes on from JAUIMK010000013.1 coordinate 22,069, forward strand.
GTCGATCCCTCGGCCGGACGCTACGATCGGCTGGGGATCGGTGAGGCGATCCGGCGCCGGCTCGGTTTCATGGACCAGACGGCCCTCGCCTTGTGTCGGGAGAACGATCTGCCGATCATGGTCTTCGACATGGACGTCCCCGGCAACATCGTGAAGGCGGTCCGGGGCGAACGGGTCGGCACGCTCGTCACGCCCGACGAGCCGGCGGCCTAGGCGGGCGTCCGGAGCGGGCACGAGAAGCATCCTGGCGGTGTCGGAAGCCCGAGCCGCTGACAGCGAACGATCAAGCACAAGCGCAGGAGGGGCTCGAAATGGCGGAAGAGGAAGACGTCCAGGCGGTCATCGACGAGGGTCGGGACGCGATGGACAAGGCGCTCGATCGGTTCCGCAAGGAGCTCACGAAGGTCCGCACCGGCCGCGCGAGCACGAGCCTGCTCGACGGCATCACGGTCGACTACTTCGACACGCCGACGGCGCTCAACCAGCTCGCGACCCTCTCCGTACCGGATCCGCGCATGATCGTGATCTCGCCCTTCGACAAGACGGCGATCGCGCAGATCGAGAAGGCGATCCTCTCCTCGGATCTCGGCCTCACGCCGAGCAACGACGGCAAGGTGATCCGGATCGGCATCCCGCCGCTGACCGAGGAGCGCCGCAAGCAGCTCGTCAAGCAGGTCAAGAAGGTCGCGGAGGATCACCGGATCCGCGTGCGCGACGCCCGACGCGACACGCTGTCGCTGCTCAAGGACCTCGAGGACGACGGCCTCTCGAAGGACGACCGCCACCGCGCGGAGAAGAAGGTGCAGGACGTGACCGACGAGTACGTCGGCAAGATCGACGAGCTCACCGCACAGAAGGAGAAGGACGTCCTCGAGGTCTGACGACCCGGACGTGTTCGGTCTATGACCTCCTCGTCGAGTACAGCGGACGAACCGGCGCTCCATCCGGAGATCGACCTCGACCACGTGCCGCGCCACGTCGCCATCATCATGGACGGCAACGGGCGCTGGGCCGTGGATCGCGCGCTCGAACGCAACGCGGGACACCGCGAAGGGATCGAGTCCGTTCGCGAGGTGATCCGCGCCTGCCGCGACTACGGCGTCGAGGTGCTCACCCTCTACGCGTTCTCGATCGAGAACTGGAATCGGCCGAAGGGCGAGGTCTCCGAGCTGATGCGGCTGCTCGAGGAGTACCTCGAGACCGAGCTCGCCGAGGTCATGGAGCACGGGGCGCAGGTCCGGTCGATCGGCCGCCTCGATCGTCTGCCGCCGTCGACGCGGCGGGCCGTCGAGCACGCGGTCGCGGAGACCGCCGGCAACCAGGGGATGAAGCTCGTCTTCGCGCTCTCCTACGGGGGCCGGACGGAGCTGGTCGACGCCGCTCGACGCCTGGCCCGGGACGCCGAGCTCGGCAAGATCGATCCCGAGGGCATCGACGAGAAGGCCTTCGCCTCCTACCTCTACGCCGCCGACCTGCCGGACCCGGATCTCCTGATCCGGACGGGCGCGGAGCAGCGCGTCTCGAACTTCCTGCTCTGGCAGATCGCCTACGCCGAGCTCCATCTCTCCGAGCGGATGTGGCCGGATTTTCGCCGCGCGGAGTTCGAGGCCGCGATCCTCGACTACCAGCGCCGCGAACGCCGCTTCGGTCTCACGAGCGAGCAGGTCCGCGACGGCGAGCAGGGCGGAGCGAGCGAATCCGTCGCGTCCTCCGCCCGCGGCGAGGCGGGAGAGGGCGGCGCCTCTTGAGCGACCCCCCGCGAAAGCGCCTCGCGATCCTCGGGAGCACCGGGAGCATCGGCGAGCAGACCCTGGACGTCGTCGCCCGCCACCCCGACCGGTTCGACGTCGTTTCGCTCGCGGCGGGCCGTCGGGTCGAGCGGCTGATCGAGCAGGCGCGGCAGTTCTCTCCCCGCGTCGTGTCGGTAGCGGACGAGGGGGACGTGGCCGCGATTCGCGAGGCGGTCGGGCGGCGGGTCGACGTCGTCTGCGGTGACGCTGGGCTCGACCGGGTGGCGACGGAGCCCGCGGATCTCGTGGTGGCGGGACTCGTCGGTGCCGTGGGGCTCCAGCCGGTGCTGGCCGCGATCCGGCGAGGCGTCGCGATCGGGCTCGCGAACAAGGAAGTGATGGTGATGGCCGGGGCGATGGTGCGACGCGAGGCCGCCGCTCGCGACGTGCCGATCATCCCGATCGACTCCGAGCACAGCGCGATCTTCCAGTGCCTCGTCGGCAGCCGGCCGGACGAGATCGAGCGGCTGATCCTGACCTGTTCGGGTGGCCCCTTCCGGACCTGGACGCCGGAGCGGATCGAAGCCGCGACCGTCGAGGAAGCCCTCGCGCATCCGAACTGGTCGATGGGGGACAAGATCTCGATCGACTCGGCGACGCTCATGAACAAGGGCCTCGAGGTGATCGAGGCGCGCTGGCTCTTCGACGTGCCGGCGGATCGCGTGGACGTCGTCGTCCACCCGCAGTCGATCGTCCACTCGCTGGTCGAGTACTGCGATCGGTCGGTCCTGGCCCAGCTCGGGCTGCCGGACATGCGCGTGCCGATCGCCGTCGCCCTCGCGCACCCCGAGCGGGTCGAGCTCGACGTGCCGCGCCTCGACCTGGTCGAGCTCGCGCGTCTCGACTTCGAGGCGCCGGATCGCGAACGCTTTCCCTGTCTCGACCTCGCCTATCGCGCCGTCGCCGGGAGCGAGGCCGCGCCCGCCGTGCTCAACGCGGCGAACGAGGTCGCGGTCGACGCCTTCCTCGCACGCCGGATCGCCTTCCCGGAGATCGCACGCCTGAACGGCGCGGTCCTCGAGTCCCACCTCGCGGAGCATGCGGGGCAGCGCGTCGAGGCCCTCGACGAGGTGGTCGACGCGGACGCCTGGGCGCGGGGCGCCGCGAGCGAATGGCTCGCGAAGGCCGAGGCGCACGCCGGGGGCGTCGGCTGATGGCGTTCATCGATTCCCTCGTCGCGGTGATCCCGATGCTCGGCGTGCTGATCGTCGTGCACGAGCTCGGTCATTTCCTGGTCGCGAAGGCGGTCGGCGTGCGCGTGCTGAAATTCTCGATCGGCTTCGGAGCGCCGATCGGGGTCGGCAAGCTCAGGCTTCGCTGGGAGCGGAACGGGACCGAGTACGTGATCGGATGGATCCCGCTCGGCGGCTTCGTCCGCATGCTGGGCGAGCCCTATCCCGGGGACGACACGCTCGGCCCGCCGATTCCCGAAGACGCCCGGGGCGACGAGTTCCTCGAACGCAAGCCGGTCTGGCAGCGCCTCTGCGTGGTCTTCGCGGGGCCGGCGATGAATCTGCTGCTGCCAGTGGTCTGTCTGATCGGCATCCTCTGGCACGGCATCGATCGCCTCGACGCGGTCGTCGGCATGGTCGACGCGGGCTCGCCGGCGGCGATCGCCGGGATCGCTCCGGGGGACCGCATCCTCGCGGTCGACGGCGAGCCGGTCCGTCACTACGGCGAGGCGCTGACCCCGATCCGGGAGCGGAAGCCCGGAGAGACGCTCGCGCTCGAGCTCGAGCGCGACGGGGACCGATTCTCCGTCGACGTCGTCGTGGCCTCCCAGGAGGTGCGGGACGGCTTCGGGGGCAACGAGGAGATCGGCTGGATCGGGCTCTCCCACGATCGACGCGACGCGCGGGTGGCGCTGCCGGATCCGGCGAGCGCGGCGGGACGGGCGGGGCTCCGCTCCGGGGACCGCGTGCTCGCGGTCGACGGCGTAGAGGTCGAAGGCTGGGAAGCGCTCGAGGCGGCGAACCGTGCCGCTTCGGGGCGTCTCGCGAGCTGGACGATCGAACGCCCGCGTCCCCTCGACGACGCGGCGGTCGCGCGGCTCGCTTCGGGCGAGCGGGTCGAGGCCGGCGCCGACGAGCTCACCCTCGAGGTCCCGCGCGGCGGCCTCGCGGACCTCGGCGTCGCGCCGGCCACGATCCTGGTCGGAAGCGTCGTCGAAGGCAAGCCCGCCGCCCGCGCCGGTCTCCGTCGCGACGATCTGATCCTGGCCGTCGACGGTGAGCCCGTCGGCAGCTTCCGGAGCTTCGTCGCGCGGATCCAGACCAGCCGCGGACGCGAGCTCGCGCTGACCTACGCCCGGGAGGGCGAGCTGCGCACGACGCGTCTTCGCGCGGAGGAGGAGCTGGTCGAGGGGCCCTACGACATCGAGGCGATGGCCCAGAAGATCTACCGCATCGGCCTCGCGCCCCAGCCGTCGCTCCTCGCCGGTCCGGTCTTCGAGCATCAGGTGCGGAACCCGCTCGAGTCGATTCCGGAAGCCTTCGCGATGACCTGGAGCATGACGGCGCGCTACCTGGAAGGCCTCTCCCGGGTCTTCGACGGGGGCGTCGGCGCGGACCAGATCTCCGGCCCGATCGGCATCGCCCGCATCGCGCGCCACTCCCTCGATCGCGGCTTCGAGGAGTACCTCTTCTGGATCATGCTGATCAGCATCAACCTCGGCATCCTGAACCTGCTGCCGATCCCGATCCTCGACGGCGGGCAGGCCCTCATCTACTCGATCGAGGGCATCATGCGCTCGCCGCTCTCGATGCGCGCGCGGGAGATGGCGAACTCCTTCGGCTTCGCGGTGCTCGTCCTGCTGATGGGGCGCGCCTTCTGGAACGACCTGACGCCTTTCTGGTCGCGCTTCGTCGACTGGCTGTCGGGCAGCGCGCCCTGAGCGGGGTTCCGTGTCCCGCCGACTCCTCGCCCTCGAATCCGCGACCGACTGGCTCTCCATCGCGTTGGCCGACGACGACGACGTCGTGCTCGTTCGCGAGGCGGAGCACGCGCGTCAGCACTCGGCGGCGCTCCTGCCTCTGATCCGGTCGGCGCTCGCCGAGCTCGGCTGGTCGGTCTCGCAGCTCGATGCGCTGGCGGTCTCCGCGGGCCCCGGGAGCTTCACCAGCTTGCGCATCGGGCTGGCGACCGCGAAGGGGCTGGCGTTCGGGCGCGACTGGCAGGGGGTCGGGGTCTCGACGCTCGAGGCGATGGCCCTGGGCGTCCTCGACGACGCCGACGACGCAGACGACGGCGCGCAGGTGGTGGCGCTGCTCGATGCGCGCCGCGGCGAGTGGTACGCCGGAGGCTGGCGGCGCGCCGGCGCCGGGCGCGTGGCGGGGCTGGTCGAGGGGCTCTACGACCCGGCCGCGATGGCATCGGATCTCGCCGGGCCCGTGACGCTCTGCTGCCCCGACCGGGCCGGGTGGCACGCCGCCTTCGAGGCCGCCGGGATCGCGGTCGCCGCGCGGGTCGAGGGAGAGGCGGCTCGCCCGCAGGCGGACCGCGTCGCTCGTCTGGGGATCGAGGCGCTTCACCGCGGCGAGGGGGCGCCCGTGGAGGCGCTCTCGGCCCGCTATCTGCGGCGGGCCGAGGCGGAGGCGCAGCGGCTCGGTGGGCCCGTGGAGCGGGGCGAGGTCGCTCGGGTGGGCTCTTCCGAGGGGTGAGGCCCGGAGCGCGGTGCGTCTCTGGCGCCGGCCCAAAACGTCGCGTAATCTCGCGCGGTTAGCGCTCCCCGCCCGTCGGGGGCGGAGCGCGCTCGGGCACGCTCGTCGGCCATACGGTCCCGTGGCGTCGCCCCTTCGATCGGGCGCCCCGGGCCTCCGAAGCCAGACCAGGCCCTCCACGGCCCCGATTCGCCGCCCTCACGCCCTGACCCAGACCCAGGCACCCAGCCGCCGCTGGCGACCGAGCTCCGCTCGGCGCCCGCCACCGCAATCCAAGGACCGAACCTCACATGGCACTCGACATCTACTACGACAAAGACGCGGATCTCGGACGGATTCAGTCCAAGAAGGTCGCGATCATCGGCTATGGCAGCCAGGGCCACGCCCATGCCCAGAACCTCCACGCCTCGGGCGTCGAGGTGATCGTCGGTCTGCGCAAGGACTCGTCGAGCTGGAAGAAGGCCGAGGGCGCGGGCCTGCGCGTCGCGACCGTCGCCGACGCCAGCCGGGAAGCGGACCTGATCATGCTGACGGTTCCGGACGAGCTCTGCCGCGGCATCTACGAGGACGAGGTCGCCCCGAACCTCGAGGCCGGCAACTACCTGGCCGTCGCCCACGGCTTCAACATCCACTTCGAGGCGGTGATCCCGCCGGCGGACGTGAACGTGATCATGATCGCGCCGAAGGGGCCGGGGCACACGGTCCGCGACCACTACGAGCAGGGCCGCGGCGTGCCGTGCCTGATCGCGGTGCACCAGGATCCCTCCGGCGACGCCAAGCAGGTCGCGCTCGCCTACGCCTCCGCGATCGGGGGCGGTCGCTCGGGGATCATCGAGACGACCTTCCGCGAGGAGACGGAGACCGATCTCTTCGGCGAGCAGGCGGTGCTCTGCGGCGGCCTCACGTCGCTCATGCAGGCGGGCTTCGAGACCCTCGTCGAGGCGGGCTACGCCCCGGAGATGGCCTACTTCGAGTGCATCCACGAGACGAAGCTGATCATCGACCTGATCTACGAAGGCGGCATCGCGAACATGCGGTACTCCGTCTCCAACACCGCCGAGTACGGCGACTTCATCTCGGGTCCGCGCGTGATCGACGAGAGCGTGAAGGCGCGCATGAAGGACGTCCTCACCGACATCCAGCAGGGCGAGTTCGCCAAGCGCTTCATCCTCGAGAACCAGGCGGGCAACGTCGGCATGCACGCGCGTCGTCGCGCGGCGGCGGAACATCAGCTCGAAGAGGTCGGCGCGCGGCTGCGTGGGCTGATGCCCTGGCTGTCCGAGCGACAGCTCGTCGACAAGTCGAAGAACTAGGGAGTCGGCACTGCCCGCTCGGCCCACGCCGGACGGCCTTCGGCCGTGCGTGACTCTTTTCCTTTCGCGGCCTTCGGCCGCGAGGACGGGACGAGGCGGCCAGGCTATTCGGGTGGGTGAAGGGACGCGGGGTCGGAGGTTCGAGCGGTGACGGACGAGCCTGACAGGAAGCGGCGGCGTCGAAGACGGCGGCGGCGGAGAGACGATCCGGATCGGGCGGGGTTCGCGGCGCTCCTGCCGCAGCTCCTCACGACGGGGAACCTCGCGGCGGGCTTCTACGCGATCGTAATGGCGAGCAGCGGCCGGGTCCTGGTCGCTTCCTACGCGATCTTCGTGGCGGCGCTCTTCGACATCCTCGACGGGCGGGCCGCGCGCATGACGGGGAACGTCAGCCGATTCGGGGCCGAGTACGACTCGATCGCGGACACGGTCTCGTTCGGCGTCGCGCCGGCCATCCTCGCGTTCTATGCGGGACAGTTCGCGAGCCTCGGCTGGGCGGGCTGGGTCATGGCCTTCACCTACACGGCCTGCGCGTCGCTCCGGCTGGCGCGCTTCAACGTCCAGTCGGGCCGTTTCGAAGGGCGCTTCGACGGCCTGCCGACGCCCGCCGGCGCGGGCATGATCGTGTCGACGGTCTGGTTCAAGAACTTCCTCGTCGGTCCGGCGGTGAGCCTGGGACTCCCGTCGCTGATTCCGGCGATCGGCGTCGCTTTCCTCGGCCTGCTGATGGTGAGCCCGATCCCGTATCACAGCGGGAAGAACCTGCGCTTCGGCCAGAGCTACTCGACGACGGTGATCTCGCTGATCGTGTTGTTGCTGCTGATCCTGGAGCCGGGGCTCAACTTCTTCCTGGTCGGGGTCCTCTACGTGGCGTCCGGGCCGGCGGGCTCCCTGTGGCGCTGGCGGACCGGACGCGAGCTGATCCCGGTCGAGGCGAGCGAACCGCCCGGAACCTCGGCGTCGCCCTCGCCGAACGTCACCCCCATCAAGGACCCCGTGTCCGGCAGCGAGCCCGGAGACGAGGAACAGGATCCCCCCCTCGGAGTAGACCGACGATGAGCGAGCCTTCGATTCGCATCTTCGACACGACCCTGCGCGACGGGGAACAGTCCCCGGGCTGCAGCATGAACCTGCAGGAGAAGGTGTCCCTCGCGCGTCAGCTCGAGCGGCTCGGCGTCGACGTGATCGAGGCCGGCTTCCCGATCGCGAGCGACGGCGACTTCGAGGCCGTGCAGGCGATCGCCAAGGAGATCGAGGGCGCGACGATCTGTGGTCTCGCCCGGACCGGCGAGATGGACGTCGAGCGCGCCGCGCGGGCCGTCGAGTCCGCGCGCCGAAGCCGGATCCACACCTTCATCGCGACGAGCGACATCCACCTCGAGTACAAGCTCCGGATGACCCGGGAGCAGGTCCTCGCCGAGGTCGACCGCGCGGTGCGTCAGGCGCGGGATGCGGTCACCGACGTCGAGTTCTCGGCGGAGGACGCCACCCGCTCGAACTGGGACTTCCTGGTCGAGGTCTTCTCGACGGCGGTGGCGGCCGGTGCGACGACGCTCAACGTCCCCGACACCGTCGGCTACACGACGCCGAAGGAGTACGGGGACCTGATCGCCTTCCTCAGGGAGCGCGTGGACGGCGCCGAGGGCGTCGTGTTCTCGGTCCACTGTCACAACGACCTCGGCCTCGCCGTCGCGAACAGTCTCTCGGCGATCCGCGCCGGCGCCCGGCAGGTCGAGTGCACCGTCAACGGGATCGGCGAGCGCGCCGGCAATACGAGCCTCGAAGAGGTCGTGATGGCGCTCAAGACCCGGAGCGAGGCGTTCGACGGACTCGACACCCGCGTGAATACGCGGGAGATCTATCCGTCGAGCCGTCTGCTCTCGTCGATCACCGGCGTCCAGGTCCAGCCGAACAAGGCGATCGTCGGCGACAACGCCTTCGCCCACGAGGCCGGCATCCATCAGGACGGCGTCCTCAAGGCGGCGATCACGTACGAGATCATGACCCCGGAGTCGATCGGACGCGCGAGCAACGAGCTGGTGCTCGGCAAGCACTCGGGTCGCCACGCCTTCCGCGACCGCCTCGAAGAGCTCGGCTTCTCCGTCGAAGGAGACGAGTTCGAGCGCGCGTTCAAGCGCTTCAAGGCGCTCGCCGACGCGAAGAAGGTCATCTACAACGAAGACCTCGAGGCCATCGTCGCCGACAGCGTGCAGACCGCCGGTGATCGCTTCGGCTTCCGGACCCTCGTCCTCACCTGCGGCAGCGACGGCCCGCCGAACGCCCGGGTCGTGCTCGACCTCGACGGGGCACCGCGGGAGACCGAAGCGAGCGGCGTCGGGCCGGTCGACGCGATCTTCAAGGCCATCTCCGATCTGACGGAGACCGGCAGCGAGCTGATCCGCTACCAGGTCCACGCGGTCACCGCGGGGCTCGATGCGCAGGGCGAGGTGTCCGTCACGATCGAAGAGGACGGCCGCCGGGTGATCGGCAACGGCGTCCACGAAGACGTGATGGTGGCGAGCGCGAAAGCCTACGTGCACGCGCTCAACAAGCTCGAGTGGCACAAGGCGCGCCACGCGATGGACGAGCCGAAGGGCATCTGACCCTCCGCCGCTGCGAGGGGTGGCGAGCTCGCGGTCCCTCCTCGTACGCCCCTCCGAACGCGGGCTCGCGCGGGACCGTTCGCGCGAACTCCGATCCCTAGTCGGACTTGAGGCGGCGCGTTAGGGTGCGCGCCATGACGCGCCACGCCTCTACGCCGAACGTTTTCCACCTCCGAGCGCGGTTCCTCGGAACCCGCTTCCTCCTTCTTCGTACCTCGCTGCTCCTCGCGCTCGCGACGCTGCTCGGTGTCGCCTCGTCGGCGGGCGCCGACGACGCGCTGGCGAGCGAGCCGATCGACGACGACGTCGA
>JAUIMK010000319.1 GCA_030432735.1 bacterium
CGAGCAGCGCCTCGGCGCGGGCCGGCGCCGCCTTCACCGCCTCGTCGTCGGTCATGTCGAGGGGCAGGGGCACGGCCGTTCCGCCGCGGGCCTCGATCTCCTTGGCGACCTCCTCGAGGCGCTCGACCCGCCGACCGGCGAGGGCGACCTTCGCGCCGCAATCGGCGATCAGGTTGGCGAAGCGGCGGCCGAGGCCGGAGGTCGCGCCGGTGACGAGGGCGACCTGCGCGTCGAGGTTCGCGGTGATGGTGGGTTCGCTCATCGGTGGAGTCTCCTTGTCAGGGTCGTGGATGTCGCGCGTTCGGCGCAGTGTTCAGCGGGGGGAGCGGGCGCCCGCCGTCTCGAGCCTCGTCGCCGCGGCCTCTGCACGTCGGGCTTCGTCTTCGCGACCGAGCCTCGAAAGGACCTGCGCGAGCTCGCGCTGGGCCGCGGCGCTCGGGCTTCGCTCCGCGAGTCGGCGATAGGTCGCGAGGGCTTCCTCCAGCTCGCCCTGCTGGATCTGGATCGTACCGAGATGGTCGTAGGCCGCCGCGTTGGTCGGGTCCGTCTCGATCGCACGGGCGAGGAAGTCCTTCGCTTCGTTCGGGCGCCCCTGCTGCCAGACGACGACGCCGAGGCCCGTGAGCGTCTCCGTGTTGGGCTGCTTCGCCAGGGCGGCGCGCAGGTAGCGCTCCGCATCGGCGAACTCGCCGGCTCGCGCGAGGGAGCCACCGAGGTTGAAGTTGGCGCTCGGGGATTCCGGGTCGAGCTCGAGGGCCTTCCGGTAGAGCTCTTCGGCGTCTTCCGGAAGCCCCTGGCTCTCGAGGACGAAGCCGAGATCGTTGTAGATCGAGGGATGCGGCTCGATCGCGAGGCTCTCCCGATAGTAGGCCTCGGCGAGCTCGAGCTCGCCGAGGTCGACGGACGCGAGCGCCAGGTTGTTGTGGGCCTTCGCGTGTCCGGGATCCGCGGCGATGGCCTTCTCGAGGGCGACGACGGCCTCCTCGCTCCGGCCCTGCTGGAACAGGGAGAAGCCGAGCGCGTTCAGCAGCTCGACGTTCCCGGGCTCGACCGCGAGGCCGCGCTCGTAGAGGCGGACCGCGCCGGGGTAGTTGCCCGTCCGCTCGTTCGCCATGCCAGCGCGGAGGAACGAGTAGGCGTCGAGGAACTGCTCGTCGATCTTCGCGATGGCGTCCGCCGGAATCGGGACGAACTCGGGGATGTTCGCGGCGCGGTCGGGGCCGGTGAACCGTTCCAGGACGACCGGGGGCGTTGCGTTCCCGGCCTCGTCGAGGTGGGTGAGGAAGAGCTGGGTATAGGGCGTGTTGGCCTTGGACGAGAAGACGAGCCAGCGGCCGTTGCTCGAGAAGCTGTGCCAGGAGTTCATGTTCGGCGTGTTCGCGCGCAGGCGCCGCGCCTCGCCGCCCTCCGCCGGGATGATGTAGAGCTCGCTGTCCGGCATGAGCAGCATGTAGTTCTCGGCCTTGCAGAAGACGATCCACTTCCCGTCCGGCGAGTACTTCGCGAAGAAGTTGCTCTTGCCATCGTGGGACGCCCCGGCGAGGGGCTCCGCCTCGCCGCCCTTCCCGCCGTTCCAGGGCACACGGTAGAGATCGAACTTGAAGGGCTCGCCGTCCTCGACGAACTCGGGGACGTCCTTCTCGTCGAGCAGGATGCTGGTCGCGTTCGTGACCGAGGGCTCGTCGTAGACCTTCGCGCGGGCGAACACGATCCACTCGCCGTCCGGGCTCCAGGTCGGGTTGCTCTGGACGTAGGCGGGATCATCGGCGCCCGGCAGCGGCGTGTACTCGCCGGTCTCGCGGTCGTAGACGACGAGGATGCCCTTGATCGGGAAGAAGAGCTGCGAGTACTCGATGCCCGGGGTCGCGACGAAGACCGCGCGGTCCTTGACGGTGCTGATCACATAACGTCCGTCGGGCGAGACCTGGGAGAGGAGGCCGAAGGTGCCCTCGCCGTCGTCGCGGCGATAGTCGCTCCAGGTGATGATCTTCTCGTCGTCGAGGGAGATGTTCTTCGAGACGGGCAGGACCGCATAGCCCCCCTTGTCGTTCCCGTAGTCGACGTCGAGGCCGAGGGTCGAGCCGTCGGCCGAGAAGGAGTGGCAGTTGCCGCAGACGGGCAGGTCCTCGAGGACGATCGGCGGGCGGTCGACGGAGTCGACGCTGCCGAAGCGCCAGCGGATGCGGGACGGGTCCTGGACGGCGTCGATGAAGGGGAGCGGGACCTCGCGATAGAAGATCGCGTCCGCCACGGGATCGAGGGAAGTCCGGATCGGAACCAAGGCGGCGGAGGCCGCTTCCCCTTCTCCGGAGAGGCCCACGACGGCGAGCTCGGCGGGCTTGCTAGTCGAACGGCGTTTGATCTCTTCCCAGTCGCTCTCCGACGGGCGCCACGAGGGGCCGGCGGCGGCGAATCGCCGCGGCTCGCTCTCGCCGTCGAAGCGGAGGAGGACCGTCCAGCGATCGACCCCCGCGGTCGAGTCGCTCCAGGTGAGGGTCGGCGCGACGATGTCCGGCGGAAAGAGCGCGCCGTCGAGGGGATAGGTGATCTCGAGGCCGCCCGAGGCTTCGTCGGGGAACGCGACGGGGCTGGGCGCTGCGCTGCAGCTCGCGGTGAGCCACGCGAGCGCGAGGAGGGCGCCGATGCGCGCGATCGGGGAGGAGGGGGAGGTCATCTGGATCGGCGTCTTCCGAAAGGAGGCCCCGCGGGCCGCGACGATGGAGCCTGCACGATAGCGGGCTCCGGCGCCTCCGAAGCCGGCTCCGCGGGCTCGCGACCGGACCCGGAGGTCGCTTCGCGACGCATTTCGAAATTGACTTCCGAAAGCGAATCGATGTAGAAGGGATGGGCGGGGGAGTTGCGTCTTCCCCGCGCTCCGATCTCGATTGTGTCCCGGGACCGCCCGGGGCTGGAGAATGCCGATGCTCCTCCGCCGCTCGTCGTCGATCCTCGCGATCGCGCTCCTGCTGACCGCGGCCGCGTCCGTCTCGGTCGCCGCCGTCCACCGCGTCCGCGAAGGCGAGTCGATCCAGGCTGCCCTCGACGCCGCGTCTTCCGGTGACACGATCATCGTCGAGCCCGGGACCTATCAAGAGGATCCGAACAGCCTCTACGGCCTCCGCGTGAGCAAGCACGGCATCCGGCTGATCGGCCGCGTGCGCAAGGGCAAGGGCGAGGCCGGCAAGGTCCGGCTGCTCGCCAACGGCGCCCAGGAGACCGGGATCTACGCCGCGCCCGAAGGCTGCGAGTACACCGACAGCGAGTGCCCGGACCAGCTCGTCGACTTCTACGTCCGCGGCTTCACGGTCGAGGGCTTCCCGCGCAACGGGATCCAGACGCGCTGGGTCGACGGCTTCCGCTTCATCCGCAACGAGTCGGTGAACAACCTCAACAACGGCATCTACCCGACGCTCTCCGCCAACGGCCTGGTCCGCGCGAACGTGTCCTACGGATCCCTCGATACGGCGATGTGGGTCGCGGGCTCCGAGAACGTGCGCGTCGTGAAGAACGAAGTCTTCGGGAGCCCGATCGGTCTCGAGATCACGGTCTCGAACAACGTGACGGTCGTGCGCAACGACATCCACGACAACACCGTCGGCGTCGGCCTCTTCCATCCGAACGCCGCGGGCAACCCGCCGCTGCCGGTGATGGAGAACTGGGTCATCCGGAACAACCGGATCTACGAGAACAATCTGCCCAACCCGGCGCCGGTCGGGAGCTTCCAGGCGGGTCTGCCGCTCGGCGGGGGCGTGCTCCTGCTCGGCGTGAGCGATCACGTGATCAAGAAGAACTGGATCCAGGACAACGACTTCTACGGCGTCGGCGTCCTCGGCTGGTGCTCCGCGATCGACGCGGATCCGACGCGCAACTGCGCGGCGCGCCCGCCGATCGCCGATCCTTCCGCGAACAACAACACGATCGTCCGGAACGTGATCAAGAACAACGGTCTGGCGGCGCCCGCCGAGCATCCGCTCGCGCCCCTGGCGAGCGACGTGATCTATCTCCAGACGCCGCCCTTCGAGCCCGGAACAGGCAACTGCTTCGAGGACAACGAGCCGCCGAGCTTCACCTTCTTCTCGAGCGAGCCGGACGGACAGCTACCGACCGACGGCTGCTAGCGGGGCCCGCGCGTTCCGATCGGCGACCTTCGCTGCCGCAGGGTACGTTCGGCGTGGATCGACGTCGTCCGCCGAGGTGCGGGGGGCTGCGCCGGATCCGCGCGCTCGAGGAACGACTTGTCTCCCCTGGCTCCCGCTGAGACCCTCGCTGCCGACGGCTGCCGGATCGTCCTGCGGCGCGTGGACGGGCCGGAGGCGCGCGAGCTCTTCCTGACGGCGGAGCCGGCCGGAGCTCGCGGCGACGCCAGCGCTCAGGCGGAGGCGATGTTCGCGGCGATCGAGGCGTGCCTCGCGAGCGAGGGGGCCAGCGGGTCGCAGGTGAAGCGGGAGACCGTCTTCCTCGCCTCCATGACGGCGGATCTGGAGGTGATCCGGTCGGTCCGCGCGCGGTTCGTGGATCCCTCGCTCGCGCCGGTCTGTGAAATCGAGCAGCCGCCTCTAGCGGAGGGCGCGCGGCTGCTGGTGAGTCTCCACGCGGTGATTCCGGATTCCGAGGACCGTCGGGCCGACCGCGACGCGATCCGGATCGACAGCGCCTGCCCCTGCTCCGAGTGCGCGAACCCCGTCGCGATCCGGCGCGCGACGGCCGGCGAGGTGGGACTCGACGGCGCGGTCGTGTACGGCACGGGGGGCGATGCGCTCGCGCAGACCCGGAGCGCGTTCGAGCGGGCGGAGGCGCTCCTCGAGCGCGCCGGCCTGGATTTCGGCGACGTCGTTCGGACGTGGATCCATCTGCGCGACATCGATCGGGACTACGATGCGCTGAACCAGGGGCGGCGCGCCTTCTTCGCCGAGCGCGGGATCGATCCGCCGCCGGCGAGCACGGGCATCGGCGGTGGCCCCGCGTCGCCGTCGCACGCGCTGTGCCTGGGCTTCGAGGCGCTTCGTCGCGAGGGCGGCGCGGCGCCGGTGGTGATGCACGCGCCGACGCTGAACGAAGCGCCGGAATACGGCGCCGACTTCGTGCGCGGGCTGCGGGTCGACGGGGCGAACGGGACGACGCTCCACGTCTCCGGCACCGCGAGCGTCGACGAAGCCGGGCGCACCGCGCATCCCGGCGACATCGACGCCCAGGGGGCGCGGATGCTGCTCAATCTCCGGACGCTCCTCGAAAGGCAGGGCGCGGGCGCAGGCGACGTCGCCTCCGCGATCACCTACGTCAAGCGCCGCGCCGACGCCGAGCGCGTCCGGGCCGCCTTCTCCGCCGCCGGCTTCCGGGGCTTTCCGCACGTCCTCGTCGAGGCACCGGTCTGCCGCCCGGACCTTCTCTGCGAGACGGAGCTGATCGCGCGCCTGCCGAGCAGAGAGGCCTAGCCTC
>JAUIMK010000014.1 GCA_030432735.1 bacterium
CCATCCGGGCGTCGCGCACGCCGGTCACCGCGAGCCCGTATTGCAGGCTCGCGTAGGGATCCGGTTCGGGCGCGGAAGGCTCGAGCGTCTCGATCTCGGCGGCCGCGCTCGCGTAGACGTCGTTCGGCACGAGGGCGCTGCCGTCGGGCAGGACCGCGACGAGCCGATCGATCGGCGTGCCGGGCGGGCCGGCGATGCGCGCCACGGTCGCGCAGACGACGGGGCTCCAGTAGCTGTGGGCGACGCGGACGTCGGCCGCGAGCTCGAGGTCCGCGGGCAGGTTGCCCGACTCGTCCTTGGGCAGCGCGAGGATCGCCTCGCTCGGTCCCTCCGACGCCACCGCGGCCGTCGCCCGAGGAACCGGAAGCGGCACGATCGAACCGGGGTCGGTGCCCCCGTCGCCGGCGCGGATCCCCGGCTCCGCGAGCTCACCGATGGCCTGCGCGGCGGCGCCCATCACGAAGGGACCACAGAGCGACTCGTCCCCTGCCGACGCGACGAGCGGCGCGCCGAAGAGGCACGCCGCTGCGACGAGCGCGAGCTGCAGGGGGCGTCGGATCACGGGGAAGCCGGCTCCGCGAAGAGCGCGAGCGGCGTCGGCCCCTCCTTGAGACGCGAGGCGATCACCTGGAGATCCGCCTCGATCTCGGGTCCTTCGACGCCGGTCGCCCGCAGACGATACCGCCCCACGCTCGACGGACCGGATACGATCTCGAGCCCCGCGGCCCGCAATCCCTCGCTGATCTCACGGGCGGTCGCCCCTTCGACGAACACGACGTCGAGGAGCGGACCGGTCGCGCGCGTCTCCTTCGCGGCGGCCAGCGTGTACTCGCCGGCCTCACCGAAGGCCGCGTCGACGACCACGCCACCGAAGAGACCGATCAGGAAGATCGCCGCGGCGGCGGCCGCCGCCTGCACCGGCCGCAGCCCCCAGGGTCCACGAACGACGCGGCCCGTCCCGGTCTCCGTGCCGATCTCCGAGGCGACATCGCTCTCCCCCGCGAGCACCCACCGGGTCAGCTGCCGGACTTCGTCGTCGGTCAGCGGGGCGGCGGCTTCGATCGGGACGACGTGGGCCGCGGCGCTCGGGGCGGCGAGCGGGCGCACGGCCTTCGGCTCGCCCGGACTCGGCAGCGACGGGGCCGTGTCGGCGCCTTCCGCTTCCCCGGCCTCGATCCGCGCGGTGATCTCGTCGAAGATGCGGTCGGGATCCGGCAGGTCGACGTCGATCTCGAAGGGCGCGCCGGAGATCATGTCGATCTCCGCGCGGCAGTCGCCGCACTCGGCGGCGTGCGCTTCCACGGCGCCACGCTGCCGGCGGTCCAACAGCGACCCACCGCGCTCGTCGGTCTCCCCGTACCAGGGGATCCAGCCGAGAACGCTCTCCGGACAGCGAATCGACCTCGCTTCTCTGCTCATGCCCCCTCCTGATCCGCGGCGCCCTCGGGCACCGATCCCGTCATCATCCTTCGGAGCGCCCGCCGCGCCCGCGAGACCCGGGTCTTCACCGTCTCGCGCGTCACCTGCTGCCGCTCCGCCACCTCTTCCAGGCTCTGGCCCTCGATCACCGTCCACGTGAGCGCGTCCCGCTGGTCCGGGGGAATCCGCTCCAGCAGCCTCGCGACGTTTCTCAGGTCCTGGCGTGCATCGAGTCGAGTCGCCGGTTCGCGGCCTTCCGGGACCTGCGCGATCACCTCGTCGTCCGTCGAGACCACCCGGGAGCGCTTGAAGCGGCCCAGCCGGCGCGAGGCCTCGAGGCACTTGAAGCGCGCGATGCCGAAGATCCAGGTCGAGATCTTCGATTCACCCCGGAAGGCCGGGGCGCTCGCCCAGACCTCGAGGAAGACGTCGCTGGTGATCTCCCGAGCCAGTTCCTGATCCTCCAACCTACGACGTACAAAGACGAAGACGCGCGGGTAGTAACGGTCGAAGAGCGCTCGGAAGGCTTCTCGGTCCCGACGAAGGGCCACCTCTTCGATCAGTCGGCCGTCCTCGTGGTCCTGGGCACTCGCCTGCTGGTTCATCCGAGTCTTTCCGTAGGTCGTCGCCGCGGGAGAATGGGTGCCCGAAACCCGACGGAATCGCGGAGAAAATCCGCCCTTCCGCGAGGGCCACGCTGCGGAGCGGAGGTTACCCGGAAACGGACCGGAATCTTCCCCGAGGGAATAGATCGGCCCGGCCGACCGGGCGATCGCGAAGACGCGAGGCCGTGCCCTGCGGGACGTCCGCTCGAGGACGCTACTTCGCGGCGTGCGCGGGGGCGCCGGGCCGGACGCCGGGAACCACCGGCACCTTCGGCCTGGGCGTGGGAGGGTGCTCGGGACCGCGCGGCTTGGCGCCCGGTCGCGTGCCGGGCACGACGACCGGATTGCCGACGGCGGAACGTTGGGACGCCAGACAAGCGGAGCCCCCCGACTCGCAGGCACCGGGGTATCGGACCGCCGCGGCGGACGCGCCCGGCGCGGGCGGGGTAGCGGCTTCGGGGGCCGCCGCGACGTCGCTCGGGCTGAAGAAGCTCTGCAGCGCGCCCACGACCGCCAGCTCGGACGCGCCTTCCGCGAGCCCGGTCCCTGAAACGGCTTCACGGGGCTCGGCGCAGGGCCCCGGCGGCGCGAGGCCGTCGAGCGGACCCGCCGACGCGCTCGCGGCGATCCAGAGGATCGGTGCCGCGAGGAGGACCGGCGCGCGCTTCAGGGAAGGGAGTCGCATCGCGGCATCCTAGCAGCCCAGGTCGAAAAAAGAGTGGAAAAAGCCACGCATCAACCTCCCAGGCCGACGCGCACCGACACGCCGAAGAGATCCCGGGTGTAGTCGAAGACGTCCGCGTTCGAGCGATTCCGGGTCCGGCTGTAGCGGGTCGTCACGAGGACGCGCTCGCCGAAGGCGCGCGACAGCGAGATCCGCACGCCGGTCTCGTGCTCCTCCCGATCGTCGTCGTTCAACACGACGGTTTCGCCGGTCGGCGTGTTGGCGATGGCCGAGGGGTCGGCGAAGACCGTCGGGCTCCCGTAGGGCACGTAGGCGTAGCGGCCCCGCACCCGGAGCTCGAGCTCGAGGGGCAGCGTGGCGCCGACGCCGACCTCGATCTGGTGGCGCTGGTGATCGTACTCCCGGCCCTCGCTCCAGTAGCGCTGATAGCGGTACTCGGCCTCGAGCCAGCCGTCCTCGACCTTCGGCACTGGCACGCCCAGCGGCGCGTGATGCAGGATCCAGGCACCGCCCCCCACGCCGTCGCGATCGGTCGCGTCCTTCTCGTCCCGGTCCGGGAGACAGAAGACCGCGCCCGCGCAGGCGACGCTGCTCTCGTCCGGACCGAGATCGAAGCGCTCGTACTTGTAGTCGTCGAAGCCGACGGCCGTCCCGATCATCGTGTACTGGCCGCCGTCCCAGGGCTTGAAGATCGAGGCCCCGACGAGATGACTGATCACGAAGGGGTCGCGATTCCCGTCCCGCGGCGCGTCGATGAAGGGCACGTCGAAGTCGTATTGCAGGCGAAGCGTGGCGTCGGTCGCCGGAATCACGCGGTCGAGCCAGAACGTGAGGCCGGGCGCGAGGGTGTCGAACTGCTCGAGGTCGCGGTGCTCCGAGCCCGCGAAGCGGAAGGTCGCGCCGCCGGTGACCTCTTCGAACTCGATGAAGGAGGCGCCCGCGTCGACGAACCAGAAGCCGCGCAGGTCGCTCTGGCCCGAGACCTCGCTGGGAAGGCCGACCCCCCGCCCGCGGAGCAGCGCGTTGTCGTCCACCTCGAGGCCGACCTCGGCGATCAGCCACCACGGTACGTCGCCGCCCTCCATCTCGTCGAGGACCCGCGCCGCCTCCGTCGCCCAGGGCGTCCCCGGATGCTCACGGACGACCCGCTCGAAGGCCGCGCGCGCCTGCTCCGGATCCTTGGCCCCGAGCTGCGCGCGTCCGAGGAAGAAGGACGCCATCGGCTCGACCGGCGCGTCGGACAGCTGCGAAGCCGCATCCAGCCGTCCCGCGGCCGCGACGAAGTCGGTCTGCGCGTAGGCGACGAGGCCCGAGTAGAGTAGGAACTCGCCGCGCTCGCCGTCGGTCGCGCCGGCGCGCGCGAGCGCCGCCGCCGCCTCCTCCATCCGACCCGAGTGGTAGTAGGCCATGCCGAGGAAGAGATCGATCCGGGACGCGAGCGGGTCGATCTCCCGAGCCGCTTCGAGGCTCGTCACCGCGCGGGCGTAGTCCTGGAGCCGGAGCGCGCAGAGCCCGTCGCGTCGGGCGACCTCGGCATCGTCCGGCGGATCGCCCTGGACCCGCGCGAGGACCTCGAGCGCCGGTCCGCATCGCCCCTCGTCGGCAAGACGCAGCCCGAGCGCGCGCTCCGCCTCGTCGGCGAGCGCCGCCGCGGGTAGCGCGCCGATCGACGCGACTGCGAGCACCGCGGTGGGCAGGGCGCCGCTCGAGGCGATCAGGGACAGGGCGGCCGCGAATCGCTTCACGGTCGCGGCGGCGGAGGAGGACGGCGGGCGCGAGAACGGCAAACGAGCGGGATCCTCGGGTCGGGTTCGGGGAGAGCGGCAGGGGAGCGACGGCGTCCCGATGCTGCCTCGGGATCGTCGCGCGAGAGTACCCCGGTCGGTGCGGCGGGACACGCTGCGCTCGATTGTGGGAAGTCGGCGGAAAGCCGCGGCGCGCGTGGGCTACCGTCGCCCGCAGCGGGGTCGCGGGGCTCGACTCTTGTCGCCCAGGACCGTTTCCGCCCGCTCATCGCCGTCAGGAGGGCGCCATCCATGGCCCGGCTCTTCCCGCATCCGCAGGACAAGTACCCCGTCGTCCACATCGAGGACACGGACCTCGACCTGCCGAGCCACGTCCGCAACACGGACATGCGGTACACCCAGTTCAAGACGATCGCCAAGGGCGGCAAGTGCCTGATCCAGTCCTGCAAGGACTATCACCTGTCGCGGGTCGTGGCCTACAAGAGCCTGCGGAAGGAGATCGCCGACGACCCCTTCGAGCAGAAGCGCTTCCTGCGCGAGGCGCGGGTGACGGCGATGCTCCAGCATCCCAACACGATCCCGATCTACGAGCTTTCCCGGGACAATCGCGGCCACTACTACTTCACGATGAAGCTCGTCGAGGGCTATACGCTCCGCGAGGTGCTCGACCTCGCGATCGAAGAGGGCACGCAGGCGGTCGACGGATACGGCTTCCACCGCATGGTCACGCTCCTGATCCAGGTCGCGAACGCCCTCGACTACGCCCACTCCCACGGCGTGGTCCACCGCGACGTGAAGCCCGCCAACATCCTGATGGGTCCCTTCGGTGAGGTCCTCCTCCTCGACTGGGGCCTCGCCAAGGTCTGGAGCGAGGAGCCCGACGAAGAGCTCGAGAGGCTGCCCTTCGATCCCGAGGCCAACCCCTCGCTCACCTCCCAGGACAAGCTCCAGGGAACGGCGCACTACATGTCCCCCGAGCAGATCGAGGAGAGTCGCGATCTCGACGCGCGCTCCGACATCTACAGCATGGGCGCGGTGCTCTACGAGGTGCTCGCCGGCCGCACCACTTTCGAGGGCGACACGGTGCGCACCGTGATCGAGCAGGTCAAGAACGACGAGCCGGAGCGCCCCTCCGACGTCGCGACGGACCGGGACATCCCGCATCAGCTCGAAGAGATCTGCATGCGCTGCCTGGCGAAGGATCCCGACGAGCGGATCCAGTCGGCGCGAAGGCTGGTGGCGGAGCTTCGGTCCTGGCGGCTGCGCTGGGCGTCGGAGTCGCGTTAGGCAGAGCCCGGCGGCTCAATCGCCACCTTCGAGCCACCCCAGGAATCCGGACCGGTGGCGCGCGAGCTCTTCCACCACCTCCGACGCTCCTGCCTGCTGCGCGAGCTGAACCGCCGTCATGTCGGTCGCGTTGCGCTTCTTCGCGTCCGCGCCCGCCGCGAGCAGCATTCGAACGACGTCGCCTTCGCCCTGCGCGGCCGCGGCCATCAGCGCCGTCATCTCGTGGGCCCCGCGACGATCGACGTCCACGCCGCTGCCGAGCAGCAGGGCGACGAGCTCTTCGGCGCCGCGAGCGGCGGCGATGACCAGCGGCGTATCGGCGCGCTCGGGAGTCGCGTCGGGGTCCGCACCGGCCTCGAGCAGCGCGCGTGTCACGTCGATCTCGTCGCGCCCCACCGCGACCGAGAGCGGCGTGGCGCCGCCGCCGCAATCGCCGTCGGGCGGCGTCGAGCGCTCGAGCAGGAGCGTGACGAGATCGACTGCGTCCTGCTCGACCGCGCGACACAGCGCCGGGATCCGATCCGCACTCTCTCGCGTGAGCGAGAAGAGTGCGTCGACGGCCTCTCGCCGTCCGCGAACGACCGCCGTTTCGAGGGCGGCGCGAAGCGACGATCGGGTCCAGGAGGCGCCCGCGGCGGCGATTCGCTCGAGCTTCGCCGGCGTCGCGCCGCTCGGCGCGAAGTCGAAGGCGGCGCGACCCCTCTCGTCTCGCGCGTTCACGTCGGCGCCCGCGGCGATCAATCGCGCGAAGGCCGCCGCCGAGCCGGACGCCTCGCTCTCCATCGCGCGCATGAGCGGCGTCACCCCTTCCGCGCCGGCCTCGTTCGGATCCACGCCCGCATCGAGCAGCACTTCGATCGCCTCGACGTGACCTCCCATCGAGGCGCGAGCGAGCGCCGTCTCTCCCTGCCCGTCGCGCACGCGAAGATCGACCCGACCATCCACCATCTCCTGGAGCAGCCCCGCATCGCCGCGGCGCGCGGCCTCGATGACGGGAGGCATCGAACCGACGTCCCCGCTCCCTTCCAACGCCTCCCTTCGCGAGGTCCGCTCGGTCTCGATCTGGCGCGGGGAGCCGCTCCGGACGAGCAGTCGATGGAGAGAGGCGTGCCCGAAGCGGCGTGCGAGCGAGGCCGCGCTCGTCCCTCCTTCGAGGGCGAAGCCCGCTTTGGCGCCCGAAGCGAGCAGTCGACGCACCGAAGCCTCGTCACCGACCTGTGCCGCGACCATCAACGCCGTGTAGCCGGATCGCGAGCGTGTCGCCGGAGCGGCGCCGTGTCGCAGGAGCGCCGCCACGCCTTCGCGGAGTCCGCGACGGATCGCGAGAATGAGCGCCGGCTCGCCGGCTCGCGAGCGGACGTTCGGATCCGCGCCGAGCTCGAGGAGCAGCCGCACCATCTCGACGTTCCCGCGGTCGATCGCGAGCACCAGCGGCCGCCAGTGCTTCGTGTCCCCGGGCGCGCCGTCGATCGGTGCCCCACGTGCAAGCGCCTCGCGCGCGGAGCCGAGGTCGGCAGTTCGGATCGACTGGGTGAGCGCGGCGCGGGGATCGCGACGGTTGGAGACGACGCGCGCGTCCGCGACGGCGAAGGCCACCGAGCCCGAGCGCGCGATCGAGCGCAGCTCGCGCTTCGCCTCTTCGTGGCCGGCCGCCGCGGCGCGCTCGAAGAGCTCGATCGCCCGCTCTCGACTGCGCGGGACGCCGAGTCCGCTCCGGTACATCATGCCAAGGGCATAGCGGGCGTCGGGGCTTCCGTTCGCGCTGGCGCGGAAGAGCCACCGCCTGGCCTGTTCGAGGTCCCGCTCGACCCCGCGCCCGGATCGATGGGCGATCCCGATCAGGTAGGCCGCCTCGACGTTCCCCCGCGACGCGGCCTCGCGCCAGAGCGAGACGGCCTCGGCGAATCGTTTCGTCCGCACCGCCATCCGCGCATCCACCATGACCGGATCCTCCAGCGGCGGTGCCTTCGCGGGATCCCGATCGGCCGCGAAGGCCGTACTCGCCACCAGAAGGGCCAGCAGGATGCTCACGCCCGGCGCTCGCCGGCCGGAACGCGTCCTGCCGTGGTGCGCCGCGGTCTCGTGCGATGTCCGTCGCTTCCTCATGCCGTGCCTCTCTTCGTCACGATGTCGATGCCGATCGATCGGAGGAAATCGGTCGGCAGCACGCCGCCGGCGCAGATGATCACCGCGTCGTTCTCCCGGGTGACCGAGCCGTCCTTGGTCTCGAGCTCGACCACGTCGCGACCGATCCCCGTGACCTTCGACTCGAGCAGCACCTCGAGATCGCCTCGCGAGGCGGCACGGTCCACGGATTCCCGATTCTTCGGCTTCGCGCGCCCGAACGCGGCGTTCCGATAGGACAGGGACACGACCGTTCCCTCGACCTCCGCGAGGCTCCATGCGGCCTCCAGGGCGCTGTCGCCGCCGCCCACGACGAGCACGTGTTTGTTCGCGTACTGCTCCGGATCGATCAGGCGATAGACGACCTTGTCGAGCTCCTCGCCGGCGACGCCGAGCTTCCGCGGTGTACCGCGACGTCCGATCGCCAGGAGAACCGTCCGACTCCGCAGCCGGTGATGCGACGATCGCACTTCGAACGTGCCGTCGTCCCGACGCTCGACCGCGGAAACGCGCTCGCCGTAGCGGATCTCGACGCCGGTCGAGTCGATCACGTCGCTCCAGATCGCGAGCAGCGCCTCCTTCGTCGTCTCGCGAAGCTTGACGGAACCGTAGAGCGGGAGATCGACCGGAGCCGTCATCACGATCTTGCCACGAGGATAGTGCGCGACGGTCCCGCCGAGGGACTCCTGCTCGAGGGTCTCGAACGCGAGCCCCTGCTTCTTCGCCGCGAGCGAGGCCGCGAGCCCCGCCGGCCCCGCGCCGATGATGACCACGTCGAGGAGGTCGGCCTTCCGGGGCGCGCCCGACACCCGCGATGCGATCGAGTCGAGCGCCTGCTTCCCCTGTTCGATTCCGTTTCGGATCAGCCCCATGCCGCCGAGTTCGCCGGCGACGAACACCCCCGCCACGTTGGTCTCGAACGCCTTCGAGACCACCGGGATGTCGACACCCCGCTCCTCTGTTCCCAGCACCAGGGTGATCGCATCGAAGGGGCAGGCCTCCTTGCAGGCACCGTGACCGATGCAGTTCGCCGGCGTGATCAGCTCCGCCTTGCCGCCGACGAGTCCGAGCACCTGCTTCTCCGGACAGGCATCGACGCATGATCCGCATCCGAGACACCTCGCGTGGTCGACGAGCGGATGCAGTGAAGCGGGCTGCATGAGTCCCGCCTCCCGCGATTCGTCGAGCACCGCTCGCGCGCGCTTCGACACGCGGCCCCGGAGCCTTGCGTAGAGGGCCCATATGCCCATGAGGACGATCGCATAGACCGCGAGTCCTTCGATGCCGCTCATCATCCGCATGCCTCCGCGAAGACGGACCGCCGTGCTTCGGCGAGTCGCGCCGATTCAGAACTCCCAGCGGCCGCCGAGCTCGAGGAAGTAGCTGGTCTGTCGATCCTGCGATCCGCCCGACAGCGACTCGACCCACTCGACGCCAGCGTCCGCGTCGACGACGAAGGACTCGTAGCGCCAGTCGAACTCGAGACTCGGGCGAACGATCGAACGCGTCGCCTGCACGTCCGAATCGCGCCACTCCCACCGCAATCGCGGGATCGCCCGGACGCCCGCGTAGACGGGAATACGTCCGTAGCCCGAAACGCTGAACGATCGAGACGTCGACCCCTCGAAGTAGCGCGCCGAGATCGAGCCCACGCCCGTCTCGATCAGCCAGTCGTTCACCAGCAGCTGCGTCGAGAGCGAGACGTCCGGCCCGACGGCGTCCGCGCCCGGGATCTGATCCCCCGTCCGCGCGTCCAGCACGTCCTTCGTGGCCCCGCTGTGCGCGACGAAGACGTCCCCCGAGAGCTGCATCTGCTCCGAGAGTCGGTGCGTGACACCGGCGCTGCCGGTCCAGACCGTCTGCGTTCGATCCCGCGCGAGATCACGGATCTCGCTCTCTCGCAGGAAAGCCTCCAGGGCTTCGAGATCGGCGGCGGATTGTCCCTGAAGCGCCGTCCGGAGCTCGAGGATCGGTGTCTTTCGGTGCTCCGCCGAGAATCGGAGGCTCGTGGATTCGGTCGGATACCAGGTGCCCGAGAGGATCGCCGTGTTGAGCGCCTGGAACAGGAAGTCGTAGTCGAAGTAGACGAAGGAATACACGTCTTCGCTCGCAAACCGGATGTCTCCGCCGACCGCGGCACGATCGGTCATCGATCGGGTCGACTGGGCGATCACCCAGAGCTGCGCCGCGAGACCGTCGAGGAGCACGTCTTCGACGTCGACGGCGCCTCCGCCGAGTACGGTCTCGGTATTCGGAGCCGCGTCCGAGGTGCTTTCCACCGGCATCCCGGCGAGGGCGGAAAGGCGGACGCGCGGGGCCATGCTCGCCGAGACGTGCGCTCCGTCGAAACGCCCCAGAACGCCGCTGTCGCTGCGTCGCTGGCGTCCGATCGTCGCCTCGAGTCCGCGAACCTCGTCCTCGACCTGGATCGAGAGCCGACTGATCCGGAGATCGTTCGAGCGATTCCCGCCGGACAGGTCCGCGTCGTAGATCCCGGTGAAGTCGGTTCGAATCCGATAGTCGGCGACGTCGACGCGATTCGCGAGGTCGAAATCGGTGAGGACGTTCGACGCCTCGAATCCGGCGCCGTCGTCCTCGAGGAAGGAGTCCGTCCGGAAGTACCGGATACCGAGGCTGCCGAACACCTCGTACTCGAAGGGAACGCCGCCGAGCGCTCCCGCCTGCCCTGCGGAGGCTCGAGAACGCTTGCGCAGCCCCGGCGAAGGAGCGGAGCTCGCGGTGATCAGCGCTTCCAGACGTTGCCGGACACGATCGGCCGCGTCGCCATCCGGATGGTCCTGCAGATAGCGCTCGTACTCGGCCCGCGCGTGTGCGAGCTGGCCGCGGCGCTCTCGCGTGAGCCCCAGCAGCTCGCGCGCCGCACGCCGATCGTTCACCGACACCTCGTCGCCGCCGTCCAGGATCTTCGTCAAGAGGAGGATCGCGCGATCCAGCTCACCATCCCGAATCGCGGTGCGCGCGATCGTCAGCAAGCGGCCCTCTTCCACTTCGGCGCCGTTCGCCTCTTCAGGTTCTCGACCGTCGGAAGGCGGGCCGCTGGACGCCGTGCGCCCTTCGTGTGCGAGAGGGCGAATCCGAATCGAAATCGCCCGGAGGCCATCCCCCTGCCCCACGTCGAAGGCCACGCTTTCGCGGAAGCGCACCTCGAGGAAGGCCTCGTCGAGGGCGCGCCGCTCGTAGAAGATCTCCTGAATCGGTGCGCTCAGATCGGGGGGAATCGACAGGTTCTGACGGAAGGGACTCACGAAGGGAATCGGGTCCCCCGTCTCGAGCGGCTCGATCTGGATGCGAACCGCGGCCCCGTTCTCTTCGGGCACGTGCCGCAGGTAGCGGGCGGCGAACTCGAGCTGCAAGGAGACGTCCCAGCCGAACTCGGACTCGACCGAACGAACCGACCGGAGTGCGCGCACACTCCGGTCCTGTGCCCGCGCGGGCTGGCAGAGCAGCGCGACGAACAGGGCGAACCCCAGCGCCTGAACCGCGGTCCAGGCTCCATTCTGTGCGATTCCCCCCAGAATTTTCATCTCGTCCCGCCGAGGGCGGACCCCACCGCGACCCGGAGCGCACCCGGGGTCAGGAAATCAGCTTTGCTCAGCTTTATCATTAGGTTGTGAGTCGCCTCGCCAGCGACTCGGCTCACGCATGATCGTCGGACGAGCGGCGTCCGAATGTGACCCGAAACACCTCGCTTTTCCATTTTTTGTGCATAATTGCACAATCTTTTGCACTCAGGAATCGATCAATGCGGGTCGATACGAACAACGGTTCCCTCCTCGCGCGGGCTCGTCCGCGGCCGCCGGCAGGGGCGCTTCGAGGACGACAGGCAGTGGCTGAAGTAGCGGGCTGGTTGAACGAGCGATCGACGAGCCGACCGTCGAGCCGGAATCGCGAGGAAGACGCGCGCGCGATCGCTCCGCACGGCGTGATCGGGTGGGCGTGCGCCGTCGCCCTCGTCGCGGGATTCGTCTTCTCGGACGCGCTCAACCTCAGTCCGTCGGACGGCGTCGGGTACGCCCTCGGGATCGGCGGACTGACCGCGATGGTGCTCCTACTGCTCTATTCGGTGCGCAAGCGCGTCGCGCTCCTTCGGCGGGCGGGCTCGATGCGAGCGTGGTTCGAAGCGCACCTCGTCCTCGGGCTGCTGGGCCCGACCGCGATCCTCTACCACTGCAACTTCGAGCTGGGATCGATGAACTCGACCGTCTCGCTCTTCTGCATGCTCGCCGTCGCCGGAAGCGGGATCGGCGGCCGCTTCCTCTACGGGCGCATGCATCGCAGCCTCGCTGGGGGGCGGCGAACGGTCAGGACGTTTCTCAACGAGGCCCGGGACGAGCTGTCCCTGATCGACTCGGTCCTCGATCGCTGTCCGGAGGCCCGGCAGCGGATGCAGACCTTCGCCGTCGAATCGGCGGCCTCCGCGCCCGGACTCGCGACGGCCCATCGCATCGTCACCAATCGCGTGCGCGCGCGGGCGAACCAACGTCGAGTGCTGGGCGAGATCCGTGACTCCGCACGACCGCACGTCGTCGCACCGTCGGTACGCGAAGCCGTTCGCCGATACTTCTCGGCCGTCGTCCGCAGCCAGGACCTCCGATTCTTCGAGCAGCTGTTCTCGCTATGGCACGCGATCCACGTTCCGCTGACCTTCCTCCTCCTTCTATCGGCGGCGATCCACGTCGTCGCCGTTCACCTCTACTGAGGTCGGGATGCGTCGTCGCGCGTTCCTCTGGACCACGTCGCTGGGCCTCCTTTCGCTTCACGCCACGAGCGGCGCGGCGATCGACTTCGAGAAGCTGGTGATGCCCGGCCCGCTCGCGAACGCACACGCGGAGTACGAGAGCGACTGCTCGAACTGCCACGTCGCCCTCGACCGCTCCGCGCAGCGCGCGCTCTGCCTGGATTGTCACGAAGGCGTCGCATCGGACATCGAAGGACGGGCCGGGCTGCACGGGCGCCACCCGCTCGCGTCCGTCGGCGACTGCCGATCCTGTCACGCGGAGCACGTGGGTCGCGAGGCGGATATTCGCGGCGCGAGCATCGCGAACTTCGACCACGACCGCGTGGACTTCGCCCTCGAAGGCGCGCACGAGAGCGTCGCCTGCCAGGATTGTCACGACCCCGACGAGCCGAAACGAGACGCACCGAGCGATTGCTTCTCCTGCCACGAGCAGGACGGTGCCCACGACGGAAAGCTCGGCACGGCCTGCGGAGACTGCCACGAGGCAGCCGGCTGGAAGCTCGGACGCTTCGACCACGCCGAGACGGACTTCCCCCTGACCGGTCGACACGAAGCGGTTTCCTGCGTCGGTTGCCACGTCGGAAATCGCTACGAAGATACGCCGACCGACTGCGTCTCGTGTCATGCGATCGACGACGCACACGGCGGGCGCTTCGGTCGCGACTGCGCGAGCTGCCACCAGACCAGTAGCTGGACGAAGGAAGGCTTCGATCACGAACGCGAGAGCGGCTTTGCGCTGAAGGGAGCCCACGCCACCGCCGAGTGCGCGACCTGTCACCGACAGGCGCCGGGCACGAGAGCGCTCCCGGAAGACTGCACGGGATGCCACGTCTCCGACGACGTGCACGTGGGTCGCTTCGACGGACGATGCGGCGACTGCCATTCACCGGAGGCGTGGTCGAAGACGCGATTCGACCACGACCGCGACACCGGCTTCACGCTCGTGGGCGCGCACGAACGCCAGTCCTGCGAATCGTGCCACTCGGGACCCACGCGAGCGCTCTCCGCGGACGTCGGCTGTATCGACTGTCACTCGAACGACGATGTCCATCGAGGCAGTCTGGGTCCCGACTGTGCCGACTGCCACGCGCAGGATGCCTTCGGTCGCCGAGTCTCGTTCGACCACGAGCTGACCGCCTTCCCGCTCCTGGGTCTCCACGCGGTCACGCCGTGCGAGAGCTGTCATGCGAATCACACCTTCCAGACGGAGTCCCTCGCCTGCGTCTCGTGTCATCGAGACGATGACGTCCACGAGCGCACGCTTGGGCCGCGCTGCGAGTCGTGCCACACGCCGAACGCCTGGAACGTCTGGCGCTTCGACCACGACCGCCAGACCGAGTTCGCGCTCCACGGCGCCCACGACGGCCTCGAATGCGGTGCCTGTCACTCGCAGCCGAGAGTCGCGGGCTTCCAGCGCTCTCAGGACTGCGTCCAGTGCCACGGCGCGGACGACGTCCATCGCGGCGGCTTCGGGCGCAGCTGCGACAACTGCCACGGCTTCGAAGCCTGGGTCCCGGCCACCGTGCGGCGGCGCTGAGGAGGTGATCATGAAGCGAATCGACCGCCGGCGACGTACGGCCGCCCGCCTCCGGATCCGAACCTTCGGCGTAGTTCTCGTCTTCCTGGCCGTCGCGGCACTCGCGCCCCACGAGTCCCTGGCCCAGGCATCGCGCCCGACCTTCGACCACGACTCGACGCGCTTCCCGCTCACGGGGCGCCACATGATCGCGAACTGCGAGAGTTGTCACGTCGACGGTCGCTTCGCGGGAACGCCGACGACCTGCAATGCCTGTCACCGGAACGGCGGCAGCCGCGCCGAGACGGCGCCGTCGGCACGGCACATCCCGATCCAGACGTCCTGCGGCGATTGCCACTTCACGCGGTTCTGGGAGCCCGCTCGGATGGATCACTCGACCGTCGGCGGAGACTGCCATACCTGCCATTCCGGCCGCTTCGCGACCGCCAAGCCACCGAACCACATCCCGAGCTCCGACTTCTGTTCCGACTGCCACGGGACGCTGCGCTGGACCGACGCCGTCTTCGACCACGGATCGGTGAGCGACAACTGCTTCACCTGCCACAACGGAACGACCGCGATCGGAAAGAATCCGGGGCACATCCCGACCAGCAATGCCTGCGAAGTCTGCCACTCCACCACGCGTTTCGTGCCCGCCACCGACTTCGACCATTCCGGCATCGTCGACGGATGCGTCGGCTGCCACAACGGCACCACCACGATCGGCAAGCCCGGCAACCACATTCCCACCGGAAACGACTGCGAGACCTGCCACACGACGGTCTCCTTCGTTCCCTCGACCTTCGACCACGCAGGCATCACCACGAATTGCGTGACTTGTCACAATGGCACCTGGGCCACCGGCAAGCACCCGGCCCACATCCCGACCGGGAACAGCTGCGAGCTGTGCCACTCGACGCGCTCATTCGTCCCGGCCTCGACCTTCGATCACACGGGCATCGTCGACAACTGCTTCAGCTGTCACAACGGGACGACCGCTCCCGGAAAGAACCCCGGACACATCGCGTCGGGCAACGACTGCGAGGTATGCCATCAGACCTTCGGATGGATCCCCGCCGGCTTCGACCACTCGGGAATCACGACGGGCTGCTTCTCGTGTCACAACGGATCGACCGCCACGGGCAAGCACCCCGCACATCTCCCGAGCAGCAACGACTGCGAGGTATGCCATTCGACGAATGCCTTCGTTCCGGCGGGCTTCGACCACTCGCTCGTGGCACCGGGCACCTGCCGGAGCTGCCACAACGGCATCAACGCCATCGGACAGACGAACGGCCACTTCGGCACGGCCATCTCCTGCGATCGTTGTCACTCGACGACCAGGTTCACGAATGCCCGATTCGACCACGCGGGCACGGCCTATCCCGGGGATCACCGCGTCTCGCTCGACTGTCTCGACTGCCACGGCGGCAACAGCTCGACGGTGACCTGGGACGCCCCGAACTACCAGCCGCTATGCGCGGGGTGCCATGCCCGGGACTTCGACGCGGGCGAGGACGATCATCGCCGCGGCGGCGTCGCGGCCAACGCGGACTGCGCGAGCTCGGGATGCCACAGCGTCCGTGATCGGGAGTGGTAGACCGGCGTCGCGCCCCGGCCGGAACGCCGGACGCGCGGGCTGCGAGTGCACGTCCGTCAGTCGATCGAAACGACGTCCGCTTCGATCAATCGCGTGGCGTCGACGGCGGCTTCGTCCTCGACGACCACCGTCGTCCCGAGGGCGACGTCGCCCGGGCTCCGGAAGAACTCCTCTTCGGTCCTCGCCTGCTCGAGCTCGTCGAAGTAGCTCGTCGCTCCGTCGATCGGGATCGCCTGCCCGACGACGTCGAGGCTCGGCGCGAAGGCGTCGAGCGCCGTCACGGGCCCCTTGAGGCGCAGCTCCGTGCCTGCCTCCAGCCGCTTGATGCTCTTCGCGCGGGCCCTTCCGGGGGTCGTCTGTTCGCCCTCGACCTTGATCCAATCGCCGACGTCGAGGTCGTCGAAGCCGAAGTTGCGCTCCTCGTCTCGTTCGTCCTCGATTTCCGTCAGGCCATCCGCCACGATGGTGACGCCGAGCAGGAGGAGTTCGCGATCCGCGACGTCGATCGAGGAGAGCGCCCCGATGATCGCGATCTCCGAGGACCCCTCGCCGTGTTCGTCCTCGACGCGCGTCGCGGTGAGAACGCCGCCCGCGAGACTGCCCTCGACCTCGAGGAGCATCCCGTCCGCAATCGTCAGGCTCGGAGGGTCGAGAATCGCCGTCGACGCGTCGACCGCGACGCCGCCGAGGCGGAAGTCTGCGTTCGACACGAAGCCGGACACGATGCCCACCAGCTCGATGTCCTCGAAGTCCGTCGTTTCGAAGGGATCCTCGATCGCTTCGATCGCGCTCGCGTCGAGATCGGTCCCCGACGCCCGAAGGACGCCTGCGACGTCCACCCTCGTGCCGTTCTCGAGGTCGCCCTCGGAGAGGCCCGAGAAGCCGGTCGCCGGGGTGTACCGCACGGTGACCGGGCCGAGATCGAAGATCCCCGATCCATCCGGGTTTCGAAGGAGGTTCGCGACCGCGCCGTCGAGCTCGACGTCGTCCTCGATCGGGAAGGTTCCGAGCAGATCGACCCGAGTCGCACGGATCCCGCCCAGATCGTCTTGGTAGCCGCTGATGCGCAGGAGCTGATCCTCGGCGAGGAGCGCGATCGAGAGACCGGGACCGAACGAGGCTTCGGCTGCGTCGACGAGGACGCTTCGGCCGAGGATCGAGAGCGTCAAGCGCGATCCGTCGGGAACGAGGATCGTAGGCGGCGCGGCGACCGGCCCGACGAGACTCGAGTCGTAGGTGACGGCGGTCGCGACCGCGGTGGTCCCGCCCGGTTCGATCTCGCCGATTACGCGCACCTGCATGTTGACGCGCAGGTCGGCTTCCGTCGCCGGCTGACCGTCGAGCTCGATCGTCGCGCCCGCGAGATCCCACTCGATGCCCGTGACGAAGATGCTCCCGAAGGAATCGATCTCGCCCTGAGAGACGCCGGTCCCCCCGATTCCCCCGTTGTCGGCCGTCGTCGTCTCGCCCCCGACACACCCGATGAGCAGGCACGCGAGGAGCAGCGTCGCGGTCGACGACCGCCGGATCGATCGCTGCATCACGGATTCATTCGGCCTCATCGCAGGGCTCCTCGAAGTAGTAGATCCCGACCATCGCGCGATGGCGATCCTCGGCTTCCCCTGCCTCTGAGCTCCGGATCACGTCCCGGTCCTGCTTCGACATGTCCGCACTCAGCTTCTCGAGCAGGGCCTGTGCGTCCTTTCGGACGAGCTTTCGAAGCGCGGGGAGATAGTCGGCAGGCAGGTTGTCGTAGGCGACCTTCCGCTGAAAGAAGGGTTCCCCGGACTCGGGCGTCAGGTTGTGGTCGATTGTCGCGATCAGATCGCCGACGTCGGATCCGAGGATGGCGAGCTTCTCGGTCTCGTCGAGAGAAGGGATGTAGCCGCGCTCCACCGGCCGGACCCGACCGTCGCGAAGCCTCGCGACGGCACCGACCCGCATCAGCTCGTCCAGCACCGCGCGGGGCGGGACGTCGGATCCGTGCCGCCTCACGAGCTCGCTGAAGCTCGCTCCCGACTCGGCTTCGATGGGGAGGGAAGCGGGACGTCCTCGACGATCCTGGTATCGCGGATCCGTCGACCACGCGTCGAAGACACGGGCCGCCCGATTGAACTTCTTGCGAGGCGACTCCGCCTTCTGCGACTGGCGTTCGGTCACCAGCCGACTCGCTTCGCGCCTCGTGAGACCCGTCAGTACGGCGATCCTCGAGATCGTCGGCCGCCGACCCGGAACGCGAAAATCCTCTTCGACCACTTCGACGAACGCGTTCTTGAGCAGCTCGGCGAAGGGGTGGAACTCGACCCCGCGCTTGACCGCCAGCCGGACGAGCGGCTTCAAGGCCTGGAGCAGCGCCTTTTCGAATGCCTCGTAGTCCACCGCGCGCCCCGTCGCCCGCCCCATGCTGTCTTGTGCACTCTAGCCCAAGAATCGCGCCTTCCGCGATCGGGGCGGGATCGAGCTCGCGCGGGGCGGGGCGGGGCGGGGCGGAGGATTTCGAGGAAACGGGGCGTGGAGTTCGCGAGGTCTCGATCTCCGAGTCGCTTCGCGCCCGGCGGCTCAGGCGACCGACTGCCCCCCGTCGACGCAGATCGTCTGCCCGGTGATGAACTTCGCGAGCGGACTCGCGAGGAAGACGTAGAGGGGCGCCACGTCCTCGGGCGTTCCCCAGCGCTTCATGGGCGTGCGCTCGATCTCGGGATCCTCGAACTCGGTGCCCTTCATGCCTTCGGTCATGTTGCTGAGGACGAGGCCGGGCGCCGCGGCGTTCACGCGGACGTTCTCCTGGGCCCAGGCCGCCGCCATGTTCTTCGTCATCTGCACGACCGCCGCCTTGGCCGCGCCGTAGCCGGGCACGACCGTGACCGCGCGATAGGCCGACATGCTCGCCATGTTGAGCACGCTGCCGCCACCCTCGATCCCGCTCCTCGAGATCCGGTCCTTGAGCCGAACGGCCAGCCGGAACGACCCGAAGAGGTGGAGCGAGACCGCGCGCTGGAAGATCTCGGGCTCCCACTCGTTCTCGGCCATGAGCGACGCACCCGCGTTGTTCACCAGGACGTCGAGGGAATCGATCGAGCGGGCCAGCGAGTCGAGCCCCGCCTCGTCCGTCATCTCGGCCTGCCGGTAGTCGAAGCCCGAAAGGTCGGAGTCGTATTCCGACGCGCTGCCGCGGCGCCCGGTGACCGTCACCCGCGCGTTCGCGTCGGCGAAGGCGCGGGCGATCCCGAGGCCGATCCCGTTCGAGCCCCCGGTCACGAGGACCTTCGCCCCATCGAAGTCGAAGCTCGTCTTCACGTCCATCTCGCTCTCCCTTCAGAGCGCCTCCAGCGCGGCGCTAGCGGTCCTTCAGTCGTCCGGTCAGCTGCTCGACCTGGTTCCGGAGCCAGGCGGAGAGCCAGAAGTTCCCGCTCTCGGGCAGCAGCGCCTCGTGGATCTCGATCCCGAGCTCGAGGGCTTCGGCGCTCGGCTGCGCCTGCGAGAAGAGGATGTCGAGGAGATGCAGCGCCTCTTCCCGATCGCCCGCCACGAAGCGCGTGCGTGCGCGATCGACGATCGCGCCCTGACCGCCGGCGAGCTCGATCAGGTCGGCGTGGATCGATCGCTGCGGAACGGAGTAGAGCTCGGTCGTCGATTCGTGATGGAACCAGCCGGCGTAGTGCTCCCAGATCGCCTGCACGTCCCAGCGGACCGTTCCGTAGCCCTCCCCGACCTCGAGCTCCGGCGGGAGCCGGATCTCCTGCTTGAGGGTGAAGAGGTCCTTCCCTTCGTTCATGCCCTTCACCGTCTCGTCGTGCACGTAGAGGGTCGCGTCGCGGATCCGCGCGAGCTCCCGCTGGATCAGCTCCTCGCCCTCGATCGGTCCGTGGTGCCCGGGGAGCAGCAGCTTCGGTCGCAGCTCGGCGACCACGTCGCACGCCGCGGCGCAGACGAGGGCGTCGCGGTAGCGGTCTCCGCGAACCGTGACCAGGTTCGGGATGTGACCGATCAGGCAGCCGAAGAGATTGCCGACGAAGCAGATCTCGTGGTCGGGAAGCCAGACGACCAGCGAGTCGTTGGTCTCGGCACCGGGGACGGCGATCAGCTTCACGCGAAGGCCGCCCAGCGTGAACGCGTACTCGTCCTCGAAGGTGATGTCCGGAACCGGCTCCGCCTGCGGCGGCAGCTCGCCGTAGTCCGCCATCGCCTGTCGGATCGTCGAACCGTTCTTCTGCATGAACGCGAAGCCCGAACGCGACGCACGGAATCGGGCGAGCCGCTTGTCGTAGGCCTGGTGCTCGGCGTTGTTCGCCTGCGCGATCACCTGCGTCGACGGGTCGCGCAGGAAATCGGTGCCGCCGACGTGGTCGACGTGTCCCTGCGTGAAGATGATGTACCGGGTCTCGGCCTCGCTCACCGCGCGATAGCTGTCCCGATGGTACGGCGCTTCGAAAAACATCCCCGTATTCACGATGATGTTCCCCTCGTCCGTCGTGATCAGGAAGCTGTTGGAAAGCCCCTCCGAGAGGTGGATGAAGTCGTTGATCCGCTCGGTCCCGACGACGGCCGCGAACATCTCGCCCGGCCGTGACCTCCAGATCGGTTCATCGCGCGCGGCAGCGGACATGCGGGGACCTCCAGGAATGATCCGCGGGTCGCGCAGGATCGATCGAATGGAGGTCCATTGATACAACGAACGCCGAGGCCCGTTCAAGCGCCCGCCGCCGATGGTTCAGTCTCCGGCGTACCCGAAGAGCCGTCCCTTCCGGATCGCTTCCGCGACGCCGGGCTCGACGTGATCCTGCCAGCGGGGATTCCCGCTTCGGATCCACTCGTAGACGTCGTCGGACTTCACGAGGAGCGCCTCGTTCGGGAGCCCTTCGAGGGGCTGCACGTAGCCGCGATCGCGGAGGTAGCCGAAGAGCTGCCGGACCGACTCCGGAAACTCGATCGTGTCGAGCTCGAGGCGCTGCCCCGTCTTCGAATCGACGAACGGGTAGACGTAGACCTTCACGCCCTGCCCCATCAGCCGCCCCGTGGCCTCGAGCAGCCCGCCGGGCAGCCGGTCGTATCGCTCCTCGTTCATGAGCTCGAGGAAGTTGCCGAGCCCCACCGGCAGCGCGATCTGCGTCGCCGCATAGCGCGCGAGATACTCCGCGACCAGGTAGTACTCGGGATAGTCGGAGACGATCACCGATTGATTGCTGGCGGTCAGCGCGTCGAGCCGGTCGAGGAAATCCTGCACCCCGTCCTCGGCGGTGCGCCGCAGCTCGTCGACGGAGATCTCGAGCAGCGAGACGATCTTCCGCTCGTCGATGTCCGGGTCGGCGGCGAATCGCTCGAAGGCGCGGCGCTGGATGTCCGCGTGGACGAGGTTCGGGGGACGAAAACGTCCGCGCTGGAGGATCACCGGCTTCTTGTAGAGCATCTCCGACGGGCGGAGGACCTCGCCCTTGGCCGAGAACATCGCGGCCCGGGACAGGCCGTACTCGACGAGGCGGAGGCTCAGCAGCCGATGGTCGACGCCCTCGAAGACGCGCCCGTTGAACTCGATCATGTCGATCTCGATCCGATTGCGGCCGAGGTTGTCGAGGAGCGAGCCGAGCAGGATCTCGGGCTTGTCGTAGTGCTTGAACGCACCGTAGATCAGGTTCACGCCCAGGATGCCGAGCGCCTCCTGCTGCATGAACCCGTCGCGGTCGAGCATCCGCGTGTGGAGAATGATCTGATTCGACTCGGACTGGGGGTGGCTCTGGAAACGGATGCCCATCCAGCCGTGACAGTCGGCGTCGCCACGATAGTTCTGGGCGGTGACCGTGTCCGCGAACGCGAAGAAGGAGCTCTCCCCGCCGCGCTCCGGATCGAGACGTTCGAGGAGCAGGTCGTACTCGTGGTCGAGCATCGCGACCAGCCGGCCACTCGAGACGTAGCGCTCGGCGGTCCCGTAGATCGCGTCGCTCACCTTCTTGTCGTAGGCCGACATGGTCTTCGCGATCGTGCCGGCCGCGCCGCCCACGCGGAAGAACCAGCGCCCGACCTCCTGGCCGGCACCGATCTCGGCGAAGCTGCCGTAGATCCCGGGATCCAGGTTGATCTCGAGCGTCTTCCTACGCGTTGTCATCGGCTCGGACACGGTTCCTCCTCTACGGACGCTATCGGCGGAATCGTGCCACGACCGAAGCCGGATTCCCATCCGAGCGGACGCGGAACGGTCGCGGCGGCTAGGAGAGAGAGCCGAGCCCCGCGCCTCGCAGGGCGCGATCGAGATCCCCGAGCAGGTCGTCGACGTGCTCGATGCCGACGGAGAGGCGGACGAGACCGTCGTAGATGCCCACCTTCTCCCGCTCGGGCCGGGGAATGCTCGCATGGGTCATCGACGCAGGGTGGTCGACGAGGCTCTCGATTCCGCCGAGGCTCTCCGCGAGCGCGAAGATCTCGAGTCCGGACACGAAGGCCGTCGTCGCCTCGAGATCCGCGTCGAGCTCGAGGGTCACGATCCCGGAGCCGCCACTCATCTGTCTCCTCGCGACGTCCACGTGCGGATGGGAAGCGAGAAAGGGGTGGCGCACCCACTTCGCCGCCGCGGAACCCTCGAGCTTCTCGGCGATCGCGAGGGCGTTCGCGTGGTGCTGGTTCATGCGGAGCGCGAGCGTCTTGACCCCGCGCTGGACCAGCCAGGTGTCGAAGGGCGACGGATTCAGGCCAACCGCCTTCTGGGCGAAGACCATCTTTTCCTGCCAGTCCGCGTCGTTCGTGACGACCACGCCTCCGAGACAGTCCGAGTGGCCGTTCACGTACTTGGTCGTGCTCGAGAGCGAGAGCGTCGCCCCGAGCTCGAGGGGGCGCTGGAAGTAGGGGGAGGCGAAGGTGTTGTCGACGAGCACGGGGGCGCCGACCTTCGCCGCTTCGCCCGAGATGGCCGCGATGTCGAGGATCTTGAGCATCGGGTTCGTCGGCGACTCGAGCCAGACGAGCGCCGGAGGCTCCGCCGCGATCACGCCGTACTGCGTCGGGTCGGCGAAGTCGACGTAGCGCACGCGCAGCCCGAACTTCTCGAAGACCTGCGCGAAGATGCGAAACGTACAGCCGTAGACGTTCTCCTCCGCGAGCACGAGATCCCCGCTCGACAGCGTCGAGAGCACCGCGGTGATCGCCGCCATTCCGTTCCCGAATACGGTGGCGTGCTCGCCGCCCTCGAGGCTCGCGAGGGTCCGTCCGAGGCGGGTGAAGTTGGGGTTGCCGGAGCGGGTGTAGTCGTAGCCGCGGGTCTCGCCCGGACGGATCTGGGCGAAGGTCGACGTGGCGTAGATCGGCGGCATGACGGCGCCGGTCTGCTCGTCGGGCTCCTGGCCGACGTGGATCGCGCGGGTCTCGAACTTCATGAGGGCGGTGCTCCCGACCCCTGGCCTGGAGCGGGGTCCCATCGAAGCGCGCGACGATAGCGAAGCGGCCTGGGGCGCCTTCCCGAGGCGGGCTCGGGTGAAGGCCGGAGACATGGCATCGATCGCGCGTGCGGGACGTGTCCGCGCTTTCGTTCGACTCCGGACGGGCCGAAAACCCCTGAATGCCTCCCGTCGCCTCCATTCGAAGACGCACCTTCGAGGTCCTCGACACGGGGGCCGAGGGCGATCAGCTCTCGTGCACGATCGATCTGATGATCATGGGGCTGGTGCTCGGGAACGTCGTCGCGGTGATCCTCGAGTCGGTCCCCTCGATCGGCCACGCCTATCACGACCTCTTCGTCGCCTTCGAGGAGGTCTCCGTCGCGGCGTTCTCCGCGGAGTTCCTGCTGCGCATCTGGTCCGTCGCGGACGACGAGGCGCACGGAAGCCAGCCCCTCGGCCGACGACTCCGGTACCTGCGCTCGCCGATGGCGATCGTCGACGTCCTGGCCATCGCGCCCTTCTACCTCTCCGCCTTCTTCGCCGTCGACCTGCGCTTCCTCCGGGTCCTGCGCCTGCTCCGGATCGTGAAGCTGACCCGCTACTCGGCGGCCCTGAGCCGGCTCTCCGACGTCTACCGACTCCAGCGCACCGCCCTCGCCGCTTCGTTCTTCGTGATGGCCGTCGCGATCATCCTCTCCGCCAGCTTCGTCTACGTCGTCGAGCACCACGCCCAGCCCGACGCCTTCGGCTCGATCCCCGCCGCGATGTGGTGGGCCGTGTGCACGCTGACGACCGTCGGCTACGGCGACGTCACGCCCATCACGCCCCTCGGCAAGACGATGGCCGCCGCCATCCAGATGGTCGGCATCGCCATGGTCGCGCTGCCGACCTCGATCTTCGCCTCCGGATTCGCGCACATCATGAACCGGAACGAGGAGGCCCTGAAGATCGAGGCCGCCGAAGCCGCCGCGGACGGGATCGTCACTGCGGACGAGATGGACGCCATCACCGCCCTCGCCGACCAGCTCCACGTCGAGCACGAGATCGTCGAGGAGATCATCCTGGCCGCCAAGCAGCGCCAGGAGCTCGCGGACCACGGATCGTGCCCGCATTGCGGCAAGGGCCTGGTCTGAAGCTCCGATCCCGGGTCCTGATCCGCCTCGCTTTCCGGCCGAGGCGTCTCGCGGTCGCAATCGCGGCCGAATCTCCCCGCCGATGCTCACGAAATCGGTTCAGTTCGCGCCGCCCCGGCCGATAGAGGAAGGCGCGGGCGCGCGTCACTGCGCCCCGCGCCGGAACGAGGAGCCCAGCGTGCCCGAAGAAGCACAGAACCAGACGGTCGGAGAGGCGCGCGCGACCGACTTCGTGCTGCTCGCGCTCGGGATGCTGCTCGCTCCGCTGACCTTCCGGCTCCTCCAATCTGCACAGGCCAGCGTCGCGATCGGCTACGGCGACCTCCGCGGGCTGCTCGCCGACGTCGGCGTCGCCGTCGGGCTCGCCGGGATCGTCGCGGCGGCGCGCGCCGCGTTCCACCGCAAGCGCGCCCTCGCAGTCGCGCTGCCCCTCGTCGCGATCTGGGTCCTCGGCAACAACGCGAACCTCGAGCACGTCCGCAATCTCGGGACGATGCTCGGCGTCGCGAACATCGCGTTCCTCTTCGATGGGACCTTCGTCTCGGGCTCGGCCACCCACCTGAGCCACCCCATCGTCCTCGCGCTCCTCATGAGCGTGACCGGCTGCGCCGTCTTCTTGGCGACCGGGAGGCGCTTCGACCTCCACCGCGCGACCGCGCTCCTGATCGTCGGCGCCCTCCTCCTCGGCATTCGACTCGCGCTGCCCGCCGCGAGCGACGCAGCGAGCTGGCGTCAGACTCATTTCGTGCTCGAGAACCTCCGGTGGATGACCAAGGGCGACGCACCGATCGTGGCCGTCGAGGAACGACCGATTCCCGGCCTCTTCCCTTCGGCACTCGACGGTCAGGCGGTCCTCCCGCTCGATCACCGCGGCGAGAACGTCTTGCTGGTCGTGCTCGAAGGCGTGTCCGGTGCCTACGTCGATCGACTCGCGGCGATGCAGGGCCTCGAGGGCGAGCGACCGCGCCTCCCTTCCCTCGACCGTGCCAGTCGACGGGGCGTCACCCTCGTCAACTTCGCCAACCAGCAGCGCCAGACGAACCGCGGACTCTACGCCCTCGTCTGCGGCGATCTGCCCAAGCAGACGACCGCGTCGCCCAAGATGTCGGACGTCGGCGCGATCGGAGACGATGCCGACTGCCTCCCCCGAGCGCTCGCTCGGAACGGCTATGCGACGGCCTTCCTCCAATCGGCGCCCCTCTCGTTCATGGCGAAGGACAAGTTCATGCCCTTCGCCGGCTTCGAGCGGTTCCACGGCATCGAGTTCTTCGACGACTCGAGCGAGAAGCAGGCGTGGGGCGTCGACGACCGTGCGTTCCTCCGACAATCGATGCGCCTGATCGCCGACCTCGAGCGCGGCGACGAGCCGTGGTTCCTCACGCTCCTCTCGAGCGGTACGCACCACCCCTTCCACGTACCGCCCCAGCTGCTCGAGGAAGGCGAGGTCCCGAGCTTCTCTCGCGCGATCGAGTTCCTCGACGGTGCGTTGGACGAGTTCCTGACGACCCTCGAACACGCGGGCATCCTGGACGACACGATCGTCATCCTGACCAGCGACGAATCCTTCGGCCTCGACACCCGGAGCGGTGATCTGAGCGATCCGGAGCTGATGCTCTCGCAGGCGTGGGGCGTCCTCGTCACGCTCCTGCCCTCCGGCGAGCAGATCGACGTCGCGGCACCGACCTCCCAGACCGACGTCGCGGTCTCGGTCCTCGACCTGCTCGGTCTCCAGCACGAGGCGCGCCGCTTTCGCGGCCGCAGCTTCTTCCGAGACTATGCCCAGCCGCGCTACGTCCCCTTCGCGAATACCTACATGCGCATGAGCGCGCTCGCAGAGCCTGGAGACACCGTCCTCTTCTGCCGGGAGGACCACAGCACCTGCGAACGCGTGCGCCTCACGCATCCGCCGTTCCTCTTCGCAGGACACGAACGCATCGCGGAGCCGATCCCCGCCGAGGATCCAGGTCGGGCCATGCTCGCGCAGATCCAGGCGCGGAGTCTCGAGCTCCCCGTCCTGGCGGACGCGAACGCGGGGGAGAAGCGAATCGACTATACGCTGATCGAGACGCCCTCGACGATGATCCTGGACGCCGAGCATTTCCGCGAGCAGCTGGCCAAGACCCGTATGGAGCGCGATCAGGAGGGCCGCGACACCATCGACTTCCTGAGCTTCCAGCCGGTCTTCGCCAACCAGTACCTGGCGCTGCCCAAGGGCTACGTCGCTCGGATCGAGATCGAAGCCGAGGTGAAGGGCAAGGTCCCCCTCGACATCTACCACTCGCTTCGCGCCGTCCCTCTGCGCGCGATGCCGTCGACCGACGACTACCGGGCGGCCGCAGCGGCGGGCGCGGAGCTCCGCGGCCTGTCGGATACGTTCGGAATGCGACCCCGCTTCCTCGACCGAACCGTCGATCTCGCCTTGACCGGCCGCTCC
Source organism: bacterium (assembly GCA_030432735.1). Lineage (GTDB taxonomy): Bacteria > Myxococcota_A > UBA9160 > UBA9160 > UBA4427 > UBA4427. Next base: position 26,672 of record JAUIMK010000014.1, read on the forward strand.
GTCGAACCGAACGAACGTTTCGTCCTGGTCTACGAGTACTCGGCTGCGGAGGACTTCGAACGGCTCAATGCCCGCATGGGCGCACGCAACGACGTCTCGGGCGTCGCCGGCCTGGTCCTGCGGCGCGCCCACCTGACGATCGAGCCCCTGCCCGACGGCGAGGAGCCTATGGGCCTCCAGATCATCGAGTACAGCCACTCCCGTGATCGCAGCAGCGTGGCGTCGACGAACTAGGAAGGAGCCCCGACGATGTTCGGCAAGCACCTCGTCGATCGCGGCCTGATCAGCGAAGAGACCCTGCTCGAAGCCCTCGAGAGGCAGGCGAGCATGACGGTCTCGTTCGGACGCCTCGCCCATCAGATGGGCCTGATGACCCTCGACCAGATCGTCGACGTGCTGCGGACCCAGGAGCAGGAGCCCGGCCGCTTCGGAACGATCGCCGTCGACAAGGGCTACCTCGACGAAGCGCAGGTCGACGCGATCCTCGAGACCCAGCGCGAGACCCACCTCCCCCTCGGACAGGTCCTCGCGCAGCTCGGCATCGTCGACCCCGAGACCCTCGACCGGGAGCTCCGTCTCTACCTCGACCAGCTCGAGAGCGAGACCGGCGCCTAGCACGCCGGAGCTGGGCTAGAATCGCGCGCCACGACCGGAGGCGTGCCTTGTCCGATTCGTCCCGTCCGAACGAGATCGACGTCGTCCTCTTCGATCTCGGCGGCGTCCTGATCCGCCTCGGCGGCATGGGCGACATGGCGATGCTCGCCGACGAGCCCGACGAGGACGAGATCTGGCGGCGCTGGCTCAGCTGCCCCTGGGTCCGCCGGTACGAGCGCGGCGAGTGCGACGAGCGGACCTTCGCCCGCGGAATGGTCGAGACCTGGTCGATGCCCGCGTCACCGAACGAGTTCCTCGACGCGTTCGTCTCCTGGCCGAAGGGACTCCTCCCCGGCGCCCGGGAGCTCGTCTCCGAGCTCCACGGCCGGACGCGGCTCGCCTGCCTCTCGAACACGAACCGCGTCCACTGCGAACGCTACGAGGAGCAGTTCGGCCTGATGACCCTCTTCGACGAGCAGTACCTCTCCTACGAGATGGGACTCGTGAAGCCCGACCAGGCAGCCTTCGACCACACGATCTCGGGCCTCGGCTGCGCCCCCGATCGCGTGCTCTTCCTCGACGACAACCAGATCAACGTCGAGGGGGCCAGACGGGCCGGACTGACGGCCGAGAAGGCGGTCGGCCCCGCCGAGGCGCGAGCCGTCCTCGGCCGCTACGCGATCCTCTAGCGTCGCCGGTCCGGTCCGGGGCGAACGCGGCGCTTCCGCGACGCGGCGAACACGCCGCACGCTCCGAAGACGAGCGCGCTCCCGAGCGTCGGCTCCGGAACGAACTTGCGCTCGTACGCCTGGAAGCCCGACGTGAAGAGATAGGAGCGCCCCATCGAGCTCGTCCGCCCGTCGGCGAGGAAGTAGGCGTCGATGAACGAGAGTTCGAAGAAATAGATGCTTCCGGGAACGACGCCGGAAGGCGTCCAGCTCGTCGTCGCCGGATTCACGAAGAGCGCCTCGTCGACCCCCTCGTCGGGAACGGGATCGACGAGATCCACCTGGATCAGCTCGACCCACGCCGGCGCCACCGCCCAGACGAAGGTGTTGCCGGGAGGCAGGCTCGAGTTGCCCGCGGCGGGGGCGACCATGATCGGCCCCCCCGGCTGTCCCGCGCCGTTCTGGTAGTCCGTGAGCGGAACGACGATCGTGTCGAGCTCGCCGAGCTCGCCGACGAAATCGAAGGTCAGGGCGCCGAGGGCGTCGATCTCCGCGAGGGAGTCGAAGCGACGACAGAAGTCGCCGGCGGGGTCGTCCCAGATGAACTCGTCTTCCTCGACCTCGATCATCGGGATGCTCGCGCCGGACCCGGTGTCGAGGGACACGTCGGCGATCCCTTCGCCGAAGACGACCGGATCGAAGAAGAAGCCCTCGTGCACGCCGTCCAGGGTGCAGGGCCCGCCCGTCACGATGACGTCGTCGATCGACATCTGCGCGCTCGCGACGGGAGCGAAGAAGGTCACGGCCAGGCCGAGGGTGGCGAGGCAGCCGAAGGTCCGGGAAGAGCGGTTCATCACGAGAACCTCCTCGTCGTGGTGGCCGGCGGCCGTCGCTCCGGGCCGGGCGGCGCACACCGACACTCTACACGCCTCTGCGTACGGCCCCGAATCCCCCGCGGGACAGGTATACAGAACGCTGCGTCTCGTATATAGTCCGGCGGCGCGATTCGCACCGAATCGCCCCCTCCACCCCGCCGAAGCGCCCCCTCGCCTCGATCGACGGCGACTCGCTTGCTTCGGCCCCAGGAGCTCATGCCATGGATTTTGATTTCAGCCCCGAAGAACAGAAGTTCGCCGAAGAAGTGGACGCCTGGCTGGTCGAGAATCGCGACCCGGTCGTGATGGATCACCACCGCGAGAACTTCACCCAGCTCTCCGACACGCCCGAGCGTCGCGCCTTCATGAAGAAGCTCGCCGCGAAGGGATGGCTCGGCATGTCCTGGCCCAAGGAGTACGGCGGGCAGGAGATCGAAGGCGTCTACGAGTACATCCTGAACGAGGCTCTCTCGAAGCACGCCGCGCCGCAGATCGGCAAGGGCGTCGGCATCATCGGCAAGACGCTGATCCGGCACGGCAACGACTTCCTCAAGCAGAAGTTCCTGCCGATGATCCTCGACGCCGAGATCGAGTTCGCGGTCGGCTACTCGGAGCCCGAAGCGGGCTCGGACGCGGCGAACATGCAGCTGCGCGCCGACAAGGTCGAGGGCGGCTGGCTGCTGAACGGCCAGAAGATGTGGACGACCTCCGCGCACTTCGCGGACTGGTACTGGGTCGGCGCACGGACCGACCCGGACAAGCCGAAGCACGACGGCCTCTCCCTCTTCCTCGTGGACATGGACAACCCGAACCTCGAGGTCCAGAGCCTGCCGACGATCGGCAAGGACACGACCAACCAGGTCTTCTTCGACGACGTCTTCGTCCCCGACGAGTACCTCGTCGGCCAGCGCGGCAAGGGCTTCCAGATGATCTCGGAGGCGCTGGATCTCGAGCGCTTCACGATGTTCACCCTGTCGCCGATCGCGAACCGGTCCGACGTCCTCGTCGACTGGGTGAAGGAAGCGAAGCGCGACGACGAGCCGCTGAAGGACGACACGAACGTGCGTCGCACGATCGCGAACATCGTGACGGACACCGCGGTCGCGAAGGCGCTCTCGACCCGCTTCGTCTGCGCGGCGAAATCCGGCGGCAAGCCGCCGACGATCGAGTCGTCTCAGTACAAGCTCTTCACGACCTCCCTCTCCCAGCGGGTCTGCAAGGACGCGCTCGACATCCAGGGACACGAGGGAACGATCATGGAAGGGCAGGACGATGCGCCGCTTCGCGGTCGGTTCGAGGGGGCGTACCGCGCCACCATGAACGAGACGGTCGGCGGCGGCTCCTCCGAAATCCAGAAGAACATCATTGCCCGGCGCCACCTCGGCCTGCCGAAGAACTTCTAGGAGAACCCAAGATGGATCTCGATCTCGCAGAAGAACAGCAGATGGTGATCGACATGGCGAAGGCGATGCTCGAGGAGCATTGTCCGACCCAGCTCGTTCGCGACATGGAAGACGACCCCAACGGCGTGCCCACCGAGCTCTGGGGTCAGATGGGCGAGCTCGGCCTGAACGGCCTGCTGATCCCGGAGCAGTACGGCGGCGGCGGCCTCGGCCTCCTCGAAGCCGCCTTCGTCTACGAAGAGCTCGGCCGGGCGATGGCCCCGGTTCCGCACTTCGTGTCCTGCGTGATGAGCGCGAAGGTGCTCCTCGCGGCGGGCAGTGAGGCCCAGAAGGAAGCGTGGCTCGGCAAGATCGCCGACGGCTCGGCGATCCTGACCACCGCGTGGCTCGAGCCCGAGCGCGGCCAGGGCGAGAAGGGCATCGCCCTCGAGGCCAAGGCCGAGGGCGACGGCTTCAAGCTGACCGGTCGCAAGCGATCGGTTCCCTACGCCGCCGCGGCGGACCAGCTGATCGTCCTGGCGCGCACCGAAGCGGGCGTCGACCTCTTCCTGGTCGACCCGAACGCGGCGGGGATCACCAAGAAGCAGCTGCTCTCCCAGGGCCGCGAGCCCCAGTACCAGATCGACTTCGACGGTGTCTCCGTCTCCGCCGAGGACCGGATCGGCGAGGCCGGCACCGGCTGGGCGACCTGGAACGCCTGCATGCACGAGGGGATCATCCTCCTCGCGGCGCAGGCGGTCGGCGGTGCGGATCGCTGCCTCATGGAGACGGTCGACTACGCCAACCAGCGCGTGCAGTTCGACAAGCCCCTCGGTGCGTTCCAGGCGCTGGCCCACTACATGGCCGACGCCTCGACCCGCATCGACGGCGGACGCGTCCTCGTCCACGAGGCGGCCTGGAACGCCGACCAGGGTCGTTCGATCGCGCGCTTCGCGCCGATGGCGAAGCTCTTCTGCTGCGAGGCCTACCGGGAGACGACGCGGGTCTGCGCCCAGATCTGGGGCGGCGTCGCCTTCACGATCGAGTACGACCAGCAGATGTTCTTCCGCCGAGCCAAGGCGCTCCAGCTCTCCTGGTGGGACACGCCCTACCTCGAGGAGCTCATCGCGAGCGACGTGCTGGACTAGTCCTTCGGCTGCGGGCACTCGCCGAGAGTCCTTCGGCTGCGGGCGCCCGACCGGAACGGAACGAGAAACGCCCCGGGTCCATCGGATCCGGGGCGTTGCTCGTTCGGGGCGCAGGCTGCGCGGCGCCGACGGGGGGCGC
>JAUIMK010000320.1 GCA_030432735.1 bacterium
ACGATCGACGCCCGCGGAGGATCCTCACCGAGGGCCGGTCCAATCGTCCACAGCGTCTACGTCGAGAGCGCGGACGACTGGATCGTACGCCGTGCGAGACGGGCGAAGGATGCGACGCGCCTGATCGTGGTCACGCGGGATCGACAGGTCGCCGGCCGGTGCAGAAGCGCGGGATGCCTCGTGTGGTCTCCGCACGAGTTCGAATCGAGATGCTTCGGTGGTGGACCGGGCGCAGCCAACGCGAGTCGCTGAATTCGAAGCGACTCTCGACTCTCGACTCTCGGAAGCAGCTTTCGGCTATCGCCTGTCGAGAGGCGGGCAGCGGGGGCGAGGGACGAAATTTCGCGTGTCGAAGGGCGACGAAGGGCGGGCCGTCGCGAATCGCGGGCCCCTCCGGCAGGCGGTGACTCGCCGTGCAGCGGGCAAACGCGCAGCGCCCCGCTGGCCCCCCTCGCAGGGGCTCAGCGGGACGCGAGACGTCATCGAGCGCGGCTACTTGCCGTAGACCTGAGCGCAGATCCTGGAAACGATGATGTAGCTCTCGATGCGGTTGTCGACGATCTCGACCTCGCGGATGCCCGCGCTCTGCGCGGCCTTGACCACCGACATGTCTCCGAAGGGGCCGAGCAGGTTGAAGAAGAGCCACCACGCGCAGGACTCTCCTTCCTTGAAGTTGGACGTCATGTCGACTTCATTGATGTCGCTGATATTCGCATGAGGCGTGATCGTCGAGATACATCCCGACGTCGCGAGCGAAAGGGCCAAGAGAGCCACAACTAGAATCTTGTTCACGGTCTTTCCTCCTTTGTCGCGCACCGATCGGTCGTGCGCAGACCCGATGGTACTCGGATCCGCGGATCCGAGAAGGTCTCGCACCTTCGAATCCTCGAATCTTCCAGGCAGGACGAGACGGCGCGATCACACGGCGCTCGGTCCCGAGTGGCGCGTGCGGGTTGCGCAATCGGGGAGCTAGGCGGGAGCGCTCCCGCGACCGGGTTCGAGATCAGCGGCCGACCGAGAACAACACCTCGCCGCTCCCGTCGAGCGTGCCGAACTGCGGCGTCTGGCGCCCATTGGACGCGCCCGCGACGCGCGGCCGTACGAAGAGACCGATCTCGCTCGCAGACACATATCCGTCCGCGTTGGCATCGGCCGCGCCGCCGATCGCTTCGAGTAGATAGGTCGTGAACAAACCGCGACCACCGACCTCGATCGCCTGCTCGCCCTCGCCGCCGGCCGTCATCATCTGCACCGCTCGGCGCGAGGTCGCTTCTGCCGCGTAGTCGCCCCCGGGCCGGGTGACCGCGATTCCACGCGCGAGACCGAGTCCCGAATAGCAGGAATCCATCGCGTAGTAGAGATGCTTGGCGGGAATACGTCGCGACAGATCCTGGATCTTCTCCATGGAGATCGCCGTCGAGAAGGCGTCGTCCGTGGTCGCGTCGACGGGGACGATGTACCCGCGACGATCGCCACTCGCGAGCGTCTCGGTCTGCCCGTGACCGGCGAAGTAGATCAGGACCAGGGACTCCTCGTCCGACCGCGTCACGAGCTCGGTCCCGAGCAGATTCAACAGCCGTCTACGCGTCGCTTCACCGTCGTACACCTCGATCACCTCGTCGAAGCCGAGTCTACGAAGCCGGTCGGCTACCCGTTCGGCATCGCGCCGGCCGCCCTCGAGAGGCGGCCAGCTCTGGTACTCGTCGATCCCGATGGTGATGGCGATCCTGCGGCGGTACCCGCCGCCATAGCGCGGCGCGACGGAGAGGACGCTCGAAGTGCGGGGGTCGGCGGAGGCGAACCGTCCGTCGTGCGGATTCTCGAGCTCGAGCGTCATCGAATAGCGCTCTTTCGAGAAGGCCCAGAAGCCCGGCGTGACCGCCGTCAGTCCGATCGTCAGGAACGCGTCCACCCAGCCCGCGGGCGAGAGCTTCTGCGCACTCGGCTTGAGGCGTGCGACGAGATACCCCGGCTTCTTGAACTCCACCAGCGCCGGATCGTTGGAGTTCACGGGGGTCGATCCGGCCTTGCGCACGGCCACCCGCATGGGAGTTTGGCCCACTTCTTCACCATCGACGTAGATCGCGGCGCCAGGCGGCTCCGTCTCGAGGAGGATCTCCTGCTTCCAGGGGTAGACGAGCGCACAACCGAAGTGGGAGAGGACGGTGAGGCACACCGCGAAACGAAGCAGGATCGGCACTCTGATCATCATCCTTCAGCCTCGGTCCCCGAACGTCTCTTCGTACGCATCGATGATCTTCGACGCGTTCTCCTCGACGGCGCGGCCGGACACGTCGACCTGCTTCCAGCCGTGGGCGCGGAAGAGCTTCTTCGCGCGATCGAGCTCGAGCATGACCTGGTCGGGGTCCGTGTAGTCGCTGCCCGAGCTCCCGCGCATCGAGCGCATGCGCGCGGTCCGGACGGACAGCAGCGTTCCCGGATCGACCGAGAGCCCGAAGACGCGCTTCTTGTCGAGCTCGAGGAGCTCGGTCGGCGGTTCGAGCCCCGGCACGAGCGGGACGTTGCCGGTCTTGTAGCCGCGCTGCGCCAGATACATCGAGAGCGGGGTCTTCGACGTCCGCGAGACGCCCGTCAGGACGATGTCGGCCTCGTGGAGCGTCCGCAGGTTCGCGCCGTCGTCGTGGCGGACGGCGAACTCGACCGCGTCGACCCGATCGAAGTAGTCCTCCGAGAAGCCGTGCAGGAGGCCGGGCTGATGTCTCGGCTCGACCTTCAACTTCTGGGCCACGCGCATGATCAGCGGACCGAGCAGGTCGACGGTCGCGACGCCACGGTCTTCGGCCTCCCGCTGGAGCGCTTCGATGACCTCGCCCTCGACGAGCGAGAACACGACGAGCGCGCCCACCTCCTCGGCGAGCTCGATCACGCGGCGGACCTCGGAGATCGTCCGCGCGTCGCGAAAGACGCGCAACCGCCAGCGGTCGCGGAACTGGATCATCGCGGCGCGGACGGCCGCGCTGCCGGTATCGCCGGTGCCGTCGGAGACGACGAACACGGTCATGTCGTTGGGTTGCGAGGACATCGCGCGAGACGGTATCGCGTTTCTCCGGTCGCAGGCGTCCCCCGACCGCGCGAGAGTCGCCCGAAACGCGCCGCAATCGCCCGGATTCGTTGACGAATCGCGGGCCACCCCTCATCCTCTGCGGGCCATGGCCTACGACCCGTCCGCGATCGAATCGAAGTGGCAGCAGTTCTGGCAGGAGCACGAGACGTTCCGCGCCGAGATCGACCCTTCGAAGCCCAAGTACTACGTGCTCGACATGTTCCCGTACCCGTCCGGGGACGGACTCCACGTCGGTCATCCCGAGGGCTACACGGCCACCGACATCATGGCCCGCTACAAGCGCATGCGGGGGTTCAACGTCCTCCACCCGATGGGCTGGGACGCCTTCGGCCTGCCGGCGGAGCAGTACGCGATCAAGACGGGCACGCACCCGCGGATCACGACCGCGAACAACATCGCGAACTTCAAGCGCCAGATTCAGTCGCTCGGCTTCTCCTACGACTGGTCGCGCGAGATCGACACCACGGATCCCAACTACGTGAAGTGGACCCAGTGGATCTTCCGCAAGCTGCACGAGCGCGGCCTCGCCTACGAGGCCGAGGTCGCCGTCAACTGGTGCCCCGAGCTCGGCACCGTCCTCGCGAACGAGGAGGTGATCGACGGCAAGAGCGAGGTCGGCGGCCACCCGGTCGTCCGCATGCCGATGAAGCAGTGGATGCTGCGGATCACGGCGTACGCGGACCGGTTGATCGAGGACCTCGACGGACTCGACTGGCCCGAGCCGATCAAGAAGATGCAGCGCGACTGGATCGGCCGATCCGAGGGCGCGAACGTGCGCTTCACGGTGGAGGGCCAGACGTCGCAGGGCGCGGCCACGGAGATCGAGGTCTTCACGACGCGGCCGGACACGCTCTTCGGTGCGACGTACATGGTGCTCGCCCCGGAGCACGAGCTCGTCGCGCAGATCACGACCGACGCCCAGCGGGCCGCCGTCGAGGAATACGTAGAGCGATCGGCCCGACGCAGCGAGCGCGACCGCATGGCGGACGCCGGCGCGAAGACCGGCGTCTTCACGGGCGCGACCGCGAAGAACCCGGCGGGCGGAGCGTCGATCCCGATCTGGATCGCCGACTACGTGCTCGCCGGCTACGGGACCGGAGCGATCATGGCCGTCCCCGGTCACGACGAGCGCGACTGGGCGTTCGCGAAGACCTTCGACCTCCCGATCGTCGAGGTGGTCTCCGGCGGCGATGTGGCCGAGGCGGCCTACACGGGTCCGGGCACGGCGACGAACTCCGGCTTCCTCGATGGAATGGAGACGGCGGCCGCCAAGTCGGCGATGATCGAATGGCTCGAACGAGAAGGGCTCGGCCAGGGCACGATCACCTACAAGCTCCGCGACTGGCTCTTCTCGAGGCAGCGCTACTGGGGCGAGCCCTTCCCCGTCGTCCACCACGAGGACGGGACGGTCGAGCTGATCCCGGAATCGGAGCTGCCGCTCACGCTGCCGGAGCTCGAGGACTTCAAGCCCGCCGGCGAGGGGTACGAGCCGCCGCTCGCGCGCGTGAAGGAGTGGATCGAGACGACGGACGCGAAGGGGCGTCGCGTCCTGCGCGACGCGAACACGATGCCCCAGTGGGCGGGCTCGTGCTGGTACTTCCTGCGCTTCCTCGATCCGATGAACGACGAAGCCCCGTGGAGCGAGGAAGCCGAGAAGTACTGGATGCCCGTCGACCTCTACGTCGGCGGCGCCGAGCACGCCGTGCTCCATCTCCTCTACTCGCGCTTCTGGCACAAGGTCTTCTACGACCTGGGGCTCGTCTCGACGAAGGAGCCCTTCCAGAAGCTCGTCAACCAGGGGATGATCCTCGGCGAGAGCTTCCGCTTCTACGACGACGACGTCACGGACGCCGCCGGCGCCGGGGTCACGCGCTTCGCCTCGAGCGACGTGCGCGAGACCGCCGACGGGCCGGTCGCGGCGAGCGACGGGCGCGCGCTCAAGGCGCGCTGGCTCCAGCTGCGGGAGGTCCGCCTCGACGAGGACCGCAACGCCTTCCACCCCGACGACCCGTCGCTGGCACTCGAGCGCGTGGTCGAGAAGATGTCGAAGAGCCGCCGCAACGTGATCAACCCGGACGACGTGATCCGGGAGCACGGCGCCGACGCCATGCGCCTCTACGAGATGTTCATCGGCCCGCTCGAGAAGGCCGCGCCGTGGTCGACCGAGGGCATCCAGGGCGTATCGCGCTTCCTGCATCGCAGCTGGCGGCTGCTGCTCGACGAAGACCCGGACGGCGGCGAAGACCGGCTGAGCCCGCTCGAAGAAGGCCCCGGCAGCGACGAGC
>JAUIMK010000321.1 GCA_030432735.1 bacterium
CCCCGCCGTCACGACGACGAGCGCTCCGAGCACCTTCGCGACCGAGACGAAGAGGATCGCGCGTCCGTGCTCGCGCAGGTTCGAGAAGGCGAGGGATCCGCCTAACAGGAACCCGACCATGACGAGTGCGGTGTTCGCGACGAAATGCGACCAGCCGTTGCCGGAGGTCGAGATCCAGCCGGCGCCGGAGGGACCGAGCACGATGCCCATGACGAGGAGCAGACTCGCGCGCGGGAGCGCCGTGCGACGCCCGAGGATGTCGGTCGCGAGACCGATCAGGAAGAGCACGCCGAGCAGGACGAAGAGCGAGTGGAGCTCGGTCGAAGAGATCGTCTGGGCAGCTTCCGGGTTCGACATGATCGCAGATCGACTCCGGCGCCGCGGGACGACCCGGCGCCGCCGAGAAATCGTCGGGCGAAGAGAACGACGCCGGGCGCGGCGGGTTCGGCAGGAGCATCGCAATCACGGCTGCGGAAGTCGAGACACCTCTCGCGCGGTAGATTGCGCCCCGGTTGAGACCCGACGTCACAGTCACGCGACGCGAAGACGCTCCACACGAGTGGAGGGCTGGCATGTCTCGTGCAAACCTTCCGGACACCGCCCCGCACCGCGGAGCACCAGGAGGACCAGGATGGGGATCACTGCATCGGATCTCATGTCGACGAACGTCGCGAAGCTGACCGCTGAGATGGATCTGCTCCAGATGGACACCGTGCTCTTCAAGCGCGGCGTGAGCGGCGCGCCCGTCGTGGAGGGCACCGTGCTCGTCGGCGTCGCCTCCCAGGTCGACCTGATCCGGACGCTCTGGGAAGTCCAGCACGAGGTCCACGACCGGTCCGTGTCCGCCTTCGCCAGCCCCTACCCGATCCCGCTCTCCGCGATCGAGCGCATGGCGAAGGACGCGCCTTCGATCGGCGAGCGGCTGAAGTCGATTCGCGTCGGCGACATCATGACCCCGGACCCGATCGTCGTGGGCCCCGACGAACCGCTGGATGCCCTCGCCGAACGCATGACGTCGGATCAGCTCCACCGTCTGCCGGTCGTCGATCCGGAGTCCGGTGCCCTCGTCGGGATCGTGAGCGCCCTCGACATCGTCGCCGCCGTCTCGCGCTACGGTCTCGCCCTGACCGACTGAATCGCCGGTCGAGGAGTAGAGGCCCATGACGCCCCACACGAAGCTCAAGGAATCGGTCGAACACCTCCGCGGCGAGCTGCACGCGGACCACCCGCTCTCCGAAGCGGATCGACGGCTGCTCGACCAGACCCTCGCCGACGTGAACCAGATGCTCGACGACGAGCAGGAAGACCCGTCCTTCGGCGACGCCATCTACGAGGAGCTGCGCGAGCTCTCCGTCCGGCTGGAGGAGGCCCACCCGAACCTGTCGGTCATCGTCGGGCGGATCGTCGACGGCTTGAGCCAGCTCGGGGTCTGAGGCCCGGGGCGCCGAGCGCGGTCTCCCAGGCGTGCCCGACCGGCGCGCTTCAGCGGATTCGACCGGCGTCCGAAGTAGAGGGGAAGCCATCCGCGAGGCGCCCCATGCCCCCCGACCGCCGCCGCCTGGTCCTCTACTCCGGAGGACAGGAACGACGCAACCGCCTGATCCACGAGAGTCTCCTCGACCTGGCGCTGCGCCGCGGCCGCGCCTCCGCGCGGGACCGGATCCGAATGACCTACGTGCCCTTCACCGCAGACGGCGCCCGCCCCTTCTTCCGCCGCTTCGTCCAGCGCTACACCCGCTTCGGCGCGACGGACTTCCACTGCATCGCGCCGGACGACCCGCTCCTCGTCGCGGACGGGCCCGACCGACGGCGGGTCCTCGCCGACCTCGCCGCGAGCGACGTCGTGTATCTCGCGGGCGGCAACACCTTCCACTTCCTCCACCATCTGCGCCGATCCGGCCTCCTCGACGCGGTCGACCGTTTCGCCCGTCGCGGCGGCGTCGTCGCGGGGCTCTCGGCGGGCGGCATCCTGATGACGCCCGACATCGGACTCGCCGCCTATCCCGAGTTCGATCGCGACGAGGACGAGATCGGCCTCTCGAAACGCGCCCGCCGTGCCCTCGGTCTCGTCGACTTCGAGTTCTTCCCCCATTTCCGCCGCTCGAAGCGCTACCGCGAGGCCCTCGCCGCCTATTCCCGCGCGAGCGGCCGCGCCCTCTACGCCTGCCGCGACGGCAGCGGGATCGTCGTCGAAGGCGACCGCTTCACCGCCCACGGCGAGGTCTGGCTCTTCGACCGCGGACGGGAACGCCGGATCGGCGGATAGGCGCGGCGTCGCCGAAGAGGCCAACATCGGGTCGCGCCTCCCTCCTCAGCGCGGAGAACGACCATGCCTACCCGCAAGCGAACGACCGCTCACCGCCGCCATCTGATCGGGTCGAGCTGGAGCGCTGCGGTGCCCGTCGAACGCGACAAGCATTTTCGCGTCGTCGGCGTTCGCACGGTCGAGGACGGCGACGGCTCGCAGGAGCGCGTGGAGCTCGAGGCGGTGCTGTCGCGACGACGGGTCGAGGTTCGGCGGGAGGAGCTGGACGATCGGTCGAAGTGGCTGCCCGACTGGCGTTAGGCGTGGGGCCCGCGCCGGGCCTCGACCCGCCTCAGGGCGTGCCCGGCCCCTCCGCCACGCCGGCATCGATCCGAGCGCGCACCTCCGCGTGGCGTTCGCGGGTGATCGGGAAGCCCCGCAGGCAGAGTGCGCCGATGGTCATGAGGACCGCTGGAACCCACCCGTAGATCGCCATCAATCGCGTCTGGATCTCGTCCGCCACGAGGTCGGCGGACGGGTCGTAGCCCGCGCCGGCGGGGAGCGCCGTCCCGAGGACCACGCCGAGCGCCAGCGAGAGCTTGATCGTCATGCCCCACACGGCGAAGAAGAGACCGGAGCGCTGCTCGCCGCTCTCGAGCGTGTCCACGTCGACCACGTCGGCGGCGATCGAGTTCGCCAGGAAGAGGATCGACGCGAAGCTCGATCCCCGCAGCACGACGAGGGCCACGAGCGTCGCCGTGTCGCCCTCGCGCAGGTAGGCGAGCGGAACGCTCCAGAGCGCGATCCAGAGCGCGGCGCCCATCAACGCCTGCGGCTTGCCGAAGCGGACCGAGACGCGCAGCCAGATCGGCACCGCGGCCAGGGTCGCGAGATTCTCGCAGAGGATCATCACCGGGAATCGTCCCTCGTCGAGCATGACGTCGGCGAGCACGAGCCGGTGGAGCGTGCCCTGGATGGCGACCCCCGACACGAAGAAGAGCACGCAACCGACCATGCGTGCGAAGGCCGGGTTCCGGGCGACGATCATGAGACCCGCGAAGTGGCTCCGTTCTTCGCGGCGCACGACCTCGGGCTCCCGCTCTTCCACGAAGGCGAGGCAAACGAGGACGAGGACCGGCAGCGCGACCAGGATCACGACCGCGATGCTCCGCAGCTGCACGGCGGCGTCCTCGATCCCCTGCATGGCGAGCAGGACCAGCGCCGCCAGCAAGAGGACCTGCCCGAAGGTCGAGAGCGCCTCGCGAAAGCCGGCGATCCGCGAGCGCTCGTCGTAGTCCGTCGAGAGCTCCGCCCCCCACGCCTTGTGCGGCAGATCGATCATCGTGAAGCCGAGATAGAGCGCCGCCGACCAGCCGAGGAGCGACGTCGCCGTCGCGTCGTCGCCCGGCACGAAGATCTTCCAGAGTGAGACCAGGAAGATCGGCAGTCCGAGGATCATCCATGGCTTCCGGCGTCCGAGGGGAAGCCGAAGGCGATCCGAGAGCGTCCCGATCAGCGGATCGGTCACGACGTCGAGCAGCCGCGAGGCCGCGATCGCACCGCCGACGGCGGCGAGCGGGACGCCGAGGTCGTCCGAGTAGAAGGCCGGGACGAAGAGCGCCATCGGCAACGCGGCCACGGACGTGACGAGGGACGGCGCCGAGTAGGCGACGAGGCGCGCAGCGGGGAGGCGACCGGCTCGCGACGTACGCATCAACCGCCGTCCACCTCTCCGGTCAGCTCGGCCAGCCGCTCCCTCGCCTGCTCCCGGATCGCGAGGTCCTCGACGAGGAAGTCCTCTCGCGGCGTCATGTCGGCGACGCGGGCGAGGTCGGCGCGCGATTCCGCTTCGCGCTCGGGATGGAGGTCGAGCCGCGTCAGCGCGAGCACGAGCCGACTCCCGGGGTGGGAAGGATCGAGGGCCACCGCGCGCTCCGCGTAGGGCATCGCCTGGTCGCGATCGACCCAGCCGGAGACGAAGGGGACGCGCGGCAGCGTCGCGTGCAGACGCGCGAGCAGCCGCAGCGCCCCGCCCTGGTCGACCGTCTCGTCGAGGGCGAGCGAACGTTCGGCGTAGTCGTGCATCCGTCGCGCGACGCCTTCACGCACGATCGTGAGCAGCCCGACGCGACTCGCGCGCGTCCCCCAGGCGATGCTGCTCCAGAAATAGACGCGGGCGCGATCGAACGACGCGCCTTCGACCTCGTCGAGGCGATCGACGCTCGCCTTCGCGACTTCGATCGCGGTCGCGGCGCTCGCCTCGCGTTCGGCCTCCGAGCGCGCCGCGAAGTCGATCGCATAGTGGAGCGCGCGCAGGAGCTTCCATCGCGCTTCGAGGGAATCGGGTGCTCCGGACACGGCGCGCGCGTAGTGCTCGATCGCCTCCTCGATCCGGTCCGGATCGGCGAGCAGCCCGCTCTCGTCGAGGCGCGAGGCCCGCGCGGACCAGGCTGCGTCGCCCCGGGCGAGCGCTTCGGTCGTCGTCGGCGGCGGGGTCGGGTCCGCGATCGCCAGGCCGAGCGGGAGTAGAAGCCAGGCGAGCCAGGCCCAGGCCCAGGCCCACCATCCACGATCGTGGGCGGCGCGCCGCCACCGGGATCCTGCCATCGAGAGCGCCTCCAAAGGGACGGTTTGGACGTGCCGTCCGATCGACTCCCCTCCGTCCCGCGAAACCGTAGCCCCGCCGCCGGCTCGCGCCGTCACGGAAGCGCGGCGACCTCGCGCGAATCTCCCTGGCGCCCTCAATCGCCTGCGCGCGTGGCGCCAGGGCGTGCGTCCGTCCCACCCGCTTCGCTCTCCCGCACGAAGCGCTCGACGAGCGTCCGCGCCGCTGGCGACAGCTGGCGGCCGCGCGAGCGGATCACGCTCGCCTGCGATTCGGGCCCCTCGACGGGCCAGGACGTCACCGTCAGCCGACCGGCGCGCTCGTAGCCGGCCAACAGATCGATCGGCCCGAAGACGATCGCGTCGCTCGACTCCACGAGCCGGACCAGGACCTCGTAGTTGTCGCAGAGCAGCGAAGGGCGGAACGGGGCCCCGACTGCGCGTCGGCCGCTCTCTTCGCGCCAGCGTTCGAAGCGCGGTGACGTGAAGGCGCCGACCAGGGGGAGC
>JAUIMK010000015.1 GCA_030432735.1 bacterium
TCCACGGCGAGATGGTGCTGCTCGTGGAAGAAGGACTCGTTCGCGCCGACGTGGGCGGAGAGATCTTCGACGTCGGTCCGGGAGACTCCATCCACTTCGATCCGAGCATTCCCCATCGCTGGGTCGCGGCGGGGGAGAAGGCGGCTCAGGCCGTGGTCGTCGCGATCATGCCGGAGCGTCTCCAGGGCGACATCGTGGAGCGGATCACGAGCTCCATGGACGGAGCCTCGGCGATCGACGGCGTGGACGTGGCCGCGCTCGCGGAGAACGCCCGGCCCTCGTGATCCGGTCGCGAGCGCGAGGGGCGAGGGGCCCGGAGTCCGCGCCTAACGCCCGCTCTCTTCCGCCACCTCGCGGAGCACCGCGAGAAAGCCTTCGCCGTAGCGCTGGGCCTTGGTGTCCCCGATCCCGTGCGCGAGGGTCAGGTCCTCGATTCGCGCGGGGGGTTCGCTGAAGAGCTGCGCGAGCTCACGCAGGGAGCGGTCGCTCGCGATCACGTAGGGCGGCACGCCCTCGACCTGGGCGACGGTCAAGCGGTGGGCCCGGAGGGCCTCGAAACGCGCCTGCGCATCCGCGTCGAGCGCGGCATCGTCGCCCGGTGCGCCCCCCTTCTTTCGCACGACGAACCCGGGGCGGGCAGGCGTGGGCGTTCGCGGGATCGCGCCCTTCTCCGGCGGAAGCAGGATCCGGACCGCACGCTCGCCGCGCATCACGTCGGCGCCGGACTCCGTGAGGACCGCGACCGGCCGGTCGCCCCCGTCGAAGTCGACCCAACCCGCCGTCACGCAGCGACGCAGCAGGCGCGTGAGCCAGGTTTCGCTCCGCTCGGACAGGATGCCGAAGGTCTTCGTCAGATCGAGGCCGGCGCCTCGCAGGCGCGGATCGTCGACGCCCCGGAGCAGGGCCACCGCCGCGGAGAGTCCGAATCGACCGTGGATCCGAGCGACCGCGGAGAGGCACTTGCGAACCAGCAGCGCCACCTCTTCCTCGGACTCGTCGTTCGCACGCTCGCCGCCGGCGCCGAGCTGGGCGCAGATGTCGCAACGCCCGCAGCCCGCGAGTGTCTCTTCCTCGTCGCCGAAATAACGCAACACCGCATCGTGTCGGCACGTCCCGCCCTCCGCGAAACGCATCAGCTCGAGGAAGAGATTCCAGCGGTGACGCGCGCTCTCGCTCGCGCCGGCGCCGCCGGGAGCGCCTCGGCCCTCGAAACCGCCGCGGCCGTCGAAAGCGCCGCGGCCGTCAGAGGCGAACGAGTCGTTCTCGATCAGCGCGCGACGACGCGCGAGATCGCCCGGCCCCACGAGCATCAGCCCCACCGCGGGCGCGCCATCGCGACCGGCGCGACCGACCTCCTGGTAGTAGGCCTCGATCGAGCCCGGGGGCGCGAGATGGACGACGGCGCGGACGTCGGCCCGATCGATCCCCATGCCGAAGGCGTTCGTCGCGACGACGACCTCGACCTCGCCGTCCGCGAAGGCCGCGTGGACGCGGTCGCGCTCCTCGGCGGTCAGGCCCGCGTGGTAGGACTCGGCGACCCAGCCCCGGTCCCGCAATCGATCCCGCTCGCTCTCCGTCGACTTGCGCGTCGGGCCGTAGAGGATCGCGCAGCCGCGGCCCTCCTCCGGCGCGCCCAGCGTCTCGTGCAGCACGCCGTCGACGGCGCGTCGGCGCTCCGCCGTCCGTTCGACCTCGAGGACGCGGAGCGCCAGGTTCGGCCGCGCGAAGCCGCGTACGAGCTGCGGCGTCTCGGCGGGCAGGCCGAGGCGGACGAGGATCTCGTCGCGAACGAAGGGCGTCGCCGTCGCGGTGCAGGCCAGGACCCGGGCATCGGGGTGCTCCTTCAGGACGTGGCCGATCTCGAGGTACTCGGGTCGGAAGTCGTGCCCCCACTCGGAGATGCAGTGGGCCTCGTCGATCGCGAAGAGCGGGACCCGGATCCCGCGCAGGATCTCCCGGAAGCGCGGGAAGACCAGCCGCTCGGGCGCCACGTAGATCAGCCGCACACGTCCCGCCTCGAGATCGTCGAGTCGACGCGCCATCTCGGCGCCGTCGAGGGTCGAGGCCAGGTACGTCGCTTCGATCCCGAGGCGTTCGAGGGCGTCGACCTGGTCGCGCATCAGCGCGATCAGCGGCGAGACGACGACGGTCGTCCCTTCGAGCAGGAGGGCGGGAAGCTGGTAGCAGAGGCTCTTCCCGCCGCCGGTCGGCGCGACCAGCAGCATGCGGTCGTCGTCGAGCAGGCCTTCGATCGCCTCGCGTTGGCCCGGCCGGAACTCGGCGTGGCCCAGGCGGGCGAGCCCCTCGCGAAGCGCGGCGTCCCGGGCGTCCGGATCCTCCGCCGTCGGCTGCGCGCTTCCCGGATCCGTTTCGTCTGCCATTCCGGGGGGATCTTCCTGCTTCTGCTCGTGGGCGGCCGCCCGGGGCCGCGGGTCCGCGGGCAGGCTAGCACGCACCGGGGGCGCGTTTGCGGCGTGAACGCGCGGCATCAGGCACTCTTCCGAAGACGATTCCTGCCGGGAGCCCGACCATGGTCGAGATGGAGCTGGTCTACGAAGGTGGTCTGCACACGACCGCGACCCACGGACCTTCGGGCGCGGCGGTCGCGACCGATGCGCCGGTCGACAATCAGGGAAGGGGCGAGTCCTTCTCGCCGACGGACCTGCTGGGCACGGCGCTGGCGAGCTGCATGCTGACCACGATGGCGATCGTCGGAGACCGCGAGGGGTGGAAGATCGACGGCGCGCGCGCTCGGGTCGAGAAGCACATGGTCCTCGAGCCGAAGCGGCGGGTCGGCCGGCTCGTCGTCGAGCTCGCGATGCCGCCGGGGCTGCCGGAGGCGGCGCGGTTGCGGCTCGACGAGACGGCCCGCGGCTGCCCGGTCGCGCTGTCGATCCATCCCGATCTCGTCGTCGATCTCTCGATCGACTGGGGCTGAGGCCGGAGCCGGAGACGCGCCCCATGGAGACGGACGGTCGCTACACCCTCTACGGGAATCTCGCGCGCTGCGATGCCGCGGGGTTGGCGTCGATCCTCCTGGCGAAGCGTCTCGAGGTCGACTTCGTCGACGCGACACCGTCGCTCTCGATGGCCCTCGCGGCGCGGGCGGGCCGGGACGAAGGACCCTACCTGCGAACACCGGAGGGCTTCGTGCTCGCGGACGGCTTCGCGATTCGCGAATGGCTCGAGCGGGTCCACCCGGAGCCGCCGCTGCTGCCGCGGACGCCCGTGCGCCGAACCTGCGCGCGGCTCCTCGAGGACTGGATCGAGCACTGGCTGCCCGCTTTGGCGCGGCGTTCCCGGGGCACGCTCGAACGGCTCGGCGCCCACGTCGAGGCGGCGGGCTTCCTCCTCGGCCGCGCACCGACGCGACCCGACCACCTGCTCGCCGCATGGCTCGAGACCGAGGTGCTCGTGCACGGACCCGCCCGCGACCACCTGACGAAGATCGCGCCCCGGCTGGTCCGCTTCGGGGACGACCTGCTCGCCTCCGTTTCGCCGCGTGCGTCGGCGCCGGATCCGGGGTCCGCCGACGAAGGCGACGTGATTCCGATCTCGCTGCTCGACGTGCTCGAAGAGATCGGCACCGACCACCACGCCTATCTCGAGTCGAACCACCGCGCGCTCAAGGATCGAGAGGACGCGGTGTCGCTGGACCTCGGGCCCGGGCATCGAACGTGGCCCGTGCGACCGGAGTGCGAACGGCGACGGGTCGTCCTCGGCCGCGAGCTCGCGGCCTACGACCGGGCGGTGCGCCGGCGCGTCGCGCGCGTCCTCGAGCCGGTCGGGGCCTGGGACGTGCTCACGCTGCCGCCGGTCCTCGAGGAGATGGACCCGCGCGATCCGAGGAGCCTCTAGCGCTCCTGCGCGCAGGGCCGGTCGGCATCCTCGACGAAGGGATCGACGAGCTTGCCGGGGTTTCGGCCGTCGACGTAGCCCATGAACGAGCCCTGCATGAGGTCGTAGCCGAGCATCGCGCGGACCCGCTTCGAGTAGCGCGCGGCCTTCTCGGGCGGAACGGCGAGGACCATGTTCTCGATCTGCCGGAGCCAGGGCTGGCAGTACTGGAGCGTGATGCCGAGGCGCGTGGTGTCCGTTTGATTCGCGCCGCCGCGATGGAAGAGCGTGCCCAACCAGACGAGGCAGGAGCCCGCCGGCATCACGGCCTTCACGGTGCGCGGGTCGTCGGCGGTCGGCGTCTCGTCGGGGCCGAAGCGATGGCTCCCCGGGATGATCTCGGTCGCGCCGTTCCGATCGGTGAAATCGTCGAGGGCCCACATCGTACTGACGCCCTGGGGCGGTCGCGGTCGCGGCGGGGCGCCGGCTTCGTCGTCGACGTGATAGTCCTGCCGGACCTCGCCGGGATGTTTGTTGATCGCGAGCCCGCCCCAGAGGAGATACGAAGGCGCGAGGTAGCGGTCGATCAGCGCGAGCACCTTCGGATGCTCGACGAGCGGAGCGATCGACGGGGCCTTCGCGAGCAGGGCGTAGACGCGCTGGGTCCGGTGCCCTTCGAAGGGGTTGCGCCCGAACTGATTCAGATGGGGCGCGAGCTCGCTCCGAACCTCCTCGACCTCCGCTGCGGAGAGCAGCGAGGGCAGGATCACGTAGCCGTGGGCCTCGAGGTGCAGGGCGGCGGCCGGGTCGGTCTCGTTCTCGGAATCGGGACGGGCGGGCAGGATGGCCATGACGATCTCCGGCGGGCGGTGCGGCGAGCGAAGCAATCGGTCGCCGGCATCGCTCTGGGGGTCAGGTGGTCTCTCCGCGCTCGATCGCGTCGAAGACCTCTTCGCCGGCGACGGCGCGGGCCACGTCTTCGAGCCAGGGGAATTTCCGGATCGTGTGGCCGCCGTCGACGGTGAGGCTCTGGCCCGTGATCCAGGCGGACTCCGGCCCGGCGAGGAAGCGGATCGCCCGGCCGATGTCCGCGGCGTCCCCGTCCTTCTTGATCGGCTGCTCCGCGAGGAACGCGTCGATCATCGCTCGGTTCTCGAACATCGCGTCCGTCGCGCCGGTCCGGGTCAGGCCCGGGCGGACCGAGTTCACCCGGATGCCGTGCTGTCCGACTTCGTCCGCCGCGACCCGGACGAGCTGGTCGCAGGCAGCCTTCGCGGCGCAGTAGGCGGCGAGGAAGGGCGACGAGAACTCGGCCGCCGTCGAGCTGGTCACCACGATCGAGCCGCCGCCGGACTTCACCATGGAGAGCCCCGCGTACTTGATCATCAGGTAGGTCGGTCGCACGTTCAGGTCGATCGTCGCGGAGAACTCGTCGTCGTCGTAGCCGAGGACCGGGCAGTAGTTCCCGCCGCCGGGAACCGACACGGCGATGTCGAGCCCCGCCTCGCCGGCAGCGAGGGCGACGGCCTCGCGGACCTGCGCGCCGTCCATGCCGTCACAGATCCGTGTCGCGAGCGTGCCGCCCCCGGGCGCGGCCTCGCGGAGTCCTGCGGCGGCGGACTCGAGTCGCCCCGCGTCCCGGGCGCAGATCAGGACGTCCGCGCCGTCGACGAGGAGCGCCTCCGCGGTCGCGAGTCCGATCCCGCTGCTGGCGCCGATCACGAGCGCGCGCTTGCCCGCGAGGCTTCCCGGGCCTCCGATCCGGTTGCCCATCCCCGCTGCGTCGTTCGTCGACATGCTCTCTCCCTTTCCGATCCGCTCTCGGCTGCGACGCTGCGGAAACGACCCCGCCGCGTCGTCGCCCGTCCCGACCTGAGGGGCCCTGCGTCGTCGCGAAGGGCGCCTCCGCGAGGTGCGACGCGAGCTTAGTGCGGGAGCGGGAAGGGCGTCAGTCCGCGCGGCGGGCGGTCTCGAGGGGGATCACGGGGGCGCGATCCGTGTCGGCGTCGCCGCGGCGAACGTCGGGCGCGCCGATCCGCGCGGCGTCCGCGGCCTGGTCGTCGGTCTGTTCCTGGCTCTCGCGCTCGGCCTGGACGCGCGCCTCGTAGTGGGCGACCTCGCGGTCCCGGGTCGCATCGTCCCACCCGAGGACCTCGGCCATCAGCCGAGCGGCGGGGCACGCGGCGACCACGCCGCGATCGAAGGTCTCGATCGAGATGCGCGTCCGGCGCGTGAGCACGTCGTCGAGATGCAGCGCCCCCTCGTGGCTCGCCGCGTAGCGGATCTCCGCCGCCAGATAGGTCGGTGCGCCCGTCATCGGCTCGCCGAGCTCCGGGCGCTCGCGGATCGATTCGAGGAGCTCGTGGATCCGGGTGCCGTAGCGGCCGAGCAGTCGCTCGATCACGTGCACGTGGAGCCCGGTCTCGTCCGCGAGCGTCTCCCGGCGATTCCAGTGGGCCCGGTAGCCGGCGGCCCCGACGAGCGGGGTCTCGTGGGTGCAGGAGTCGGGGACCTTCTGCTCGAGGGCCCGCGCCGCGACGTCGACGACGTCCTTCGCCATCACGCGATAGGTCGTGTACTTGCCGCCGGCGACGGTGATGAGGCCCGAGACCGACTGGCTGACCGCGTGCTCGCGGGAGAGCTTGCTGGTCGCGTCGCTCTCGCCCTTCAGGAGCGGTCGCAGTCCGGCGTAGACGCCTTCGATGTCCTCGTGTCCGAGCGGCTGCGCGAGGACCGCGTTCACGCGTTCGAGCAGGTAGTCGATGTCCGCTCGGCTCGCCGCGGGGTGGGCGAGGTCGAGGTTCCAATCCGTGTCCGTCGTCCCGACGATCCAGTGGCTGTCCCAGGGAATCACGAAGAGCACGCTCTTCTCGGTCCGAAGGATGAGGCCCGCGTCGCCGTGGATGCGATCGCGAGGGACGACGAGGTGGATGCCTTTCGAGGCGCGGACGTGGATCCGGCCGCGTCCGATGTGCTTCTGGACGATGTCGGTCCAGACGCCCGTCGCGTTCACGACCTGACGCCCCCTTATCTCGAGGGCTCCGCCGGTCTCGAGACAACGCGCCGTCACGCCGGCGACCCGGGCGCCGGACGTCAGGAATCCTTCCGCGCGGACACTCGAGAGTGTCACCGCGCCGTGCATCCGCGCCGTGCGCACGAGGGTCATCGTGTGCCGCGCATCGTCGACCTGGGCGTCGTAGTACTGGATCCCGCCGATCAGCCGGTCGCCGCGCAGCCCGGGGAAGCGACGGAGGACACCGCGCCGGGTGAGGTGGCGGTGGCGGGGGAGGGCACGGCGTCCGGCGAGGGTGTCGTAGAGGAGCGTGCCCGCGCCGATGTAGAGGCGCTCCCAGATCCGCCGCGTCAGTGGATAGAGGAAGGCGACCGGCTTCACGAGGTGGGGGCTCAGCCTCTCGAGGAGAAGCGTCTGCTCGGCGAGCGCCTCGCGGACCAGGCCGAAGTCGAGCTGCTCGAGGTAGCGGAGGCCGCCGTGGATCAGCTTGCTCGAGCGGCTCGAGGTGCCCGAGGCCCAGTCGCGCTGCTCGATCAGCGCCACGGAGAGGCCTCGGCTGGCCGCGTCGAGGGCGGTGCCCGCGCCGACCACGCCGCCGCCGATCACGACGAGGTCGAAGGTCTCTCGTTGGACGCGCGCGAGGTCACGGTTTCGCTGGGCCGGGTCGAGTCGGGCCGGATCCATGTTCGGCTCTCCGGGGACGCAGGGGGCGCGACGGGAGCGTAGCGCTCGAGGCGCCGAAACCGCGTGGGGATCGGTCGATCAGACCTCGAGGGCCTCGTGGGTCGTCGTCACGCCTTCGCGGATGACCTGCTGGATGTGCTCCGAGAGCGGCCGGAAGGCCACGGCCATGCCGCGGGGCAGGCCGGTCCGGCTGTCCCCGACGTTCGTGTAGAGGATCCTGCCCGAGACGAGCAAGCGATCGCGGCCGACCGGAAGCTCGAGGGCGATGTCGGAGCCCACGACCCACGGCCGCGGCGTGACGAAGTAGGCGCCGCCGCTCGAAAGCGAATAGCACCGCACCGCCTTCTCCTTGCCCGACGAATAGGTGCGCGTCCGCCACTCCATCGGGGCGCGCCGCTCGCCGCGGGGCGGGCGCACGGACCACGGAGAGAGGGCGCGATTGACCTGGAAGCGGAGCGCGTGCCGGCCGAAGCGTCCGAAGAGGGCGAGCTCGACGCCCGCGTCCCGGATCTCGCGGCGCCGCTCGTCGCCGGGGGCGCGCCCGAAGGCGATCGGGACGAGGTCCTGCGCGCCCGACCGGATGCGCAGCTCGGCCAGCGCGGTCTCGAAGTCGGCATCGATGGCGGGTTCGGGGACGAGCACGATCGACGGTGCGCGATCGGCGTTCGCTGCCTTCTCGGTCGCGTCGGCGAGGGATTCCGCGACCAGGCTGGGCGCCGGGAGCGCTTCGACCTCCTTCGCGAGCGCTCGGCGGAAGGGACCGTCCGGGCCGATCACGAGGATCGGGTCGAGACGATGGGTGGCCAGTTGGGATCCGTTCCAGGTTTGCATGACCGACTCGGGCTTCCGTGAGCGAGGGGAGTCTCGCGGGACGCGTTCCGTTCGCGTCGAAACGCTGTACTCGTCTGGAATCGATCGGAGCCCCCGAGCCGAGCCTTGAGACGATAGACTCGGCGGCCGTGGCTGCCTCGAGGGATACATCGCGCGACCGCGCTTCC
Organism: bacterium; assembly: GCA_030432735.1. Taxonomy (GTDB): domain Bacteria; phylum Myxococcota_A; class UBA9160; order UBA9160; family UBA4427; genus UBA4427. The sequence continues at coordinate 8,533 of JAUIMK010000015.1, forward strand.
GCCCCGTCATCCGCGTCACGACGCCTTCGCGTGATGGGCGTCGAGCTCCGGCTCGACGAGCCGGAGAGCGCGCTGCGCGCAAGATGTGCGCAACGCATCGGCATCGCTCCCGAACGCATCGTCCAGCTGCGGATCGCCCACCGCGCGCTCGATGCCCGCCGCCGCGGCCGTCGGCACGACCTGCGATTCGTCCACCACGTGGACGTCTCGCTCGACCGCGACGCCGGGGGTGCCGAGTCCGCGGCGATCTCGCGCGCCCTCCGGACGGGCGCGCTCCGCGAGCTGCCCCCGCCGGCGCGTTTCGAGCGGGAGGACGTCTCTCGTGCGGCGCGCGCACGGAGGATCGCGGTCGTGGGGGCGGGTCCGGCCGGGCTCTACGCGGCGTGGACCCTCGCGGCGAACGGGGTGGCCGTCGACGTCTTCGATCGCGGGCCCTCGCTCCGCGAGCGGGGGCGGGCCGTCGCCCGGTTCACCCGGACCCGGGAGCTCGACCCCGAGCGCAATCTCCTCTTCGGCGAAGGCGGCGCCGGGACCTACTCCGACGGCAAGCTCTACACCCGGACCCGACACGTCCTCGAGGAGCCGATCCTCGAGACGCTCGTCGAAGCCGGCGCGGATCCCGCGATCACCTTCGATGCACGCGCCCACGTCGGGACGGACCGGCTGCACCGCATCCTGCCGCGGCTGCGCGAGCGACTCGAGTCGATGGGCGTCGCGTTCCACTTCGACGCGCGGCTCGATGGGCTCGTCCGCGCGACCGACGGCCGCGTCGAAGCGCTCCGGACGAGCGCGGGCCGCTTCGACTGCGACGGTGTCGTGCTCGCCGTGGGGCACAGCGCGAGGGACACCCTGCGCGCGCTCCATGCCGAAGGGCTTCGCCTCGAAGCGAAGCCCTTCCAGCTCGGCCTCCGGGTGGAGCATCCGCAGGCGCTGGTCGACGCCGGCCGCTTCGGGGAGGACGCGGACCTCGCGCGACTCGGCCACGCCTACTACTCGCTCGTCGCGAAGGCGACGGACGGCGCGTCCGCGGTCCACAGCTTCTGCATGTGCCCGGGCGGCCAGGTCGTCGCCGCCGTCGCGCAGCCGGGGCTTCTGTGTACGAACGGGATGAGCAACTCGCGACACTCCTCCCCCTTCGCGAACTCGGGCCTCGTCGTGACTCTCGGCCCGCGCGAGTTCGGGGACAGCGTGTTCGCCGGCATCGAGTACCAGGAGGCGCTCGAGGCTCGCTTCTTCGAGGCCGGCGGCGGCGACTACTCGGTTCCCGCGCAGCGGGTCGATGATTTCGTCGCGGGGCGCGCGTCGAGCGCGCTCCCGCGCAGCAGCTATAAGCTCGGAACCGTCGCGACGCGGGTCGATGCCCTGCTGTCCGAGTCGATCACAGGGGCATTGCGCGCTGCGATCGCGCGTTTCGACCGTCAGCTGCCGGGATACGCGAGCGAAGCGGGCCTCCTCGTCGGCGTCGAGTCACGCAGCTCCGGGCCGCTGCGCATTCCGCGCGACCCGAGCACGCGCGCCGCGATCGGCCTCCCGAACCTCTGGCCGGTCGGCGAAGGCGCCGGCTACGCCGGCGGGATCATGAGCGCCGCGATCGACGGCGCCCGGAGCGCCTGGGCGATCCTCGGTTGCGCCGACGACGAGTGACGGCCCCGCGCGAGTGACTCCGCGACGCGATCGTGACATCGCGTCCCGCGACGATCGGCCTTCGTGGCGATCGGGCCATGGCGCGCGCGGGAGGGTCGCGATCGGCGCGCCCGGAAGCGGTCGCGAAACCGTTCGCTCGACGAGGACGGCGTCATCCCGGGCTCGGCTTCGTGAAGTTCACGCGCGAGTCGTCATCCCGAACGCGTGAAAAGTTTCATCGTCGAGCGACGAAACGTAACGATCGCCGGATCGGCGCGTCACGATCGCTTCCTACGATGCGGCCACCCATGGATGACCGCATCGCTCCGCCCCTGCTCGGGGTTAAAGAAGACACGAAAGCCCGCCGCTCCCGCCCGTCGCGGGCGTCCGCGCCGCTCTTCGTCGGCGCGGCGCTGCTCGCCGTCTGCGTCGGTTGTTTCGGCTCGACGTCCCGGGACGCAGACGCGCGCCCGAGAGAGCGCGTCGACGCGACCGACGGGCCGCGTCCGCACGAGTCCTACTCGTACGAGGACGTCCTGCGTCGGCTGAAGGACGACGACTCGGTCGTTCCGGCCCGTCCGCCGGTGCACGAGTTTCACACGGTCTACAACCGCGAGGCCGTGATCCCGCCGATGTGTTACACGCGCACGGAAGGGAAGTACAACCCCTGCTACGTGTGCCATCAGTCGACGGTCCGCGGTCGGCCGAACGCGATGGACGACGTCGCCCTCCAGCAGGTCTACAGCTTCAGCGACGTCGGGCTCGAGAACCACTGGCGGAACCTCTTCGAGGATCGCTCCGCCCGCGTCGCCGGGATCTCCGACGAGGAGATCCTCGAGTGGGTGGCGGAGGACAACTACTCCGACCTGGCCGATCGCCTTCGCGAACACGGATTCGGCGGCTACGTGCCGGATCTCGAGAACCTGCACCGGGCGGCAGACGCGTTCGACGACGAGGGCTTCGCGCTTGACGGCAGCCACTGGGTCGCCTTCAACTACAAGCCGATGCCGAGCACGTTCTGGCCGACGAACGGGGCGACGGACGACGTGATGATCCGGCTCCCCGCGCCCTTCCGTGAGACCGCAGAGGGTGAATACTCGCGGGACGTCTACAAGGCGAACCTCGCGCTCGTCGAGGCCACGATCAAGGGCCTCGACACGATCACCGTCGCCGGCGTCGACGAGGCGGCGGTCGGCGCGGACCTCGACGGGGACGGGAGGCTCGGACGAGTCGACCGGATCACGCGAACGGACGCCTACGTCGGGGCCGCCTCGAAGGTCGCGAGGCAGCCGTGGCTCTATCCTGCGAAGACCGAGTTCCTCCATTCCGTCCGCTACGTCGGCGTCGAAGAAGACGGGTCGATCTACAACCCGCCGCGGATGAAGGAGCTGCGGTACATGCGGAAACAGTGGGCGACCTCGGAGCCGCAGCTCTTCGAAGCCTACGAGCAGGAGAAGCACGACAAGTACGTCGGCAACCTCCCCGGCTACCTCGACCGCGGAGACCACGGACTCGACAACGAGATGGGATGGATCCTGCTCGGATTCATCGAGAACCATCGCGGTCGGCTCCGCGTCGCGAACTACGAAGAGACCCTCTTCTGCATGGGTTGCCATACGTCGATCGGATCGACGATCGACAGCACCTTCAGCTTCGCGCGCAAGGTCGATGGCGCTCCGGGCTGGGGCTACGTCGACCTGCGCGGCATGCCGGACGCGCCGACTAAGGGCGAGACCCGCGGCGAGATCGCGACCTATCTCGAGCGCGCGGGCGGGGGCGGAGAGTTCCGCAGCAACCCCGAGATGGAGTCGCGCTGGTTCGAGGCGCCCGGCAGCGTCGACGTCGACGCGGTGGCGGCGGCTCGCGACGTCTACTCGCTGATCACGCCGTCCCGCGAGCGCGCGCTCGAGATGAACAAGGCGTACCGCGTGATCGTCGAGGACCAGGACTTCGTGTTCGGCCGCGATCCGACGGTCTCGCCCCCGAAGAACGTCTACGACGTCGTGGACATCGAGACGGCGCCGGTCCTGCCGCCGGAGCGTGCCTACGAGTGGGACATCCGTCTGGATTGGGGGCGAGCCGACGTCTCGAAGTCGGCCGATCGGAGATCGGATGCGGGAGACGAGCTCTCGCTTCGATAGCAGTGCATGAATGGAGAGAATCCCTCGGAGAGGGAACGAGGAGCGAGAAAGAAGATGCAGATCATGAAGTTCGCGACGCCGATCATGGCGGGCGCCATCCTGTCGGTCTCGTCGACCGCCGTGGCCGGTACGATGCCGTACTTCGAGCCGCTGACGGAGTCGGCGCCGGTGACCGAGCCCAACAGCGACGAGGAGCTCTTCGCGCCGTGGGTCACGCCGCGGGGCGTCAGCCAGGACAATCTCACGAGCATGGCCGAGATCGAGTCGGATCCGAGCCAGAGCGTGGGGCGGGCTCCCGACATCTCCGTTCCCGGAAGCGGGGAGCAGGACGTGTCGGCCGGCGCCTCGCAGTCGATGTGGGACATGGCCGCGTTCGACGCGACGGGCCGCTTCATCTTCAACCCCCACGAATCGCCCTGGTCCGCGGGTCTGAGCCGCTACGACACCTGGACCGACCGCAACGAGCTTCTCTGGTCCGGTGACGGGCAGGGCGCCCTGGGCGACTGGTCGAACGACTTCGCCGCGTTCGATCCGGCGACCTTCACGCCGAACTGCACGGTCTTCGCGGCCGAGGAGTGGTCTGGAGAGGGGCGTCTCTTCGAGACGACGAACCCCTTCGCTCCCGTCGAAGACATCGAGGTCCGCGAGCTCGAGAGCATCGCGAACGTGGCGCACGAAGGTCTTCGCTTCAGCCACGACAAGAAGACCCTCTACTACGTCGACGAATGGCGCTCCGGCTCCATCTACAAGTTCGTCATGAAGAAGCGTGGTGACTACACGAAGGGTCAGACCTTCGTGCTCGTCGTCGACGACTTCGCGGGCGATCCGGCCGACTACTTCTCGGACGAGAGCAACGCCGACCAGCCGCGGACGGGGCTCGCGACCTGGGTCCCGATCACCGACAAGAAGGGCAACCCGCTGACGAGCGTCGACCCCTTCCGCAATGGTCCGACGAACGACCCGCGATCGAACGAGGACACGCGCGGCGGCCGCCCGGCCGCCGACGAGGTGAACGGCACGCCCTACGGACGCCCCGAGGACATGGAGATCGGCCGACTCAAGAACGGTCGCGAGGTCATGTACTTCACGGCGACCTCGGAGACCTCGGTCTACTCCGTCGAGATGCTCCCCGGCAACAAGGCGATGGTCCGGCTCTTCGCCGGTCCCGAGACGCCGACCAACCTCGGCTTCGACCCGACGACGGGGGTGCTGAACAGCCCCGACAACCTCGCCCAGGACGCGCTCGGCAACATCTTCATCATCGAAGACGCGCCGAACAGCTCGTCGACCGGTGGTGACATCTGGTTCGCTCGCGACACCGACAACGACGGCGTCGCCGAGTCGATCGACCACTTCCTGAGCGTCCGCGTGGCCGGCTCCGAAGCAACGGGCATGATCTTCCACCCGACGAACGCGACCCGCTTCGTCGTGAACGTGCAGCACCCGACGAGCACGGACCTCGAAGAGGTTCCGGGCGGCTTCGGCGACGCGCTCTGGGAGTTCGACGTGCGCCAGGCCGCGGGCCGGAAGACGGCGTGGAAGCTGCAGGCGGCTGCCTTCCGGGACGTCTTCTCCGACTTCCGCGGCTTCCGGAAGTGCGCGCGGGAAATCCGTCGCCAGGCGCGGCGCCACTAGCAAAGGGCCTCCGGTCGGACCGGTCGCTGCGGGCTCGACGCCTGCGGGACCGGTCGACCCGGATCCCACCTTCGACGCCGTCGTCGGTCGCCTCGGGCGATCGGCGGCGGCGTTCGTCGTCGGAGTCTCCCGCTTCCCATCGCAGCGTTCCTCGTGGGAGTCTCCCGCTTCTCCCGCCGCTGCGTTCCTCGCCTGCGCGCCGCGCTTCCGGCGGGCGCCGACGGCGGTATGCTCTTCGCGTGCCGCCCAATCCGTCTCCCGCCTACGCGCGTTATGTCCTCGGCGTCATGTTCGCGCTGACGGCGCTCAACGTGATGGACCGGCAGGTGCTCTCCGCGCTCGTGGAGCCGGTGAAGGCGGAGTTCGGGCTGAGCGATCTCCAGATGGGGATGCTGCTCGGGAGCGCGTTCGGGTTCGCCCACGTCGTCGCGATGATTCCGGCGGGTCGGCTCGCGGATCGCTGGAGTCGGCGCAGCGTGCTCGGCGGCGGCCTCTTCCTCTGGAGCGCGCTCACCTCGCTCACGGGTCTCTGCCAGGCGGTCTGGCACCTCTTTCTCGCGCGGGTGGGGGTCGCGGTGGGCGAGACCGTCGGCAGCGGGCCGGCGCAGTCGCTGCTCGCCGACTACTTCCCGATCGCGCGACGGGGGACGGCGCTCTCGATCCACGCTTCGGGCGGAACCGTCGGTGCGATGATCGGCGCGGCGCTCGGTGCCGCCCTCGGCGAGGTGGTCGGGTGGCGATGGACCTTCGTGTTCTTCGGCGTGCCGGGCCTCCTGCTCGCGGGCCTGCTCGTGGCGACGGTGCGCGAGCCCGTGCGCGGCGCCGTCGACGGCATGGCGACGACGGAGCCTGCGCCTCCCTTCACCGAGGTCCTGCGGCGGCTCCTGGCGCGGCCGACGTTCCGCCACCTCCTCGTCGCGGGCTCGCTCAACTGTCTCGCGAACTACTCCCTGCTCGCGTGGGCCGCTGCCGCGATGATGCGGGGCCACGGTCTCTCGCTCGCCGAGGCCGGGAGCCGGGTCGGCTTCTACGTGATCCTGGTGTCGGCCCTCGGCGTCGTCGCCGCGGGGCTGATCGCCGACCGTCTGGGCCGGCGCGACCTGCGCTGGTACCTGTGGTGGCCCTCGATCGCGTCGGCGGGATCGTTCCCCTTCCTCGCCGCGCTCTTCGTGCTGCCCGATCCGGACGTCGCGTTCCTGGTGGCGATACCGGGCGCGTTCCTCAATACGATGTGGGTCGGCACGTTCAACGCCACCGTACAGCTGATCGCGAGTCCGACGATGCGGGCGACGTCCTCCGCGCTCTTCCTGATGATCACGAGCGGTCTGGTCGGGCAGGGACTCGGGCCGCCGATCGTGGGCTTCCTCTCGGATCGGTTGGCCCCGACCTACGGCCCCGACGCGCTCCGCTACGCGCTCGCGGTCGCCCTCGCGGCCAGTGTCTGGGCGGCGCTCCACGGTGTCCTCGCGGCACGCACCCTCGAGCGCGATCGCTTCAAGGTCGAAGGGCGCTGACGAGCCGCGCTCTTCGCGGCGCGGGCCCGGGGAGCGCGTGCGTCAGTCGGAGAGCACGAGCGCGTGCGGGATCTCGTCCTCGTCGTCCGGCTGGACCGGGAGCGGATGAGAGAGGATTTCGCCGCATCGCTCGACGGCGCGCACGATCCCGTCGGTGATCCGTCCGGCGCGGATCCCGTCCAGGATCAGCGCCACGATCTCGTCCCAGCTCTCCCCCGGCTCGCGCGCCTGGTCGATCGCCTCGTCGGCGAGGACGACGACGCGGTGCTCGAGGAGCGCCACGAAGAGGAGGATCCCCGTCCGGCCCGACGTCCGCCTTAGCCCCTGCTCCTGGAAGGCGTGGAACGCAGCCCGTTCGGCGCGCTGCTGGAGCTCGACGTCCGTGAGGAAGAGACGGCGGATCGCGTCGACGCGACAGAGCAGGTGGCCGGCGACGAGACCGGCGAGCTGGAGGGCGAGGATCTCGAAGACGAGGCCTTCGACCGGGAGGTAGTAGGACACGAGCAGCGCGAGGGTCGCGAGCGCGACACCGAGTCGCCATCCGGCGGCCGGATGGGGATCGCAGTCGCGGACCACGGTCACGACGATCTCGCCCGAGGTGTTCTCCTCGGCGCGCCGGACCGCGTCCTCGATTCGTTCCCGGTCCTGCGCGCCGATCAGCTGGGACGGCTTCACGTCACCATCCTCCCGAGGCGCCGCCGCCTCCGAATCCGCCGCCCAGGCCGCCACCGAACCCGCCCCCGAAGCCCCCGCCTCCGAACCCGCCTCCGCCGAAACCGCCGCCGGAGCCGCCGACGTAGAAGCCGCCTCGCCCGCGATGGCGCGGGGAGACGCTCGACTGCGCGAGGAAGAGGGAGCTCAAGATCGCGGACGCGGCGGCGGCCGCGAGGGTGGCGAGGACCGCATGCGTGAACAAGAAGGCGGCGATGCCTCCTCCGAGCGTCGAGACGATCGGAGCGATCCACTTCGGCTTCCGGTGGGCGAGGGTCATCCCGATCATCACGCCGACGAAGACCGACGTGAAGAAGTGGTTCGCGGCGCCCTCCGTCGCGCGACGGCTCCGACGCGGGGCGGGGGGGAGCGCCTCGCCGCGACCGACGGTGAGGATCGCGTCGACGCCGGCCACGATTCCCGCCGCGATCCGGTCGCGCCGGAACTCCGGGATCATCCGCTCGCGCAGGATGCGCGCGGCGACGGCGTCGGGGAGCACGCCCTCGAGGCCGTAGCCGACCTCGATGCGCGCGCGCCGGTCCCGGGCCGCGACGAGGACGATCACGCCGTTGTCGAACTCCGCGGTCCCGATCTTCCAGGCCTCGGCGACGCGGATGCCGAAGGTCTCGATCGGCTCGCCTTCGAGGGTCGGCACCGTGAGGACGACGACCTGATGGCGCGTCTCCTCTTCGTACGCGGCGAGCGTCGAACGCAGGCGGCTCGCCGTCGCCGGGTCCAGCAGGCCCGCGTCGTCGACCACGCGCGACGTCAGCGCGGGAATCGCGATCTCCGCGGCTGCGACGCCCGCGCCCAGGAAGAGCGAGACGAGGAGCGTGGCGACGGTCGGGGCCGGTGCGAGTCCGGCCGCTCGCCCGACACGGGTCCGCATCCGGATCAGAACTGGACCTCCGGCGGCCGGTCTCCCACGTCCGAGCGGGCTTCGAAGGTCGGCTTCACGTCGGCGCCGATGACCATCGCCGTCAGGTTCGACGGAAAGGAGCGCACGAGGGTGTTGTAGCGGCGGACGCTGTCGATGTAGCGGCCGCGGGCGACGGTGATGCGGTTCTCGGTGCCTTCGATCTGGGCCTGGAGGTCCCGGAAGCCGGCGGTCGCCGTGAGCTGCGGGTAGCTCTCGGCGACGGCGAAGAGGCGGGACAGCGCGCTCGAGAGCTGGCCCTGGGCGTCCATGAATCGCTGGAGCGCCTCCGGGTCGTTCACGAGCTCCGGCGTGATCTGGATGCTCGTGGCCTGCGAACGCGCGGCGACCACCGCGGCGAGGGTCTCCTTCTCGAAGTCCGCCGCGGCCTTCGCCGTGTTCACCAGGTTCGGGATCAGGTCCGCGCGGCGCTGGTACTGGTTCGCGATCTCCGACCACTGCGCCTTCACCTCTTCGTCCCCGGCCTGGATGTCGTTGTATCCGCAGCCCGTCAGCGCGAGTGCGAGCACGAGCGCCGCGAGCAGGCCCGATCGTCGTCCCAGGTTCCTCATGAAGCTTCGCTCCCTTCTCGAAGTCGCGGATGTCGTCGCGCCGTCCCGTGCCTACGCGGGCGCGGCCTGGGCACCGCGGATCAGCCGACCCGGACGCGCCGCCGTGATCTCGCCGTCGCGCATCGTCACCTGTCCCGACACGATCGTCGCGTCGTAGCCGCGGCTCTTCTGGAGGAGACGTCGCGCGCCTCCCGGCAGGTCGAAGGCCATCTCGGGCCGGCGGAGCGAGAGATTGTCGAAGTCGATGACGTTGAAGTCGGCCTTGTACCCCGGCGCGATCACGCCGCGGTCGAAGAGGCCGTAGACCCGGGCGGTGTCCTGCGTGATGCGGTGGACCGCGTGCTCGAGGCCGACCTTCGGACCACGCTTCCGGTCGCGTACCCAGTGGGTCAGCATGAAGGTCTGGAGCGACGCGTCGCAGATCACGCCGCAGTGGGCACCGCCGTCGCCGAGGGACACGACCGCGCGATCGTCGTTCAGCAGGTCGTGCATCAGGTCGAGGTTGCCGTCGCTGTAGTTGAAGAAGGTGAGGAGGAGCAGCTCCTTGCCTTCGTCGCGCAGCATGTAGTCGTAGAGGACCTCGTCGGCGGGCTTGCCTTCTCGCTGGGCGATCGCCCAGATGCTCTGCTCCGGGCCGGGCTCGTAGTCCGGCGGATCGCCGAGGGGGAAGATCTTCTTCAGCATGTACTCGTTGTCGAGCATGCTGCCGAAGCCGATCGACTCGTCGCGCTCCGGGCCGAGGATCCGCGCGCGGACGGCCGGGTCCTTCATGCGAGCGACGCGCTCGGGAAGCGGCAGGTCGGCGATCTCGAGGTAGGCGGGCCGGTTGAGGAACTGGTTCGCCTCGGTCTGGTGGCCGGTCAGGATGCCGAAGGGGCGCGGTGCGAACTGGGCCATCACGTCGCCGCCGCTCTCCTGGGACCGGTGGCAGATCTCGACCAGCTCGCGCCACTGGTTCGGCGCGCCGTCGAACTGGAGCATCGCGAACGAGACCGGTCGCTGGATCTCCTTCGAGAGGCGCTGCATCCACTCGATCTCCTTGAGCGCCGAGTCGACCTCGTCACCGCCGGTGTCGCCCGCGGCTCCCGCCCCGGCGAGCTCGAAGACGCCTTCGCCGAGATCACCGAGCACGCGACCGATCCCGAAGAGCTCGTCCTCCGCGGCGAAGGTGCCGGGAACCGGCTCGCCGGAGAGCGCCTTGTGGCCCATCGTGCGGGACGTCGAGAATCCGAGCGCGCCGGCCTGGATGCCTTCCTTTACGATCGCAGCCATTGCGGCGATGTCGTCTGCGGTCGCCGCCTCGTTGTTCGCGCCGCGCTCGCCCATCACGTAGGTGCGGACCGAGCCGTGGGGCACGTGGGTCCCGAGGTCGACCGCGAGGGGCGAGCGCTCGAGGGCGTCGAGGTATTCCGGGAAGGTCTCCCAGTCCCAGCGGATGCCTTCCGAGAGGGCCGCGCCGGGGATGTCTTCGACGCCTTCCATCAGCTCGATCATCATCTGGCGCTGATCCGGGCGCGCCGGCGCGAAGCCGACGCCGCAGTTGCCGACGACCGCCGTCGTCACGCCGTGCCAGCCCGAGGGCAGCAGGTGCGGATCCCAGGTCGCCTGCGCGTCGTAGTGGGTGTGGATGTCCACGAAGCCCGGCGTGACGAGGCGACCGTCCGCGTCGATCGTCTCGCGCGCTTCTCCCTCGACCTTGCCCACCTCCGTGATGACGCCGTCGGTGACGGCGACGTCGGCCGAGAAGGCTTCCTTCTTTCCGGTTCCGTCGACGATCCTTCCGTTCCGAATGACGAGGTCGTGCATGGCTGGATGCTCCTTGAGAGTGCGCGGCGCCGGGGAGGGGCGCGGCGGGAGAACGCACAGAGTCTGGCAGGGCGGCGGGCCGTCGTCGACCGCGTTCGCGGCCGTGTCGCCGATCTACGGACCGCGTTGGCGGACGCGCAGGACCTCGGCAGCGTGGTCTCAGGCCGGTGAGAATTCCCCGAAACGCAGGGCGAAGTAGCCGAAGATGGCGCCGAGCAGCGTGAGGCCGGTCCAGTGCACCTTCGGGTTGCGCGAGGCCGACTGGATGGTCAGGATCGTGGCGGTCAGGGCGCGAATCGCCAGGGGCTCGATCGTGTTCTCGCCGAAGCGTCCGAGGTGGTCCGTGAGGAGCCACTCGAGCCAGCCCGCCATGACGATCCAGATCGCGATCAGCAGGTAGGCCGCGCGACCGCTCGAGAAGTAGTGGGCCCGGATGCTCGTCGACTCGGCGGAGGCGGCGGGGGGATGGATCAGGACCGCCGCGCCGGCGAGGGGGAGCGTCGAGGCGAAGTAGACGAGGAAGGTGCCGAAGGTCCAGGGCACGTCGCGATAGATCCAGCTCCCCCAGATCGACTGGACGAGGGTGACGAGAAAGAGGACCGAGCTCGCGGTGTGGAGCGCGTAGGGGGGCTGGGTCTCGCGGAGCGCGAATTGCCGCCCCCAGCCGGACAGCACCTGCGAGACCGCGAAGGCGGTCACGAACGAAACGACCATCGTGATGTACTCGAAATGGTCCATCCCGATCGTCTCCGGTCGCTCGTCTAGAGCGTGACCTTCGCCGTCCCGACGACCGGCGTCTCGCCCTTCTCGTTTCGGAGCGTCAGGTCGATCTCGATGACCTTCGCGTCCTCGTCGATGTCCGTGACGACGCCGCTCGCTACGGGCTTCGAGTCGACGAGGAGCGGGGCGCGGAAGATCGTGTCCACGTTCAGGACCTCGGCGTTCGGGGCCCAAGCGTGGATCGCGGCGACGAGGATGCCCTGGCTCATGATGCCGGGGACGATCGCTCCGGGGAGGCCGGCCTTCCTGGCTTCGTCGTGATCGGTGAAGCGAGGCGCTTCCATCATGGCGGCCTTCGCGAAGACCTTCACGTTCGCGAGGCTCACGTCGACGTCGACCTCGGGGAGGTCCTCGCCGAACTCGACGTCCTCGAACTGCTTCTCGGAGGGGGCGGAGGTCTGGCTCATGGATCAATCGAACTCGCGCTGGACCAGACGCCAGTCGACCGTCGCGAGATGGTCGCCAGCCTGGTTGTAGAAGTTCATGCGGTGGACGATGAAGAGCATCGTCCCGGTCCGGCCGCTCTTCTCGTAGATGTCGTGGATCTCGCTCCGGCCGGTCACGCGATCGCCCTGCCGGACCGGCTGATGGACCTGGATCGACTTGCCCGCGTCGAAGCAGCGGTGCATCTCGACCGGGAAGCCCTCGGGCAGGGTGCGCGTCCCGTGGATCCGCGTCAGGTAGTTCGGCACGCCCTGGAAGTCCTCGTGGGACGGGTCGACGAAGCGGGGATGGGTCTCGCCGCAGGCGGTGGCGAAGCCGACGAGAGAGTCGGCCTCGACTTCGAGGTCGATCTCGTCGAAGACGTGGTCGCCGTATTCGGAGAGGAGTTCGGCAGCGGTCATGGTCGTTTCCGGAGAGGGCGGCGGATCGGCCGCGGCCCCGATCGTAGGGGTTTCGTCCGGGATGTCGAATCCGGACCGGGCGCGCGTCGTCGGGGCGTGCGGCAGGGATTCGGCGCGCCGTCCGTGTTCCCGCATACTCCGCCCTCGAAGGAGAGCGCCCCATGATCAAGGTCATCGTGATGGTGAAGCGCAACCCCGCGCTCACGCCCGAGGAGTTCCATCGCCACTGGCGCGAGGTCCATGCGCGCCTCGTCGCCGACACCCCGAGCGTCGCCCGCCGGATCGTCCGCTACGAGCAGAACCACCGGACCGAAGAGGACTACGCCCGCGGCGAGGTCGACTTCGACGGCGTCGCGATCGCCTGGTACCGCTCGCGGGAGGACATGGACGCGCTCTTCACGGATCCCGACTACCTGTCGACGATCGCGCCGGACGAGGCGCGGCTCTCGGATCAGGCGCGCAACGTCTGGATCGTGACGGAAGAGGAGGAGGTCGTGATCGACGGCCGGGACTGAGGGTCGGCTCGACCTGCCCTCACGCCTCGAGCGGACGCACCGCCTCGAACCCGTCGCCCTGGAGCGCCGCGACGAGTCCGTCGATGTCCCGGATCTCGGCGTCGAAGCGCGTGGCGCAGCGGCCGATGTGCGAGACGATGTGGGAGTCGGAACCGCCGATCCGCTTCCAGCCGTAGCGCGTGGCAAAGGCGAGGGCTTCCTCGTTCTCGCCTTCCCGGCTGCCGCCGTTCAGGGTCTCGACGATCTCGACGCCCTCGACCTCGCCCTTCGTCTCCCAGTGGGCGCACATCCCGACCTTCGGGCGACCCGGATGGCAGGGGACGGCGACCGCGCCGCAGCGCCGGCTCTCTTGGAGCACCATCGCGAGAGGATTGCGGATGTCGGCGAAGTCGAAGCTCGCCTCGAGGTCGTCGTTCACGCCGAAGACGAGGACGTGGCCGTACTCGGTCTCGACCTCGCTCGCCTTCAGGATCAGCAGGCCGAACTCGTCTTCCAGGGCGCGGTAGTCGCTGGCGGAGTCGAATTGCCGGTGCTCTGTCAGGACGAAGCCGTCGAGGGGGAGCGACTTCTTGCGGATCCACTGACAGTAGTTCTCGACCTTCGCGCGACCGTCGTCGCTCGCGATCGAGTGGGAATGGAGGTCGAGGATCATGCGGGCACGAACCTCGGAACGCCGAGCACGTCGCCGTTCTTCGCGGGCGTGGGCACGAACTCGACCCGGACGGGCATGCCGATCGTGACTTCGTCGGGGTCGCAGTCGACGATGTTCGTCAGGAGCTGCGGGCCTTCTTCGAGCTGAACGTAGGAGACGACGTAGGGGACGGCCTTCGCGAAGGCGGGCATCTGGTTCTGACGCACGACGGAGTAGGTGTAGACCTCGCCGCGTCCGCTCGCGACGAAGTGCTCGATGTCGTCGGAGAGACAGCTCACGCAGAGGCCGCGAGGCCGATGCTGGACCACGCCGCAGTCGCGGCAGCGCTGGAGGACGAGCTCGCCGCGGCCGGCGCCTTCCCAATAGGCGCGGCTCTCCCAGTCGATCGCGGGGGCTTCGTACTCGGGGTTCTGCTTCGGATCGGCCATGGAGTTGGCTCCTAGCTGTTCGAGAGGATCAGCGTCGCGCCGCTGTGCATCAGCCCGAGGTAGCCGCCGGTTCCGTGCGCCACCGCGAGCTCGGCGCCTTCGACCTGCCGCGCACCGAGGCCGCCGCGCAGCTGCCGAACGGCTTCGATCACGAGGAAGATGCCGCGCATGCCGGAGTGGTTGGACGAGAGGCCGCCGCCGTCGGGGTTGACCGGAAGCCTTCCGCCGAGCCCGACGCCGCCGTTCTCGACGAAGGCGCCGCCTTCGCCCTTCTTGCAGAAGCCGAGGTTCTCGAGGGTGCACAGGACGGTGATCGTGAAGGAGTCGTAGATCGTCGCGAGATGCATGTCCGCGGGCGTCAGGCCAGCCATCGCGAAGGCCTGCTCGCCGGACTGCTTCGCCGCGATCGTCGTGAGGTCGGGGGCACCGATCTCGCGATGCGCGACCGACTCTCCGGTGCCGCGCACGACGATCGGCTTCTGGCGGAGATCCTTCGCCCGCTCGAGGGACGTCACGATCACCGCGCCGCCGCCGTCGCTGATGATGCAGCAGTCGAGGAGGTGGAGCGGGTCCGCGATCACGCGGCTCTCGAGCACGTCCTCGCGCGTGATCGGCTTGCGCATCTTCGCGTGCGGGTTCAGCGAAGCGTGGTGGCGCGTCGAGACCGCGATGTCGGCGAGCTGCTCGCTCGTCGTCCCGAATTCGTACATGTGGCGCTGGGCGACCATCGCGTAGGACGAGACGAGGGTCATGCCGTAGGGCGTGTGGAACGCCGCGCCCGGATCGCGTCCCGCCGTGTTGCCGGTCCCGATCGCCATCGCGTCCGAGGCCGCGGTCGACCCGTAGAGGATCAGTCCGATCTCGCAGAGACCCGCATGGATCGCGGCGGCGGCGTG
Organism: bacterium; assembly: GCA_030432735.1. Lineage (GTDB taxonomy): Bacteria > Myxococcota_A > UBA9160 > UBA9160 > UBA4427 > UBA4427. Next base: position 23,567 of record JAUIMK010000015.1, read on the forward strand.
GGCCACGTGCGAGACGAAGCTCGAGCCGCCGATGTTGCTCCCGTCGAGATAGCGCGGCTTGATGTTCAGGTACTCGGAGAGTGCGACCGGCATCATCGCGTCGGACGCCATCGACGCGCAGAAGAGGCCGTCCACGTCCGAGAGCTCGAGCCCCGCGTCGACGAGGGCTTCCCGCGCGCACTCGCCCATGATCTGGAACGCGGTCTTGTCCGGCGCCCAGCGGCTCTCGTACTCGTGGACGCCGGCGATCGCGATCTTTCCGGAGAAGGACATGCTAGGCGGCCTCCGCGTGGGATCGGATCAGCGCCGCGAGCGCCTCCGGCCGTTCGAGGGGCAGGAAATGGGCGGCACCGTCGACGCTCGCCGTCGACGCGTTCGCGAGCCCGCCGGCGAGCGCCTCCGCGCGGGCCACGCATCCGGCGTCCTCGGCGGCCCCCGACACGACGGCGACCGGGCATTCGATCCCGCAGCTCGCGGCATCGAAGGCGTCCGACCAGGCGCGGCTCGCTTGCAGATCGACGAGGGTCGCCCGGGGATCCGTCTTGATCCCCTCCATGTACGCCCTCTGCATCATCTCGCGTCCGCCGTCCTTGCAGACCCGTCCGGGGTCGAAGGGGCGAGGCGCCTTGCCCCGGGTCACCCGGTCCATGGTCGCGATCGTCTCGTCGTCGATGCCGAGCGCGAGTCCGCTTCCGCAGAGGACGAGGCCGCCGACGCGCGTCTGCTTCGCCCACTCGAGCGCGATCAGCGCCCCCATGCCGTGGCCGACGAGGATCGGATTCGAGACGGCGCATCGCTCCGCGACCCAGCGCGCCATCTCCGTCATGTCGGCGATGGTCGGCAGCGAGTCGAGGGAGCCGGAGCGTCCGTGGCCGGGGAGGTCGAAGGCGATCGCGCCGCCGTCGGGAGCGACGGCGGGCAGGAGGCCTTCGAAGACGGAGCTCTGCAGGCCCGCGTCGTGGAGGCAGACGATCGGCGGGCCGTCGCCCGGCACGGGCGGATCCTGCGGCAGCGTCGTTCTGCCGGTGTGGCGCACGAGGATCGGCAGTCCGTCGCGGCGGACGTATTTCTCGGGCATCGGGGGCTCCCGGATGGGGCGCGGGGTCGCGCCGAGGGAGTCCCCTGAGTAGCAGAAAGTCCGCGCGGGCTCCGGACAGAGGCCGAGCCCGCGCGGACCGCGAGGAGCGCCGTCGCCTACTGCGGCGGACCCGTCGGGATGTCCTTGAACGCGATACCCTTGTCGGCGCGGGCGTCGGACGGAAGGCCCATCACCCGCTCGGCGATGATGTTGCGCAGGATCTCGTCCGTCCCGCCCGCGATGCGCAGACCCGGCAGCGAGAGGTAGCGCTCCTGCCACGCCGCCGCGTCCGGCGTCGCGTCCGCGTCGAGAAGCGCCCCCGAAGCGCCCGCGAGGTCCATCGCGAACGAGGCCGCTTCCTGCTGGAGCACCGCGCCCACGAGCTTGCCCATCGAGGCCTCGGGCCCCGGCGGCAACCCCTTCGAGAGCGCGGTCAGGGTTCGCAGCGACGTGTTCTTGAGGCCGCGCGCCTTCGTCACGTAGTCGGCGATCCGTTCGCGGACCGCGCTGTCCTCGAGGGCCGGCTTGCCGTCGATCTCGATTCCGGCGGCGAAGTCGACGAGATCTTCGAGGGAGCCCACGCCCATGCCGGAGCCGATCGACTGGCGCTCGTTCATGAGCGTGGTCAGCGCGACGGCCCAGCCGTTGCCGACTTCCGAGAGGCGCTGGTCGTCGGGGATGCGGACGTCGGTGAAGAAGACTTCGTTGAAGCCCTGGGCCTTGTTGATCTGGGTGATCGGGCGGATCTCGATCCCCGGCGACTTCATGTTGACCACGAAGTAGGAGAGGCCCGCGTGCTTCACGACCGTCGGGTCCGTTCGCACGACCAGGATGCCCCACTCGCAGATCTGCGCCCCGGAGGTCCAGATCTTCTGGCCGTTCACGACCCACTCGTCGCCGTCCTTGACCGCGGTCGTTCGCAGGCCCGCGAGGTCCGATCCGGCGGAGGGCTCGGAGAAGAGCTGGCACCACACCTCCTCACCGGAGAGCAGCTTCGGGATCCAGCGCGCCTGCTGCTCGGGAGTGCCGTGGGCCATCACGGTCGGGCCGCACATGCCGATGCCGATCGAGAAGATGTCGCCGGGCGTCTTGAACTTCGCCTGCTCCTCGTTCCAGATCACGTTCTCCATCGGCGTCGCTCCGCGGCCGCCGTATTCCCGGGGCCAGGTGATGCAGGCCCAGCCGGCGTCGGCCTTCTTCTTCTGCCAGGCCTTCGCCGCGGCGACGTTCTCCGGCGAGAGGTTCTCGCCCATCTCCGGCTGCTCGCCGTCGGCGAGGGGCTCGGCGTTCGCTTCGAGCCAGGCGCGCGCCTCGGCGCGGAAGGCAGCTTCTTCGGGAGTGTCGTTGAAATCCATGTCGTGTCTCCTGGGCGAATCGCCCGGGTCGATGGTTGAGGGTAGGGGAGGCGGTCGGACTCGCGGCTCACGCGTTCGGCGCGAACCCCCTGGTTCGCGCGGAGCCGGAACCGACTAGACGAGCCGATCGATCAGGAGGTTCTTCCAGTACTTCGGGGTGCCGAGCTGCGAGGAGAGCAGCTTGGCGCGGCGGTAGAAGAGGTGGCAGTCGTACTCCCACGTGTATCCGACGCCGCCGTGGAACTCGATCATCTCGACCGTCGTGTCCTCGAAGGCCTCGCAGGCGGAGATCCGCGCGATCGCCGCGGCGGTCGCCAGCTCCGGGTCGTTCGTCGAGAGCGCCCACGCGGCGTAGTAGGCGTTCGACCGGGCGAGCTCGACCTTGCACCACAGGTCGGCCATGCGGTGCTTGATCGCCTGGTTCGCGGCGATCGGCTTGCCGAAGGCGTAGCGACCGAGGATGAACTCCCGGGTGATCTCGAGGGCGCGCTCCGCCGCGCCGACCTGCTCGAAGGCCTGCAGCACGGCGGCGACGTCGAGGAGCGCGTCGATCCCCGCCGCGTCCGCCCCCGCGAGCGCCTCCGCGCCCGCGCCGTCGAAGCCGAGCTTCGCCTGGGGCCGGCTCATGTCGAAGGAGTCGAGGCCTTCGCGGGTGACGCCCGAGCCGTCGAGGTCGACCAGGTAGAGGCCCAGGCTTCCGCCTTCCGTGGCGGCGACGACGGCGACGTTCGCGACGCCCCCGTCCGCGACCGGCAGCTTCGTGCCGCTGATCGCGCCGCCGGAGACGCTCGCCTCGACGCCGGTGGCCGCGTTCTGGCCGGGCTTCTCCGTGAAGGCGAAGGTCCCGATCGCGGAGCCGTCGGCGAGCTTCGGGAGCCAGGCGTTCTTCTGGGCATCGGAGCCGAAGCGGAGGATCGCTTCGGTCGCGACGTAGACGCTCGGGCCGAAGGGGATGGGCGCCAGCGCGCGCCCGACCTCGAAGGCGATCATCGCGAGCTCGAGATGACCGAACTCCGCGCCGCCGTACTGCTCCGGGACCACCGCGCCCTGCCAGCCCATCTCCGCCGCGCCCTTCCAGAGGTCGGCGGCATAGGGCTGGTCGCCTTCGAGGATCTCGCGGCAGGTCGTGAGGGGGGAGTTCGCGTCGAGGTAGTCCCTCGCCGTTTGCTGCAGAAGCTTCTGCTCATCGGAAAAATCGAAGTTCATGGCGTTCAGGGCTCCCTGTACGGATCTCACGGATCGTCCTCGGTGCGTCGCGTGCACCTCGGGATCACGGAGTGGAATCGGGTCGGCAAGTCGCGGCGAGGAGGGGGACGGCCGGGGGCCCGCGCTCCGCCGCTCGGGCAGAATCGCCGAATAGGCAAGGGTGTCAACGGCGGGCGTTGCCTGGGCGTTGCTACCCTCGAACCCGATCGAGCCCCCGTCGAGCGGACCAAGCGGAGGTCATTGTGCGCTCTATCCCGGGATCCCACGCGCGCTCCGCGTGCCCGATCCTTTCTCTTTCCTCGCGCCCGAGGCGCCACGCCGCGGCGTTCCTCCCTCTCCTTCTCGCGCTCGTTCTCGCGCCCGTGGTCGCTGTCGCGCAGCAGACGCTCACGATCGGAGAGACCGAGGACCTGGTTCGGATGCGCCACTACGAGGGCCTGCCGGAGGAAGAGGCCGCGCGCATCGGCGCCGACGGCTGCGCTCGTCTGATCGAGCTCCTCGGGGATCCCGCCGAGGCCCGCAGCCACGCCGAGATCCTGCTCGCGATCGGCCATTGCGGGCCCGAGGGCGGGCTCGAGGCAGTCGCCGCCTGGGCGGACCAGCCTCGCGAAGGCGAGATCGACCGCGCGACGTTCCGCGCCTGGCAGGCGCTGCCCTTCGCGCTCGCGAAGCTCGCCGACCACGACCCGCGCGCCGTCGCGCGGCTCACGGCGCGCCTCGAGAACGAGGACGCGCCGCGCTGGACCTTCCGCCACCACCGCGGTGAGCGCCTGACGAAGCTGCGCCGCCGTGCGGCTGCGGACGGCCTCGCGGACACGGATCATCCCGACGCCGCCGCCGCGCTCGACCGCGCTTCGGCCCGTGCGGCGGACCCCGCCCTGCGAGCCCACATCGAGCAGGCCCGGGAACGTCGGCGGGCGCGGCGCGAAGCGGCCCGCGAGGTCGGGCGCGGGAGGATGACGCGATGACCCTCTCCGCCCTCTCGAACACGACCGGCCGCCTGTCCGGCGTCCTCCTTCTCCTTCTTTCCCTGATCGCGGGTCCGGTCTCGGCGAATCCCGAGGTCGACCTCCACGACCTGACCTGGTTCGTGCACGTCGATCTGATCGACCCCGGCGCCGGGGAAGACCTCGCCTATTGGACGAACGTGATCGAGGAGTCGGTCGAGCGCGGCAATCGTCTGCTGGTGGGCCGCAACGGACCGGCGGACAACGCCTGCTGCACGAAGCTCGCCAACAGCGTCTCGGTCACGACCTTCGGCTCGACCGGGGACGGCCTCGACGTGATCGACAGCCTGGCCGATCAGAACGCGATCGCCGGAACGGGCGGCGCTGGCTCCCGCGCCTTCCTCGTCGACAGTCTGACCTACTGCAACGGCTCGTCGCCGACGGCGATCGGCTGCGCGGTCCTGCCCGGCTGTGACGGGAACGGGAACGACGACCCGAACCTCTGGATGTACGTGACCGTCGAGGCCTTCGACGACGGCACGCTCGCGAGCGTGATCGCCCACGAGCGGGGCCACAACGCCTGCCTCCAGCACGTCGCCACCCCGAAATGCGCGCTCATGCAGGCGACGGTCTTCACGCCGGGCCTCGGCGGGTGTCTGACCGCGACCGAGTGCACGCGTATGCGCGACGCGCGGACGGAGGCCTCGAGCGGCGAGCTCTGTCCCTGCCTCGATCTGGCCGGCGATCCGCTCACCGACGGCGCGAAGTGCGACGACGCGGGGGGCATCTGCTCCGGCGGCTGCTGCGGATCGATCACCGGCGACGCCGGCGTCCACCTGCTCGCGTCCGCCGATCCCGGGGACGCGGGGCTCGCGCCCGAGGACATGCTGCGCCTCTCCGCCTACACGGGAGACTGGACGAACCTCGGCCAGATCTCGGGGACGGCGGACGACGTCCGCGCGCTCGCGTACTCGACCGATGCCGACGTCGTCTACGGCATCGTCCCCACCGTCGGCGACGACCGCGTGATCACGATCGACCCGGCGACGGGGCTCTCGACCGCGACGATCGGCCAGATCGCGAACGGAACCGACGAGTTCGTGTCCCTCGCCTACGATCCCGGCGCGACCTCCTCGCCTGCAGACGATCGACTGATCGGGCTCGAGGTCTCGACCGGGGACACCGGCGAGCTGCGGGCGATCGATCCCGCGTCCCCGAACACGGCGAGTCTCCTCGGCGGCCTCGGCTGGACCCCGGCGAGCGCCTTCTCGAGCCTGGCCTACGACCCGACCCTCGACAAGCTCCTCTTCGCGACGCCCTTCGGCCCGAACGGTCTCTGGGAGCTCGACCTTGGCAGCTGTCCCCCGTCTTGCTCGCCGAGTCAGCTTCCGGGCGACGGCGCCTTCTGGACCGGGGCGTCGATGACCTGGTCACCGGAATCGGGGATGGCGTACGTGGTCGGCACGGCGTTCTCGGGGGCGGGGACGCGCACCTTCTACAACGTGATCGACCCCGCGACCGGCTCGACGATGGAGACCCTGAGTCTCGATCGCTTCACGCCAGCGGGTCTCGCCAGCGTCCCGGAGCCGGGCCTCGCGCTCGGGCTCCTGATCGGGACCGGCCTGCTCGGCGCGCTCGGGCGGGTGCGTCGCGCCTGAGTCCTCCGTCGGGCGAAGCACGCGTCCATCATCCTCCAGCGACGGCGGATTCCCGGAAAACGTGACGTGCGTCACGGCGGCGTCGCTGGGCCTCCCGTTGACTGCGCGCCGTCATGCCCACTCGCCTTGTGACGAATCACACCTTTCGTCCATTGAGAGGACAACGGGGTGGGACGGAGGAGGATGCGATGACGATTTCGAAGACGAAGGGCGCGGTGTTCGCGTCGGTTCTGGGGCTGGCGATCGCGACGGTCGGTTGCAGCGACGATCAGGGAAGCGGCACGCCGGGCGAGGCGCTCGACAAGACCCTCGGCAACGTGGAAGCGGGCCTCAAGGACGCGGCCGACAGCGTGAAGGAGAGCGCAAGCAGCGCGCTCGACAACGCGAACGGCCTCGTGGACGACGCGGTGGACGGTGCTTCGCAGGCGGGTCGCGACGCGGCGGAGGCGGTCCGTGACACGGCGAGCGGCGCGGCGGACGCGGCGCGTGAGACGGCTTCGAACGCCGCCGACGCGGTTCGCGAGACGGCGAACGACGCGACGGATGCGGCGCGCAAGACGGCCGACTCGGTGCGCGACACCGCGAGCGATGCGGCGGACTCGGCTCGGAGCAGCGCGCGCGACGCCGCGAGCTCGGCGAACGAGGCGATGAACGACGCGGCCAGCTCGGCCGGCTCCGCCATCGACGATGCCGCCGACTCGGCGAACTCGGCGATCGACGACGCCGCGGCGGAAGCGCGCCGCGGTCTCGGCAACTAGCGTCCCGTCCCACCGTCTTCGCGGCCGGGCTCGGCCGCGAAGACGGGACGGATCGCGGCGGATCCGCGCGGGTCCGTGACTGGGGCCGTGCCCGGATCCCCGCCTCGGGCGGGATCCGGACGCGGCCCCGTCTCGTTCGGGCCCGCGCTAGCCGGACGGTCGGTTCAGCGCCGCTGTGGCGGGCTCGAAATCGTCCGGCTCCGCCGCCGCGGAGACCGCGGGCGTGTCGGCGT
>JAUIMK010000322.1 GCA_030432735.1 bacterium
TCGTCTTCCTTCTTGTCGAGGCCGTAGGCGAGCGCCGCCGCGGTCGGCTCGTTGATGATGCGCTTGACATCGAGACCCGCGATCTTGCCCGCGTCCTTGGTCGCCTGACGCTGGGCGTCGTTGAAGTACGCGGGCACCGTGATCACGGCGCCGGTCACCTTCGTCCCGAGATAGGCCTCGGCCGCCGCCTTGAGCTTGCCGAGCACCATCGCCGAGATCTCCGGCGGGGCGAAGGTCTGGTCGTCGATCTTGATGGCGACGCCGCCGTCCTTGCCCTCGACGACCTCGTAGGGGACGAGACTCGTCTCCTCGGGCACCTCCGAGAGGCGCCGACCCATGAAGCGCTTGACCGAGTAGATCGTCTTCGTCGGGTTGGTGACCGCCTGGCGCTTCGCGATCGCGCCGACGAGCCGCTCACCGTCGTCGGCGAAGCCGACGACGGACGGCGTCGTCCGCCCGCCCTCTTCGTTCGCGATCACGGTCGGCTGACCGCCCTCCATCACGGCCACCACCGAGTTGGTGGTGCCCAGGTCGATGCCGATGATCTTGCCTTCGTCTGCCATGGCTTCCTGCCTTCGCCTTTCGTGGCTCATCGCGGGGCGGCCCGAACGTGCCGACCGGCCTCCGCCGATTTCTTCCCGATTCCTTCGGTTCGGCCCGGCGTCTGCGGGGCGAGTCGCCCCCGGGTACCGGGTCGGCGGGGAACCTGGGGCCGAGACGGCCTCTGTCAATCCGAGCGGCAGGATTTCCTCGATTCGGTGACCCGGGACACGCCCCGGGTCGGGCTCGCGGGGGGATCCCCCCTTCCTCGGGTCCGGACGGCACGCCGCGGCCCAGGAACTCCCGATCCACGCCCGGGGTCCTTCGATACCGCGGCCCGCCGGCTTCGAGATCGACGTGCGGGGCGAGTGAAAGATCTCCAGTAACCGCTTGAAATTCCGATGGTTTGGATGGAGACCGGGTTCGCCCACGGCTATATTGCGCCGCCTCCCGACGAGATGGACGGGGGATCGACGACGGACCCGTCTCCCTGCTCCCCGTAGCGGGCTCGGCAGAGGCCAGAGACGAGGCTCGGCAGGGCCGGAACGCGTCCCGTCGAACGAGGACGAGCGAAGGCCCCCGCTGCCGCGCGACGAAGCACGACGAGTCGAAGAGGAACGAGAAGCGGGATGGGTCCCACGGTGATCAAGGCTGTGAACCTGCTGCTGGTGGCGGTGAGCTGCTACCTGGCAGCGGACATGGTGACGGCGGTGGGCGGCGCGGCCCTCGAGCCGCCGCCGGTGCAGAACGAAGTCGCCCGTGCGGTGGACGTCGCGACGGCGCCGACCGTCTCCCACGCGGCGATCCTCGACCGGAACCTCTTCGGAGCCAAGCTCGTGAGCGACATCCAGGTCGTCGACGAGATCGACGAGCAGGAGCCGCTCAGCAAGACGAAGCTCCCCTTGAAGCTCCTCGGGACGGCCGCATCGAACAACCCGGACCTTTCCCGTGCGTCGGTCCAGAACGAGAAGTCGCGCAAGGCGATCGTCGTGGCGATCGGACACGAGTTCGAAGGATTGAAGCGCGTCCGGGTCAAGGACATCGAGCGCGCCCGCATCATTCTCGACAACGCCGGCAAGCTCGAGGAGCTGGCCCTCTACGAGGACGACCGGAAGCAGCCCCGCCGGCAGCCCAGGAAGACACCGCGACAGGCGCGGCGACGCCCGACGGAGCCGCGGGAGACCCTGGACGAGCGCCTCGCCAAGCTGAACGGAGAGGATGGCCAGGGGATTTCCCGCCTGCTCTCGTCGGCGCGGATCGTGCCCGAATACGACCCCGAAGACGGGTCGATGCTCGGCATGAAGGTCGACGCGATCAAGCCGGACAGCCTCTTCGAAAAGGTCGGCCTCCAGAACGGCGACATCATCACCGAGGTGAACGGCGTCGTCGTCGACCGCCTCGAGGCCACCAGCCGCATCATGAACGAGCTCTCGACGGCGGAGGACCTGGTCCTCGGCTACGAGCGTGACGGTGAGATCTACTCGTACGAGGGATCCCCCGACGAGCTCATGGGGAACTAGACCAAGTGCGCCCGCTGAACCGAGAACGCCCTTCCCTCCCCGATCGCCGCCGGCGGCCGATCGTCGCATGGCTGGCGTTCGCCGTGGCCACGGTGCTGCTCTCGCTCGCCGTCTCGCCCGCCGTCACCTTCGCCCAGGAGGCCGACGGCGATCTCGTCTCCCTCGACTTCGCCGACGTCGAGCTGCCCCAGGTGATCGACACGATCTCCCGGATGACGGGCAAGAACTTCATCTACGACGACCGGGTGCGGGGACGCGTGACGATCGTGAGCCCGACCCGGGTGACCGTCGACCAGGCCTTCGCGGTCTTCGAGTCGGTGCTGAAGGTCAAGGGCTTCTCCCTCCTGATGGGCCCGGGCGACACGTACAAGATCCTGCCGATCCGGGACATCAAGGAATCCGCCCTCGACACCGTCCGGGGCGGCGCCGACTCCCCGAATCGCGATCGCTTCGTGACCCGCCTCGTCCCTCTCAACTTCATCGACGCGGACGCGATCACCAACACGATCAAGCCGCTGATCTCGAAGGACGCCTCCCTCGTCGCCTACCAGCCGACGAACACGATCATCGTCACCGACAGCGAGTCGAACATCCGAAGACTGCTCTCGATCCTCGCGGCCCTCGACGTCGAGAGCTACCGCCAGGAGCTCGCGGTCATCAAGATCGAGTACGCGGACGCGACGACCCTCGCCGAGCAGCTCTCCGAGATCTACGGCGCCGAGGTCGCGAGCGCCGGCGGACGATCCACCGCCGCGCAGCGCCGGGCGAGCGCGCGGCGGCGCAGCTCGACCAACAACGCCGCCGCGGCCACCGAAGGCGGCGTCGGCCCCACCGTCCGCATCCTCCCCGACGAGCGGACCAACTCGCTCCTGGTCCTCGCCTCCCGCCAGCAGCTCGCCGACATCCGCGGCCTCGTCCAGAAGCTCGACATCCAGGTGACGGGGACCGGGCGCATCCGCGTGTACTACCTGAAGCACGCCGATGCCGAGGAGCTCGCCGAGACCCTCAACTCCCTCGTCGGCAGCGGGGGCGGCGGCTCGACCCGAAGCTCGCCGCTGCCCGGCGCGGCTTCCAACAACGCGGCGGCGCGCGCGACCGTGACGCCCCTCGACGACGGGATCACGGTGACCGCGGACCCGGCCACCAACGCCCTCGTGATCAAGGCGAGCAAGGAAGGCTACGAGACGCTCAAGCAGGTGATCGAGCAGCTCGACGTGTCCCGGCCGCAGGTGCTCGTCGAGGCACTGATCGTCGAGGTCGACGTGACCGACAACCTCTCGCTCGGCTTCGACGCCGCGTTCCGGATCGTGAACGGGGACACCGACCTGCTCTTCCAGACCGGCGCCGCTTTCGTGCCGGGCGCGAACAATCTCATGCAGGCCATCCGGAGCGCCACCCACGACGACCCGGCGGACTCCTTCGACGGATCCGTCGCCGCGGACAGCGACGGAACCACCGTGGGCATCGGCGTGACCGCGAGCGCCACCGACCGGGACGTGGACATCGTCTCCGCGCCGCACATCCTGACCTCCGACAACGAGGAAGCGGAGATCATCATCGGTGACAACATTCCGATCGTGACCGGACGGACGGACGCCGCGACGGGCGGCGACAATCTCTCGCAGTCGGTCAACGTCGACCGGCAGGACGTCGGCGTCACCCTGCGCGTCACCCCGCAGATCAGCGAGGGTGACACCCTCCGTCTCAACATCTTCCAGGAGATCACCGAGGTGGCGCCGAACCCCGCCCTCGGTGACCCCGAAGAGGTCGGCGTCTCGCTCTCGAACCGCAAGATCGAGAACACCGTCGTCGTGAACGACGGCGAGACCGTGGCGATCGGCGGCCTGATCGACGAGACCTACACGGAGTCGGAGTCCGGCGTCCCCTTCCTCCGCGACGTTCCCTTCTTCGGCTGGTTCTTCAAGACCCAGCGCGAGGAGCTCCGCAAGACGAACCTGTTGATCTTCCTCACGCCCCACATCATCCGGAGCGCCGAGGATCTCGAGCGGGAGACGATCCGCAAGCGACTCGAGATGGAGGAACGACTCCCGCAGAGCGACGAATTCCCGGAGCTCGCCCAGTGGGACCGCGACACGGCCGGCAAGGACTTCGCGGTCGCGGAGCTCCAGCGCCACGCGAGCCGCTACCCCCTCGACCGCATGCGCGAGCTCGAGGAGCAGCAGGCGAGAGCCGAGGCCGCGCGAGCCGCCCAGCTCGCCCGGGAGGCGGAGGCCGCGACCCAGCGCTACGCCGTGCAGGTCGCGACCTACCTCGACGAACGCGAGGCGACGGACGTACTGACGGCGCTCGTCGACGCGGGCTACGACGGAACGCTCGTCACCCGCGACTCGGACGGCCAGCTCGTGTTCACGATCCAGGTCGGCCCCTTCGACGACCTCTGGGAGGCCGACCGTGCGGCCGAGACCCTGGATGCCTCCTACGGCTACGATTCGCAGGTGACCATCCTGCGGAGCGGCAATCCGTGACGAGCGAGGCGCGCATGGAGCCCTCGAGCCTCGAGCTCGGCGAGATCCTGGTCCGCGAGACGCGGCTCACGCCGGAGCAGCTCGAGCAGGCGCGCCTGCGCCAGACCGAGAGCCACGAACGCCTCGCCGACGTGCTCGTCGAGGAAGGGTTCCTGAACGGCGACGAGGTGCTGCATGCCCTCGGCTCCCAGCTCGGACTCGCCGTCGTCGCGGCGATCGACCCCGAGGAGGTCGACGAGGCCATCCTGGCGGACGTGCCGATCGCCTTCGCCAAGCAGCACCGGGTGCTGCCCCTGGGCTGGGCTTCGGACGGCGTCCTGCGCGTCGCGGTCGCGGACCCCCTCGACGTCTCGCCCCTCGACGATCTCCACCTGCTCTTCGACGGGGCCGAGATCGAGGTCGTGCTCGCCCGGGAGCCGGTGATCCTGAACGCGATCAACGTGGTCTACGACCGCGGGCTCACGTCGACGGATCAGCTCGCGGAAGAAGCCGAGGACGATCTCGAAGCCCTCGCGACCGACCTCTCCCAGGCACCGAAGGACCTGCTCGAGTCGACCGACGACGCGCCGATCATCCGGCTCGTCAACTCGATGATGCAGCACGCGGTGAAGGAGCGAGCGAGCGACATCCACATCGAGCCCTTCGAGCACGAGATCCGCGTCCGCTTCCGGATCGACGACGTGCTCTACGAGCCGATGAAGCCCCTGCCCCGCGCGCTCCAGCCCGCGATCGCCTCGCGCATCAAGATCATGGGCAACCTCGACATCGCCGAG
>JAUIMK010000323.1 GCA_030432735.1 bacterium
GTCACCTCTTCGCCGCGATGCGCCGGGAGGCAGTGCATGACCCGCGCATCGCGGGCATGGGCGAGCAGCGCGTCGTTCACCTGGTACGCGCGGAAGATCTCGCGGCGCGCGGCCGCCTCCTCCTCCTGTCCCATGCTGGTCCAGGTGTCGGTGTAGACGAAGTCGACGCCACGGACCGCCTGCGTGGGATCCTCACCGAGCTCGATCTCGGCGCCACTCTCGCGCGCGAGGGATTTCGCCCGCTCGAGGATCTCCGGCGAGGGCCGGTGGGTCGACGGGGTCGCCACGTTGAGACGCAGCCCGAGAACCGAGGCGAGCAGGATCAGCGAGTTGACCACGTTGTTCCCGTCGCCGACGTACGCGATCGCGGCCTCCTGCGGCTTCACGAACTGGGCGATCGTCGCGAGGTCGGCCATCGCCTGACACGGGTGGAGCAGATCGGTCAAGCCGTTGATCACCGGGATGGTCGCCTCGGCGGCGAGCTCCTCGACGAGGGCGTGGCTGAAGGTCCGCGCCATCAGCACGTCGACCCAGCGTGACAGGGCCCTCGCGACGTCCGCCGCGGTCTCGCGCGAGCCGATGCCGATCTGCTCGGGCTTCAAGAGGATCCCGTGACCGCCGAGCTGGACGATGCCCGCCTCGAAGGTGACGTGGGTGCGCAACGACGGCTTCTCGAAGTACATCGCGAGGGTGCGCCCTTCGAGGGTGCGCTCGCGCTTGCCCGCGCGGTGGGCCGCGCGCAGGCTCGCTGCCCGATCCGCCATCGACCACAGCTCGTCGGCGGAGAAGTCCGCCACGCTCAGAAAATCCTTCGGCATCGCTCGTCTCACTCGAATGGCGGGGCCACGCCACGTTCGTTGGCGGGCGCCCGCGTGCCCCGCAGAGGGCGGGAAAGGCGCGTTTCGGCCGCGATCACGCTCGCCGGCCGGCTCCGGGAAGGCGGCGTCAGGAGACCAGGACGGTCCCGACGCCGGCGTCGTCGCTGAAGATCTCCAGCAGCACCGCATGCTGGATCCGTCCGTCGACGACGTGCGTACGCGAGACCCCGCCGCGGAGCGCCGACATGCAGCACTCCATCTTGGGGATCATCCCGCCCTTGATGGTGCCGTCCTCGATCAGGGCCCGGCATTTCTCGGTCGTCAACTCGCTGATCAGTCGTCCCTGCGCGTCGAGCACGCCGTCGACGTCCGTCAGCAGGATGAGCTTCTCCGCGCCGAGCGCCGAGGCGATCGCGCCGGCCGCTTCGTCCGCGTTCACGTTGTACGAGAGCCCGGTGGAATCGAAGCCGATCGGCGCGACGACCGGCACCATCCCCGCATCCATCGCCGCCATCACGACGTAGGGATCCACGTGCTTCGGGTCGCCGACGCGGCCGAGGTCCTGGCCGTTGATGAACTTCTTCTCGACCCGCATGAGTCCGCCGTCACTCCCGGTGAAGCCGACGCCGGAGCCGCCCGCCTGCTGGACGAGCTGGACGATCTCCCGGTTGATCTTGCCGCCGAGCACCATCTCGACGACGGACATCGTGTCGTCGTCGGTGACCCGTCGCCCCTCCACGAAGGTCGACTGCTTGCCCATCGCCTCGAGGGTCTCGGCGATCTGCGGGCCACCGCCGTGCACGATCACCGGCCGCACCCCGATGTGCTTGAGCAGCACGACGTCCGCGGCGAAGGACGCCCGCAGCGCCTCGTCGGTCATCGCGTGGCCGCCGTACTTGATCACGATGGTCTTGCCCATCAGGCGCTGCATGTAGGGCAGCGCCTCCATCAGGACCTTCGCTTTGTCGACCAGCTGCTTCATGACTCTCGTTCCGGTGGCGGCCCGGCGCGTCCGCGCCGCCCGGTCGGGGCCCCTCAGGCGCGGGCGTTCTTCCGCGCTTCGGCGACCTCCTCGATGCTCTGAAGCAGCGAACGGTACAGAAGGACGTTGCGGACGGCCGCCGAAAAGGCCGCTCCGAGCACCTCGGCGGTCCGGGGAGAGGCCGGGGAGCCGGGCTCCAGGAAGACCCGGACGGTGCCGACGACCTTCTCTCGCAGGCGGAGCGGGACGCAGAGGAAGGGCCGTACGAGACCGTCCTCGGCCGTGTCCGTCTCGGCGTCGAAGCGCGGATCCTGCTCCGGCTCCGGTGCCGCCACCAGCTGGCCGGTCTGGACCACGGCCCCCGAGAGCCCCCGGTCGAGCGGCAGCCGGGACCGGTCCGCGGCGACGCCGCCGTCGACCTGCGCTTCCCGGAGGAGCGCCGTTCGCTCCGGATCGACCAGATGAATCGCGACGGGTGCGGCGCGAAGCCGGGTCGCGACCGCGCCGAGGGCGGCCCCGAGCACCCGAGCGGGCTCGACCTCCGCCGCGACGGCCTCGCAGATCGCCTGGGCGATCTCCGCGTCGCCGTCGACGGTGTCGAGCAGGTCGAGAGTCCCGATCCCGTCGAGGGCGACTCCTTCGACCTCGGCGACCTGCGCGCTCGCGAGCAGCCGCTCCACCTCCGGATCCGCGGCGAGGAACTCCGAGATCTGCATTCCGAGCAGCCGGAGCACGTTCGTCTCTTCGAGGGAGAGCCCGTCCGCGTCCTCCCCTTCGGTGAGACAGAGCACGCCGACGGGCACGCCGAGACAGACCAGCGGGACACAGGCGAAGTCCTGCTTCTCGTAGCTCCCCGCGCCGCGCCCGGAGAAGCGCGTATCCGCCTGGACGTCCGGCACGCAGAGCACCGCGCCTTCCGCGAAGCACGTCCCCGCCGCGCCCTCCCCCACCTTGCGCGCGGACATCGTGGTCGGATCGACGTCCACGCCTCGACTGGCGACGACCGAGAGCCACTCGCGATCGGCATCGGCCAGCATGAGCGAAGCCCGGTTCGCCTGCAGCACGACGCTCGCCGAGTCCACGATCCCCTGCCGCAGGACGTCGACCCGCTCGTCGGGCGCCGCCAGACGCACGACCTGGGAGAGCCGCTCCATCCCCTCCACGAGACGGTCGATCCGCTGTCGCAGACGCCGGCGGGCGGCGTTCGCCTCGTATCCCTCGAGCGCGCGTCCGACCGCGAGGACGAGCTCCTCGTCGTGCAGCGGCTTCGCGAGATAGTCCGCCGCACCGAGTCGCAGCGCCTCGAGCACGATCTCCTGGTCCGTCGACGCGGAGAGCATGATCACCGAGAGCTCCGGCCGCATCTCGCGGATGCAGGCCAGCACCTGGATCCCGTCCATGTCCGGCAGCCGCACGTCGAGCACGACCACGCCGATCGCGGGATCCGCCGCCCGCTCGAGCGCCGACTCGCCGTCCTCGGCCCGCACCGTGTCGAAGCCGCCCTCGGTCAGGATCTCGTCGATCGCCTCGAGGAAGAAGACCTCGTCGTCGACGATCAGGACACGACTGCGCGTCTCGCGCGTCGCCCCGTCCGGCGTATCACCCATATGTCCCCCCAACGCGCGCGCCACCGCCCTTCCCGGCCCAGCTGCGCCGGGGCGGGCACGCGCGACTCACAGAATGAACTGCGAAAGATCCTGATCGTCCAGTAGGTCGCCCAATCGTTCTTCCACCATCGCCCGATCGACGGTCACCGTCCGGGCGCCGAGGTCCGGGGCGTCGAAGGAGAGCGCCTCGAGGAGGCGCTCCATCACGGTATGCAGCCGGCGCGCACCGATGTCCGCGGTCCGTTCGTTGACGGTCGCGGCGACGTCGGCGATCGCGGTGATCCCGTCGTCGGCGAAGACGAGATCGATCCCTTCCGTCGCGAGGAGCGCCGCGTACTGCCGGACGAGGGAGTTGTCCGGCTCGGTCAGGATCCGGACCAGATCGTCGCGTCCCAGGCTCTTCAGCTCGACGCGGATCGGGAAGCGGCCCTGGAGCTCCGGAATCAGGTCCGAGGGCTTCGCCAGGTGGAAGGCGCCGGCGGCGACGAAGAGGATGTGATCGGTCACGACCGGACCGTGCTTGGTCTGGACGGTCGAGCCCTCGACGATCGGGAGCAGATCGCGCTGGACGCCTTCACGCGAGACGTCGGGACCCTGCCGGCCTCCGCTCCCGACGGCGACCTTGTCGATCTCGTCGATGAAGACGATCCCGGAGTCCTGGACCCGCCGGATCGCGAGCTCCTTCACCCGCTCTGCGTCGACCAGCTCCCGCGCCTCTTCCTCGATCAGCGCCTCGCGCGCGTCCGCGATCTTGAGCCGTCGTCGCGACGTCTGCTTCGGCAGCATCCCCGAGAGCAGATCCTTGAACTGAACGCCCATCTCCTCGACACCCTGCGGTGTCATGATCGAGAGGGACGGACCGCCACTCTCCTCCGAGAGCTCGAGCTCGACCTCGCGCTCTTCGAGCTCACCCAGGCGCAGCAGCTTGCGCAGCTTCTCCCTCGTCGCCGAGGCGGACGAGTCCGGCTCGTCCCCGACGACGTGGAATCCGGCGGCTCCGGTCGAAGCCGGCTGCACCGGCGGCAGGAGCGCATCGAGCAACCGCTCCTCGGCGCGCTCCTCGGCCTTCGCGCGAACCGCCTGCTGCTCCTCGGCCTGCACGAGCTGGATCGAGAGCTCGGTCAGGTCGCGAATGATCGACTCGACGTCGCGGCCGACGTAGCCCACCTCGGTGAACTTCGACGCTTCGACCTTGATGAAGGGCGCCTGCGACAGCTTCGCGAGCCGCCGCGCGATCTCCGTCTTTCCGACGCCGGTCGCCCCGATCATGATGATGTTCTTCGGGGCGATCTCGTCGCGCAGCGACTCGGGCACCTGCTGCCGCCGCCAACGATTCCGGAGCGCCACGGCGACGGCGCGCTTCGCTTCGCGCTGGCCGATCACGTAGCGGTCGAGCTCCGAGACGATCTCGCGCGGCGTGAACGTGCGGCCTTCGCTCGCGGGGGATTCTCCAGCGCTCACGGCAGCGTCTCCAGCGAGATGTTCGCGTTCGTGTAGATGCAGATCTCGGCGGCAACCTCGAGGGCGGCGCGCGCGATCTCCTCGGCCTCGAGCTCCGTGTGCCGCATCAGCGAGCGCGCCGCCGCGAGGGCGTACGAGCCGCCCGAGCCGATCGCGGCGACCCCGTCGTCCGGCTCGATCACGTCCCCGTTCCCGGAGACCATGAGCAGCGTCTCCGGATCACCGAGCAGGATCATCGCCTCGAGCTTGCGCAGCACCCGGTCCGTCCGCCAATCCCGGGCGAGCTCGACCGCGGCGCGACGCACGTTCCCCGGGTGGCTCTCGAACTTCCCCTCGAGGCGTTCGAGGAGCGTCAGCGCATCGGCCACGCCCCCGGCGAAGCCCACGACCGCCCGGCCCTTGGCGACCTTCCGGACCTTGTCGGCCCCCTGCTTCATCACCGTC
>JAUIMK010000324.1 GCA_030432735.1 bacterium
GGCTTCGCGGCCTCGCGCGGCGGGGTCAGATCCCGATCGCAGCGCGCAGCCGTCCGATCGGGCTGTCCCACTCCGGGAAATGCGAGAAGAACGCGCTCGGCATCGCGCCCCCGAAGCACTCCCCGCTGACGGCGATGTAGCGGCGCGGGAAGGGCGTGATCGACCGGGGCGCGACCGCGTGGACGGCGTCGGCGGTGTTCATCCACATTACGACCTGGTTCGGGCGGTAGGGCACCTTCTTGACCGTCTCGAGATAGCGCTCCGGCACCTTCTTCATCTTGCTCTTCGGGAAGGGGCCGCGTCGCAGCCGGAAGAGCTCGTACTCGCCGCCGGTCGACTCGTCCTTCTCGTCCCGGATGTAGAGCAGCGCCGAGAAGAGCTTGGCACCCCGATCGACGTGGGGGCCGCGCGGCGTGCCGATCGCGGTCACCGGTGTGTTCACGCCGAACTGGCAGTCGATCATCAGGTCGGCGCGGCGATTCGCGGGCGAATCGCCCTTGCCCGAGCGGCGGGCGGTGGTGAAGTCCTCGAGCGCCTTGCCGAAATTCGCGGCGAGGCCGGGGTGGCGCTCCCGGATGTCGTCCCCCCAGATCGCGCAGGCGCTCTCGAAGACCGCGTGGCCCGTGTTCGTTTCGATGAACGCGCGCCAGAACTCGGGCAGGTCCGCGTCTTCGAGGCTCGCATCGCTCGATCGCAGGTAGGTCCGGTTGTCCTCGGGCCCGTCGGTCTGGGCGACGTACTCCGTC
Source organism: bacterium (assembly GCA_030432735.1). Taxonomy (GTDB): domain Bacteria; phylum Myxococcota_A; class UBA9160; order UBA9160; family UBA4427; genus UBA4427. Next base: position 747 of record JAUIMK010000324.1, read on the forward strand.
TCCGGGAAGCATCGCTCGATCGTCTCGTAGAGCTCGTCCGGCAGGGCGTTCTCGACGACGAGATGCGGAAAGGGGTCGCGGTCGATCGCCGCACGGCCCTCGCGAACCGCGCGCAGCACGTGGTCGAGGACGTTCAGGTTCGTGGCTTCGTTCGACATGGCCTGCTCCGCCATCAGGGGTTCGCGGTGTTCGCGACGCCTTCGAGTCCGTACTCCGTCTGCAGGGAGGCGTCCTCGACGTCCGCTTCGTAGATGCCCTGGATCGGCATCTGGAAGGGCGCATCGCGCTCCTTGCGCAGGATCGCGAAGGAGAGGAGCTTCGGGTTGGTGCGCTGCAGGCGCCTGATCTCGGCGCCGAAGCGGCGGGCATCGGGCTTGCCCGCGAAGCGTTTGAGCCAGCCCCGCGGCCCGCGCGCCAGCGTCTTCGCCTCCGACATCAGCACGTCGATCTCGACCCGGGTCTCCCGGGCGAGGATCGCGGGCGGGTTCGCACCGGCCCCGGGACCGAAGCCCGCGAGTCCTTCGCCGTCGCGATTCGCCGCCCCCATCGCGACGACCGAGTAGCCGTTCGCCGCCGCCAGCGCCTGGTAGAGGTTCGGGTGGATCGAGAAGAAGCCGTGGTTCACGTAGTCGATGAAGGGCTGGGCGTGGATCATCAGCCCGCCCGGCTTGGTCAGCTGGTGGGTGTTCTTGTAGATCGTGTACTGGTTGAAGACGTGCTCGCCCGTCCCGTTGTTGGTCACGAGCGAGAACGTGTCGCGGTAGTCGTACTCGAGGATCAGGTCCTTGTTGAGATCCATCACGAGGCTGCCGTAGCGGTCGTTGACGTCGATCGCGCGGTAGTCGGAGAAGCCGAGCAGCCGGTAGTAGTCCTCGGCGCGCTCCCCGCGATTCGCCTTCCCCTGGGCGATCAGCTTCTCGAGTCCGGCGGCATCGACCTCGTCGCGCCCTCCGAGCCGCCCGAGCACGATCCCGAGCGTGCGGTCGTCGGCGCGCAGGGTCTGGTTGCCGAGCTCGAGCACGGTCGGCTTCGGGTCGAGTCGATCGACCGTCGAGGCGACCAGGAGGGCCATCAGCGAGTTGAAGCTCATACGATTGTCCGGGACGGCAGGGCCACCAGCGAGCGGGGCCGACTGGGTCGAAGCGGGGGGTCCGGCGGGCGGGCACGCGGAGGGCGAGCGACGCGCGAACGCGCGCAGGCTACCACACCCACTGCGCCCTCCCGGCATTTGGTGGGGCCATCGGGGCGTGCTACTCGATGGCCGACCCGGGCCAGGGGGGCTCGTTCGCCCGGGCGCTGATTTCCCTGCCGATTCAGTGACCTGCGTGCCGGACGGACCCGAGGTCCGGAACCCGGACGCATCCCGCGAGGACGGAGTATCCTGTCGCGGTCGTGCGCGGCCATCGAGGCCGCCATCCACCCCGCGCCGCCCCCGAACTCCACCGCCCCGCCCCCCTGCAAGGACCCGAGATGGCCGAGTACACGCGAGAGAATCCGAGCCCCGAATACCGGGCGATGGTGGAGATGTACGAGACCCTCCACGAGCAGGGCGCCGACAAGGCGCCGGGGGCCGCCAACGAGGACGAGCACCGCCCGCCGGAGCAGACCTTCGCGGGCAAGATGCTCGCGCAGCACGCGCCGACGATCCGCTCGATGATCCAGCGGACCGGCTCGAAGACGCTCCTCGACTACGGCGCGGGCAAGGGCCAGTCGTACCGCACGAAGGACATCCGGATCGGCGACGAGGTCGCGCCGACGATCCAGGAGTACTGGGGCCTCGACGAGATCCGCTGCTACGACCCGGGCTACGAGCCCTTCAGCCAGCTGCCGACCCAGCCCTACGACGCCGTCATCTCGACGGACGTCCTCGAGCACATCACCGAGCCGGATCTGCCGTGGATCCTCGACGAGCTCTTCTCGTTCGCGCGCCGCTTCGTCTTCGCGAACATCGCCTGCTACCCGGCCAAGAAGAGCCTCCCGAACGGCCAGAACGCCCACTGCACGGTCCGTCCTCCGGACTGGTGGAAGGGCATGATCCACGCGGTCGCGATGCGACACACGGACGTGTCGTTCCACTTCAGCCTGGCGACGCGGACCGGCCCGAAGAAGCTGCTCGGCCTCGCGGGCAAGCGGGGACTCGAGCACCACGTCTTCGAGCGCTGGGTCTAGCCACCCGCCGGAGCGGACCTGCGCCCCACGGACGTCACTCGTCGAGCAGCGCCTTCGCGCGTTCGACGATCCGGGCGAAGTCGTCGTCGGGCAGCACTTCGCCCGGGCGCCCGCCGAAGTCCGGAAAGTCCGCCGCCCAGCCGCGCTCGATCATCTTGCGGGACACGCTCGCGAGATCGCGGCCGAATTTCAGGCCGAGGGCGGAGGCGAGGTCGCTGACGGATTCGCCGAGTCCCGTTCGCGGCGTCTCCGGCGAGCCGTGGAGCAGGCGCTTGGCGGCGGCGCGCAGATCTTTGCCCAGGGAGCGGACGCGGGTGTGGGGCGCGATCGCGAGCGGACGCCCGAGCCGCGCGACCTCCACCAGCATCGAGATGCTGTCCGGTGTCACGACGAACTCGTCGCCGCCGGCGAGGAACGCGAGGTAGGGGTTCTCCGTCGCGTCGGCGCTCCACGTGTAGAGGAAGACGCGATCCCCGGCCTCCGCGCTCGCGCGCTTCAGGACGTCGAGCGCCGGCGCGGGGGTCCTTCGGCTCGTCGAGATGAGGAGGGAGCCGCCCGCCTCGCTCGCTCGCTCGAGGGCGCCTTCGAAGAGCGAGCGCGCATCGTCGGGACCCAGCTGGAAGGGGTGGGAGGAGCCGCCGAGGAGCAGCACGGTCCAGGGGCGGGGCAGGGCGCGGAGTCGCGCCGCCCACTCGCGCGCGGCCCGTGCGAGGGTCTCGGCCTCCGGCGGTGGCTGCAGCGGCCAGTCGAGGCGCACGATGTTCGGTCGCGCCGGCACCTCGTATTGCGGCGGCGACAGCACGAGGTCGAAGTGGCGCGGGCCGGGCGGGCGGTTCATCTGGACGAGGCGGGTGCGCCCTCCCGACTTCCAGCGGACCCAGCGCACGACCGGGACCTGCCGCCACCCGGTCGAGATGACCATGTCGGGCCAGGGCGCTTCGAGGGCGGACGATCGCGCGCGGTCGACGGTGTCGAGGCCGGGGCCGAGCATCAGGCGCCAGGTCGCCGCCCGCTCGTTGAAGACGATCTTCTTCTCTTCGAAGGGCTCGCCGAGCGCCTCCGCGAGGCGCAGCGATTGTTTGTCGTCGCCGGTTCGTCCGCTCGTGAGTACCCAGACCCTCGCCATTCGCGGGAGGCTAGCAGCCCGAGCCTGCCCATCCGTGGACCCATCGGCGAGACGTGTCGAGCCAGGCGCGTTTGCGCGCGAGGTCCGAGGCGACCGGGAGCTGCGAGACGCCGAGGGTCCGGCGCATGAGCTCCGCGCCGGCGAAGGCTTCGACGAGCGCGCGATCGACTCCGACTTCGTAGGCGGCGAGCACGTCGTCGACGGTCTCGTCCGGCGCCCCGCCGGCGAAGACGAGATGGGCGACGAGGACCGAGAGGTCGAACTCCGGCGGGCCGGGGAACGCGAACTCGGGATCGATGATGAAGAGCCCGCGTTCGGTCCGTAGGAGGCTGCCGGGGTAGTAGTCGCCATGGAGGAGCGCCGGGCCGTCGGCGCGGAGGTAGATCTCGCCTAGCCGCGCGACGCCGGCGACGTAGGCGCGATCGCGGCGCGCCTCGGCCGCGAGCTCGGAGAGCCCCGGCGTCACGGCGTCGAGGTCCAGTCCGTTGTCGGGGCGCAGCGGGAGGTCGAAGATGTGCTCGTGGTTGAGCACGCGCATCGCGTGGTTGCGGAGCGTCTGCGTCTCCTGGGCCGAGAGCGGAAGCGCGTGGAGCGTGCGAGCGAGGAAGCCGAGGGTCGAGAGCTCCCCCTCGCGAAGCGAGTCCCCGGAGTAGAGCGAGAGGAGATCGCTCCCCGCCCCCAGATCCTCGATCATCGCGACGTGATCCTCCGGCGCGAAGCCCAGGATCGCCGGCATGTGCGAGGCGAGGGCCGGGGCGCGGCGGGCGACCTCGTAGAAGGCGACTTCGGTCGCGATCCGCTCGATCGGCGCGGGGATGTCCGGGAACTTCGCGCACCAGGCGAACGACTGCTTCAGGATCAGCGATCGCCGGTCCGTCGTCGCGCGCAGAGTGCGGTTCATGTTGCCTTCCCCGGCCTTCGCGACGTCGACGACCCGTTCGTCGTCCTGGAGCCAGCCCTGCTCCGCGAGGAAGCGCTGGGTCGCGATCGGATCGTTCGAGAGCTCGAAGGACAAGACGGTCTCCGCGAGGCGCACGGGCGGCGCTCGCGCCTTTGTTTAGCGAACGTAGGGGCGAGGAGACGCCATGAACGAGCTCTGCTTCAACACGATGAATCGATCGCCCTTCATGATCGGGGACGAGGATCCGGACCTCCCCGGGCAGATCGCGGCGGCCGGGCGGGCGGGCTTCCAGGCGTTCGGTCCCGACGAGGGCTCGATCGCGCGATTCGTCGACGGTGGCGGGCGCCTCGAGG
>JAUIMK010000325.1 GCA_030432735.1 bacterium
CGGCATCACGTTCTCCGTCTACTCGGACCGCCGCGGCGCCGAACGCATCTTTCCCTTCGACCTGATCCCCCGCGTGATCGACGCCTCTGCCTGGGAGCGCGTCGAGCGCGGTCTGACCCAGCGCGTCCAGGCGCTCAACGCCTTCCTGTCCGACGTGTACGGCGAGCAGCGGATCCTCGAGGAGGGCATCGTCCCCAGCGACTTCGTGCTCGGCGCGAAGGGCTATCTCAAGGAGATGCGCGGCGTGCGCGCGCCGGGCGGCGTCCGCGTCGCGATCGCGGGCATCGACCTGATCCAGGGGCCCGACGGCGAGTACGTCGTCCTCGAGGACAACGCGCGAACGCCGTCCGGGGTCTCGTACGTGCTCGAGAACCGCGCGGTGATGAAGAAGGTATTTCCCGCCGTCTTCGCCGACTCGAACGTGCAGAGCGTCGAGGAGTACCCGCTCCGCCTCGTCGAATCGCTGGGTTCGCTCGGGCCCGACAACATCGACAGCGAGCGCATCGCGGTGCTCACGCCCGGCGTCTACAACTCGGCGTACTTCGAGCACAGCTTCCTCGCGCGTCGGATGGGCGTGCCGCTCGTCGAGGGGCGCGACCTCTTCGTCGACGACGACCGCGTGTACGCGAAGACGACCCTCGGCCCGCGACGGATCGACGTCCTCTACCGGCGGCTCGACGACCCGTTCCTCGACCCGGAGGCCTTCCGCAAGGACAGCCTGCTCGGCGTCCCCGGGCTCGTCCGGGCGTACGCGAAGGGCAACGTCGCGCTCGCGAACGCGATCGGGAACGGCGTGGCCGACGACAAGGGGATCTACCCCTTCGTGCCGGACATGATCCGTTTCTACCTGAGCGAAGAGCCGATCCTGCGGCAGGTCGAGACCTACGTGTGCGCGAGGGACGATGACCGGCGCTACGTGCAGGAGAATCTCTCGTCCCTCGTCGTGAAATCGGTCAACGAGGCGGGTGGGTACGGAATGCTGATCGGCCCCCAGGCCTCGCGACGTGAGCTCGCGGATTTCCGCGCGAAGATCGACGCGGATCCGCGCAACTTCATCGCGCAGCCCCGCATCGAGCTGTCGACCTGCCCGACCTGGACGCGCAAGGGGATCGCCCCGCGCCGGGTCGATCTACGGCCCTACGTCCTGACCGGGGCGAACGGAACCTGGGTGCTGCCCGGCGGCCTGACGCGCGTCGCGCTGGTCGAAGGCAGCTACGTCGTGAACTCGAGCCAGGGTGGCGGCTCGAAGGACACATGGGTGCTCCGTGACGGGGATGCACGGCCGCTGGAAGGGGGAGAGGGACGATGATCTCGCGAGTCGCGGAAGCCTGCTTCTGGCTCAATCGCTATGTCGAGCGCGTCGAGGTGCTCTCCCGGATCCTCGGCGTGAACGCCGCTTTCCAGCTCGACTCGGGGCTCGACGACGAAGCCTGCTGGCGGCCGGTCGTGATCGTCGTCGGGCAGGAGAAGGACTACCTCGAGCGGATCGCGCCGACGATCTCGGATGCATCGGAGGGGGAGGTCGCACAGGAGTACCTCACGTGGGACGAAGAGAATCCGAGCTCACTCCGCTCGTCGCTCCGCTTCGCGCGGGAGAACGCGCGGACCATCCGCGAGACGATCAGCCTCGAGATGTGGGAGACGCTCAACGATCTCTGGGTCTGGCTCGGTGAACGCGACGCGTGGAAGCTCTACAAGCGTGACCGTGCGGCGTTCTATCTCCGGTTGCGGAACCAGTGCCTCCTCTACCACGGAGTCTCGCGCAACACGATGCTCCACGAGGACCCCTTCGAGTTCATGCGACTCGGCACGGCGCTCGAGCGGATGGGCCAGGTCGCCCGGATCCTCGACATCAAGCACCACGGCGTCGCGCAGGCGCCCCACGTCGAAGAGTCGGCGGAGGAGATCGCGCAGTGGCTGGCGATCCTGCGATTCTGCTCCGGCGTCGAGCCCTTCCTCAAGCGCCACAACTCCGCGCCCTCGGGCCGCGCGGTCGCCGAGTTCATGCTCTTCGATCCCGCGTTCGCCCGGTCGGTCCGTCACAACGTCGACCAGCTCTGCGAGCTGCTCGGGATGCTCGCGATCGACGTCGACGAAGGGATGGGCGTTCGGGCGCTCACCCTCGCGCAGGAGATCCGTGGGGACCTCTCGCGCGCGACGATGGATTCGGTCCTCGAGCGCGGCCTCCACGAGGTGCTGACCCGGCTCGTCGAGCAGTCGGCGGAGCTCTCGGAGGCGATCTATCGCGACTTCCTCGATCCGGTTCCGCTCGGCACGGTCGCTCAGGGCGAGTCGCCGGCCTGACCGAGGGCGCTCGGATCGTCCGCGTCGAAGCAGAGGGCGAGGAGTTCACTCCTCGGTTCCGTCCCGTTCCAGTCCGCGCGCGAGAACCGCGTCGAGCGTGCCCCACAGATCGTGACTCCGCCCGCTCGAGTGCAGGCCGGAGACCAACTCGTAGGGCTCGAGGGGCGTCTCCGCCGGTCGAAGGCCGGCGATTCGGAATCGCGGGTCGAGGATCGGAGCCGCTGCACCCGACCGGAGGGCGGAATCGTACCCCGGATCGGTTCCCAGCAGGCATGCGGCTTGCTATTTCGACGCCCGGGCGCCGCTCGAGCCCCGCCCACTCCACCTTCCTTCAGAGACGGAAGAGACCGACCCACCACGATGGACTTCGAAGCCCTGATTCCTGCCGATCTCGCCTGGACGCCCTTCATCTGGGTGGGCATCGCCCTGTGCCTGGTCCAGTCGGGCCTCTTCTCGGGGCTCAATCTCGCGCTGCTCGGCCTCAGCCGGCTGCAGCTCGAGGTCGAGGCGAAGGCCGGCAATCCCGAGGCGAAACGGATCCTGGCGATCCGCTCCGACTCGAACTTCCTGCTGACGACCGTGCTGTGGGGCAACGTCGGCGTGAACTGTCTGCTCACGCTGCTCTCGGACAACGTCCTCGCGGGCGTCGGGGCCTTCCTGTTCTCGACCGTGGGGATCACGATCGTCGGTGAGATCGCGCCGCAGGCCTACTTCTCGCGCAACGCCATGAAGATCGGCGCGGCGCTCGTGCCCTTCATCCAGCTCTACCAGAAGGTCCTCTTCCCGGTCGCGAAGCCGACCGCGATGGTGCTCGACCGGTGGCTCGGTGAGGAGGAGGTCTCGTATTTCCGGGAACGGGAGCTCCGGGAGGTGATCCGTCACCACATGGAGGCCGCCGACGCGGACCTCGAGAAGACCGAGGGGCGCGGCGTCCTCAACTTCCTGGTGCTCGACGATCTGTCGGTCGCGGAGGAGGGCGAGCTGGTCGATCCGCTGAGCGTGATCTCGCTGCCCGTCGCGGTCGATCTCCCGGTGTTCCCGGACTTCGAGACCGGGTCGGACGACCTCTTCCTGACCGCCGTCCAGGCGAGCGGTCGCAAGTGGGTGATCGTGACTGACAGCGAAGAGGAGCCGCGCCTCGTGCTCGATGCCGATGCCTTCCTTCGCGAGTCGATGTTCGCCGCGGAGCCGCCGAATCCCTACCGGTTCTGCCACCGGCCGCTGGTCGTGACCGACAAACAGACACCGCTGGGAACCGTCATGCGAAAGCTCGTCGTCGAGCCCCAGTTCCGGGGCGACGACGTGATCGACACCGACGTGATCCTCGTCTGGGGGGACGAGCGTCGGATCATCACGGGCGCCGACCTCCTCGGCCGCCTGATGCGCGGGATCGCGCGGCGGCGCGAGGCGTCGAAGGCGGTCGCGTCCGGGCGCGTGGTCGAGCACGACGGTGGCGACGGCACGCAGAGCGCCTGATCCGCGATCGGTGGCGACGGCGCGGAGCGGGCCTGATCAGCGACGGAAGTCCTCTTTCCGCAGGTCGTATCGCTTCATCTTCTGATGCAGCGAGCGCGGGTCCATGCCGGCGCGGGTCGCGGTCTCTCCGATCCGGCCGCCGGTCGCTTCGAGCAGCCCCCGCAGATAGCGGATCTCCGCCTCTTCGAGGACGCTCCTGCGAACGTCGGCCCAGGTCCGGTCGCTCCACGAGGCATCCGGTTGGATCGGACCGGAGAGACGCTCCGGATCGAGGGGCTCCGCGCGCGCGGCCATCAGCTGGATGTCGACCGCGAGGTCCTCGACCCGGATCTCCGGTCCAGGACACATGATCACCGCGCGCTCGATCGCGTTCGCGAGCTCGCGGACGTTGCCCGGCCACGGGTAGCGGCGGATCGCTTCGAGCGCCGGCTCCGCGATCCGCTCCGCCGGCCCCCCGATCGCGACCCGGAAGTGGTCGACGTAGCTCTGGGCGATCTCGGCGAGGTCCTCGGCGCGGTTCCGCAGCGCCGGCAGCGTGATCGTGACGACGTTCAGGCGGTAGTAGAGATCCTCGCGGAAGCGCTTCTCCTTGACCTCTTCGAGGAGGTTCTTGTTCGTCGCCGCGATCAGCCGCACGTCGACGGGGATGCGCTTCTCCGAGCCGACCGGCCGGACCTTCCGGTCCTCGAGCACGTGGAGGAGCTTTACCTGGAGGTGGAGCGGCATCTCTCCGATCTCGTCGAGGAAGAGCGTGCCCTTGTGGGCGAGCTCGAAGTAGCCCCGGCGCGCGCGGTCCGCGCCGGTGAACGCGCCCCGCTCGTGACCGAAGAGCTCCGCTTCGAGCAGGGACTCGGTCAGCGCGCCACAGTTCACCGCGATGAAGGGGCCTCTCGCGCGGGGGCCCTCGTTGTGGATCGACCGGGCGAGGAGCCCCTTTCCGACCCCCGTCTCGCCGAGGACGAGCACGTTCGCGTCGACGGCGGCGACCCGCTTGGCCGACACGAGCAGCTGCTTCATCGTCTCGCTGCGCGTCACGTAGTCGCTCAGTCGGTAGTCTTCGTCGGGAACGGCGAGCAGGTTCGAGCGGCTCTCTTCGAGACGTCGCTCGGCCACCGCGGCGAGGGACTCGCCGAAGAGATCCGCGGGCAGATCCGCGACGACGACGCCATACGCTCCCGCGGTCACGAGCTCGGCGCGAAGGGCCGAATCGTCCTCGTCGATCACGACGATGATCTCCGGATGATCCGGCAGGGCGCGCAGCGAGCGGATCAGCTGCGTCGTCGATTCCGGCGCCATCTCGTGCTCGAGGATCACGAGATCGAAGGGCTCCGCGGCGAGCTTGCGGTGGACCTCGTCGATCGAGCTCGCGCCTCGCACGAGCGCATCGACGCGGTCGAGCGCGGTCTGGATCGGCGACCGGGGCGTGGTCGAGGTCGCGATCAGGGTTCTGAGCAGCACGCGCGGGACCTCCAGACGCCGACGAGCGGCCGAGTGTCGCGTGGTCGTGGGGG
>JAUIMK010000016.1 GCA_030432735.1 bacterium
GCCCCTCAGCCCGCCATACGGAGAGTCGCGGTCCCCGTCCCGATCACCGAGACGGCGAGCGCGGGGGTTCCGGGACGACGGGTCTGCATTCGATCTCCTGTCTCCCGCTCGAGGGCACGGGAAGGAAAGAGGATACAAGAAGGCCGCTCCGCTCGCGCGATCGCCCGCGAAGCGCAGCTCGCGACGGGAACGAGGCTGGCACGCCGCCCTTCAGTCGAACTCGCGCGTGGCGCTCCCGAAGAGCACGAAGACGAGCCAGCCCACGAGCGTCACGCCCGCCGCCACGCCGAAGACCAACGCCCAGGACCCCGTCGCCTGCAGGATCATCCCGGTCGTGTAGACGCCGACCATCCCGGGGATCGTCCCGGCGGTGTTCGTCAGTCCCATCACCGTCCCGGCGTGCCGCGGCGCGATGTCGATGTGGTTGACGGCGAAGCCCCCGGTCACGAAGGCCCCGACCGCGGTCCCGATCGACATCACGACGATCGCCGCCCACGCGGTCTCGATCTGCCCCACGACGAGCAGCGAGACCGCCGTCCCGAAGCAGCCGATCGTCTGCATCGTCTTCCGGACCCGCACGACCGGCATGCCCCCGGCGAGCATCCGGTCGGCGACCTGCCCCGCCACGTTGATGAACACGAAGGAAGCGACGTGCGGGATCATCGTGAGCCAGCCGACGGACGCGAAAGGCACGCCCAACCCTTCGCTCACGTACGTGGGCAGCCAGGTGATCAGGATGTAGAGCGACCAGTTGTTGCAGAAATGCGCGACGATGATCGCCCAGACCGCCCGGCTCCGGAGGAAGACGCCGAGAGGAGGCAGCGACGCCCCCGCGCGATCCGGGACCTCGCGCTCGATCCGCGCGCGCTCTTCCGCAGAGATCCCGGGATGCTCCGCGGGGCTCGCGTACACGCGGAGCCACCACGGCACGAACCAGACGAAGCCGAGCACGCCGAATAGATAGAAGGCCCACTCCCAACCCCAGGCCGAGATCACGAGGGGCGTAGCGACGAGACCGACGATCGTGCCGAGGGGGATGCCGCTATTCGCGAGCCCGACGGCGCGAACGCGCTCGCTCTCCGGCACCCAACGCCCGAAGAGACTGAAGAACGAGGGGTAGGTCACGGCCTCTCCCGCACCGAGACCGATGCGGGCGAGGAGCAGCGCGCCGAGCCCGAGGAAGGCGGCGGGCGGCGTCAGCAGCGTGAAGAGCGACCAGAGGATCACGCCGAAGCCGAGCACGACCTTGCCGCCGAAGCGGTCGGCGAGGCGGCCGCCGATGATCTGGAGCGTGATGTAGCCCGCGGCGAAGGAGGCGAGGACGATGCCCCGGGTTTCCAGGTCCCAGCCCAGCTCCTCGGCCATCGGGATGATCGCGACCGAGATGTTGACGCGGTCGAGGTAGCAGAGGGTGACGGCGAGGAACGAGAACGCGACGACGGTGTAGCGACGCGGCCAGTCGGAGTAGGCGGACACGGAGACTCCGATCCCGGGTGGGCGCTGCGGAAGGCGAAGGGAGAAGCGAGAGGGGCCGAGTCGGAAGTGTCCCGACTCGGCCCCGGCCTCAGCAGATCAGCCCGGCCGTCCGAGCGCGCAGATCTTGTTGCCGTCGGGATCGCGCAGGTAGGCGAGGTACATCCCGTTCTCCCGGCGTCCCGGCGGATCCTCGATCGCGGTGCCGCCATTGGCGAGACCGGCCGCGTGGAACGCGTCGCCCTGCTCGTCACTCTCGACGAGGAAGCCGATGGTGCCGCCGTTCGCCGGCGTCGCGGGCTGGCCGTCGATCGGCGTGGTGATCGCGAAGACGCCCTGCGGACTGACGTAGAAATAGCGGCCGGCGTTGTCGACACCGGGGCCGATGCCGATCGTACCGAGGACGGCGTCGTAGAAGCGCTTCGAAGCTTCGATGTCGTTCGTCCCGAGCATCACGTGGCTGAACATGAGAGTCTCCCGAATGGGTTGGAGGAATTCGCACGGGCGAGCATAGCCATCCCCGACCGCGAGTCGGCGCGCCAAGGAGCGGCCCTCCCGCCCGACGGAGAAGCGGGCACGGAGCCGGACGCGTTCGCCCGGGAGGTCACGCCGATCGGCGGCGGGACTCGGATCGACCCGTCCTCAGATCAACCCGTCGTAGGAGCCCCCGTCGAGCTGGAGGTTCTGTCCGGAGATGTAGCCGGCCTGCGCGCTGCAGAGGAACGCGCACGCGTCCGCGAACTCGCCCGGGAGACCCAGCCGCCCGGCGGCGATGCTGTCGACCTGCTGCTGGCGCGCCTCTTCGTAGCTGATGCCGCCGATCTTCATCGCGATCTGCGCCATCTGCTCCTGCCGCGGCGTGTCGATCCGCTCCGGCAGGAGGTTGTTGATCGTCACGTTGTGTTTGACCGCGGCCTTCGAGATCGACTTGCAGAGCGCGGTCAGCCCGGTCCGCGCCGTCGTCGAGAGCGCCATCACCCCGACCGGCGTCTTCACCATCGCGCTCGTGATGTTGACGATCCGCCCGAAGCCCCGCGCCTGCATCCCCGGCAGGAGTCCGCGGATCATCATCGCCGGCGCGAGCAGGTTCGCCTCGAGGGCCTCGAGCCAGTTCGCGTGATCCATGTCGAAGAAGTTGCCCGGCGGCGGGCCCGCGTTGTTGTTCACGAGGATGTCCGCTTCGGGACAGGACGCGATCAGGCGCTCCCGCTCGGACTGCACGTTCAGGTCCGCTGCGACCGGCGTGACCCGGACGCCGCTCTCCTCGGCGATCGAGCGGGCCGTCGCCGCGAGCTTCGCCTCGTCGCGGCCGTTCACCACGAGCTCGACGCCCTCACGCGCCAGCGCCCGCGCGCAGGCCTCCCCGAGCCCCTGGCTCGATGCGCAGACGATCGCCTTGCGTCCCCGGATTCCGAGATCCATTTCGCTCCCCTTCGGACCACCTCGATCCGGCGCGGCAATGAACTACGATTTTCCGACCAGCGTCAAGTCGCCCGGTCGCGGACTCCCCGCGCGGGGCCAGACGAAGAGGTCCCGTCTTGAAACTCTCCGACCGTCACCGCCAGTTCTTCCGGAACGACCAGTTCCTCCACGCGTTCGGCATCAACGTCGTGTTCAACGGCGTGATCGCCTGGGCGATCCTTCGCGAGCACGAGACGATTCCTCTGTGGGGCGATGCGGCGATGGGGCCCGACCTGCTCGCCACGGGTGTCCTGCTGCCTCTGATCATGACGCTGATCGTGTCTCGCATCATCGCGGGACAGGTCGCGAAGGGCACGCTCCCGCCCCTCGAGCGCGAGATCATCGCCACCCACGGTCTGCACCGCCGCCCCGCCCTCGTCCGCGGCCTCGTGCTCGCCGTCTTCGCGACGCTCTGCGGCTCGCTGCCCCTCGTCGCCCTGCTCGAGCTGGCCAGCGCGCAGCCCGTCTCCCTCGCCGGGTTCGTCACGTTCAAGGCGCTCTGGGCGGGGGCCCTCGCCGCGATCGTCTCTCCGCCCATGGCCTACTGGGCCCTCGCTGCCGCGACGGAAGCCACTCACCTGGAGAAGCCCTGGGCCTGACGGGCTTCGCGCGCCCGCTCCCGCGCGACGTCCGCCCAGGGCGCCCGGTCCTCGGGTCCACCGAATCCGTCGGGGTCCCAGAGGAAGGAGAGCGGCGACGTCTCCCCCGGACGCACGTGCCGCGGCCACGCCTCCGCCGCGGCGGCCATCGAAGCCACCCTTTCGGGATGCTCGGCGGCGACGTCCCGGGACTCGGTGGGGTCGGCGAACACGTCGTAGAGTCGCTGCTCCCCGTTCTGCAGGACGAGCTTCCAGGGCGCCCGATAGAGCGCCATCGCGCCCGTATCGCCGATCACGTAGTCGGGCGTGCGACTCGGCCCGGTCCCGCTCAGCACGCCCCATTGGCTCGCACCGTCCAGATCGGCCGGAATCCGATCCGCGGCCCCGATCGCGTCGAGCAGCGTCGGCAGCAGATCCGAGATCGTCATGAAGCCCTCGTGGCGACCGCCTTCGAGTCGGCCCGGCCACCAGATCGAAGCCGGAACCCGTGCTCCCCCCTCGGCGATCGTCATCTTTCCGCCGGGCAGGGGCGTGTTGTCGCTCGCTCCATCGAAGGTGTTCGACACCATGAACTCCAGGGACGCGATCGGGATCGGGCGATCGAAGACCGCCAGCGCCAGCTCGCTCGCCCGCGCGAAGATCGGGAAGCGTGCCTCGGGCGACAATCCGCCGTTGTCGCTCGAGAAGAAGACGAGGGTGTCGTCGAGCATGCCCTCCTCTTCCAGAACTCCGAGCACGCGTCCGATCGCCGCATCGAGCTCCGTCACCATCCCGGCGTGCACGCGACGCTTCCCGTCCTCGATTCCCGCGTAGGTCGCGACCACTTCGGCCGGCGCCTCGTTGGGCAGGTGGGGTGCCGGCAGCGCCAGATAGAGGAAGGTCGGCCGCGACCGATCCCGCGTGCGCAGCAGGCGCAGCGCCTCGTCCGCCAGGAGACGCGTGCTGTAGCCTTCTTCCCGTCGCGTCTCGCCGTTGCGCTGCCAGTCGTGCCCGCCGCCGTGGTTGTGGTCCCAGTAGCCGATGCCTCCGGTGAGGTAGCCGTAGAAGTGCTCGAAGCCGCGCGACTGCGGGAAGTAGTCCGGCACGAAGTGGCCGAGGTGCCATTTGCCGACCATGAATCGCTGATAGCCGAGCGCTTCCAGGTACTGCGGCAGGATCCGCTCTTCGAGCGCGAGGCCGTCGCCTTCGTTCTTGCCGAGGGGCCGGTGGATACCGAGCCGCCGCGAGGACTTTCCGGTCATCAGCGCCGCGCGGGTCGGGCTGCAGCTCGGCTGGACGTAGAATCGATCGAGCTCGATGCCCTCCCGCGCCAGACGATCGAGGTTCGGCGTCCGGATCTCGCTCCCGTGGTAGCCGACGTCGTTCCAGCCGAGGTCGTCCGCCAGGATGACCACGATGTCGGGAAAGCGTCTCGTCGGTTCGGTCGCGCCGCTTCCCGACGCGAGCACGACCAGCAGGCAGGCGATCGCGACGCGAGTCGACGGGATCATTCGCCCTCCAGGAGCGCCCGCACGTCGGCGTGGTCGGCCTTCGCTTCGGCGATCCGCCGACGTCCGTAGTCGATGATCGGATGCGGGTGGTCGAGGATCGCCGCTCGATAGGAGGGCCGCGCCGCGAGCCGCGCCCAGTAGGCGGCGACCGCGGGTCGGTCGGCGGGATCGAGGAAGACGTTCTCCGCGTTCGCCTGGCGGATCCGTTCGAAGATCACGACCCAGCCGACGTCGGCGAGGGTGAACTGCTCGCCCATGATCCACGGACCGCCCTTCTCGTCGAGGCGGGCTTCGAGCTCGTCGAGGAAGCCGAGCAGGAGGCCACGCGTCTCGCTGATCGCAGCGGGAACGGGTCCCAGCCGGGGAAGACGCTCGATTCCTACGATCTTGAAGACGATGAACATGAGCGGACGCCGCTTGTCGAAGTGGAAGAGCAGCCCCTCGACGATCCGATGGAGCGGAACCCGCTCGACCATCGTGCAGAAGAGCGGCAGCGTCTGGCCGGGCACCGCGTTGGCCGCCGACTTCCCGGGCTCCTCCAGCGGGTTCGTGAGCGAGGTCCGGTCGACCCACGTCTCCATCTCGGCGCGCTCTTCCGGATCGGCGGGGACGAGCGAGGTCGCGCCCGACGGCGCGAAGCGAGCCGCATAGCGGATCTGCTCGTGGGATTCGTAGATCGGATGTCCGCGATGGAGAAGCACCGGAACCGTGCCGGCGGGATTCACGCCCAGCAGCCCCGGGCGCAGGTTCTCGTAGGCCCCCGTCTCGATCAGGTCGACGTGGTGGCCCACGTAGGGGATTCCGAGCTCGGCGAGGCAGACCCGCGTCTTCATCGAGCAGAGCGAGAGAACGTTGTGATAGAGCTCCCACTCGGCTTCGTGGGGCAGCTCGACGTCCGCCTGCCGGCCGGGCGGAACGGGGTGGGTTCTTCGGCGCGCTCGCTCGAGGAGGAACCACCCGATCGCGGCGATCAGGAGCGCGGCGATCCCGTAGCCCCCCATGCTGATCCCCTCTCCTGCTTCGCGGCCGAATCATACGCGATCGACCGGCGCGCCCGCAGAACCGCGCGTTCCCTCGACCCGGCGGTCTCGAACGCGCGCCGTGCCCGATCCGTGCGGCGACGACGCGGGGTTCCGGTCGGCTCGCGACGGACTCGCTAGGCTGGTCCCGGTTTCGTCGCGCGGGCGCGCAGCAGCGCCACCTCGGAGTGACTCGACATGGGATTCAGACTCGCGAACGTGGAGGGCCGGGCGGTCCTCGTCCTCGGCGACGACTACTACGACCTCGAACAGGCGTGCGACGGGCGAATCAGCAGCGACCCGATGGCCGCCCTCGCCGCCTGCGACCAGCTCGCCGGGATCGCCGCCCGCCTCTCCGACCGGGCGCCGACGGGCCCGATCGCGGACGCGAAGCTCGGCCCGCCCTCGCCTCGACCGACCAACTCCTTCGGCATCGGCCTCAACTACCGCAACCATGCGGTCGAGAGCGGGATGCCGATTCCGGATGCCCCGCTCGTCTTCGCCAAGTTCCCGTCCTGCATCGCGGGCCCGAACGACGACGTGGCGCTCCGAAGCGACTTCGTCGACTACGAAGGCGAGCTCGTCGCGGTGATCGGCAAGACCGCCAAGGACGTCGCGACCGATGATGCCTGGGCGTACGTCGCCGGGCTCTGCGTCGGACAGGACATCTCGGATCGCCCGACCCAGTTCACCGCGACCCCACCCCAGTTCGGCCTGGGCAAGTCCTTCGACACCTATGGCCCCATCGGTCCGGTCCTGATCTCCCCGGACGATCTCCCGGACCGTGACGCGATGGAGCTCACCTGCTCCGTCAACGGCGAGGTCCGACAGAAGGACAGCACCGGCGACCTGATCTTCGACGTGCCGACCCTCGTCTCCTACCTGTCGGGCATCCTGACCCTGCTGCCCGGCGACGTCATCTTCACCGGCACGCCCGGCGGCGTCGGCGCCTTCCAGAACAAGCTGCTCCGGGACGGCGACGTCGTCACGACGACGATCGAGGGGCTCGGCACGATCACGAATCGCTGCGTTCGCGCGAGCGACCATCCCCGGGCCGATTTCCTCCCCGAGCAGATGAAGCCGCTCCTGGCGGGCAAGTAGGGCCTCCGCCGCCGCGCCGCAGGGATCAGTCGTCCGTCGCGAGGGCCACACCGTTCAACGTGGCCGTCGCGTTCACGGCGCGCGGATTCCGGATCGCGTCCAACACGAAACACATCCGCTCCGCGAGGGCGACCACGCCGGCGACGACGTCGGGGCTCGCGCTCGATTCGAGCTCGAGGTTCGTCTCGACGTCGACCAGTCGGCTCGCCGCATTGCCCGCGCCGATCGACCCGGTCTGCTCGAATCGCGGGGTGACCATGAGCGACACGTGGTCGAACTCGATCTTCTTCGCCTCGCTCACCCGAGCGAGCTGCGTCAGCAGTCAGAACGCGATCGACGAAGCGAAATAGGCCAGCGGGGGCGGTGCCGAGTCGTCTCCACCGATCATCGCGCCCTCGTCGCAGAGGATCTCGAACGCACCGAAGGTCGCGCGCTTCAGCTGCTTCTCGCCGCGCACGGCCCCCACGTCGAACTCGATTCGCACCCCTCTGCCGGAGGCGCCATCGACCGGGCTGATCCGGAACGGGCTCGCTTCGTCGGTCATGCTTCCTCCTCGTGGCGCGGGTCGCGGGTCGCGGAACGATACCCCAACGGGCTCGCGACGGACGGCGACGACGCGGCGCCGTGCCGACGGGCCGCGAGCGAGAGCACGAGGAGACCGACCCAGAGCGCCCCACCGAACGCCGGCTCCGGAACCAGGATCGGCTCGCAGGCGTCGCCCTCGCCGTCCATGTCCGCGTCTTCCTGCGAGAGGCTGCAGAAGCCGCCGGCGCCGCAGTCCGTGTTCGTCGAGCATCCGGTCGCGAGGAGCCCGGCTTCCCCCGACGTGCACGTTCCGCCCAGCGCATCGTTCGGCCTGTCCGGACAGTTGTCGAGGCCGTTCAGCACGCCGTCCTCGTCGCGATCGATCGACATGCGCGTCCCGGAGCCGGGCGGTACGCAGGAGAGCGTGACCTCCTGGCCTGCGACGGTCGCCATCGCGCGAAGCGCCGCGCTCGTGATCGCCGACGTCCCGTCGTCCGGAAGAAAGCTCGCGTCCGGTTGCCGCAGGTAGCCGACGGCGCGGCTCCCGCCCGCCTCGACGACCCGCGCGATCGCGTCGCACTCGGTCGTCACCCCACCGAGGATCGCGGAGGTGAACGCGGCGCCTGCCCGCGCCAGGATCAGATCCGCGCGGGCGTTCACGTTCGCCGCGTCCGCACCCGAGAGGAGGCCCTGGGTGAGCGTGACCTGCTGGCCGACGATCGGCGCCAGGTCCGTCGGGAAGACCATCATGAAGGCTTCGATGTCTTCCTGCTCGGCGCTCGAGAGCGAGAAGACGCTCGCGCTGAGAAATCGGTCCATCGTGTCGAAGGAGCCGTCGTGAGAGAAGCCCGATCCCCGGATCTGCGCCCCTTGATTCGTGAAGGGCCCATCCGTCGCCGAGATGTCCTGGAAGCCGAACATCCCGACCTTCTGATAGGCGTTGCGCAGGTGCGGCACCTTGAAGAACTGCGTGAGCGCGTCGAAGGTCGTCTCGCCGTTCCCGCCGAAGTGACCGTTTGCAGCGTCGATCGTATGACAGGTCTGACAGTCGGCGAGAGTGTCCGTCGTCGGCCCTGGTGAATCCTGCGTACCGTAGAGCGCGGCGCCGTCGGTCTCGTTGGGCCCCGAGCCGGGATTGCGGAGCGAATTGTCGAGCTCGCGGATCGGGTTCGGCGGATAGCGGAGCTGGAGCGCGAACTGCCGGAAGGCCGTCATGTCGGCGGGGTCGAGCTGCCCTTCGTCGCGACCGACGAGTCCCGGGAACGCGACGTTGAACGCCTCGAAGGCCGCGACTTCGCCGCCCTGACGATCTCCTCGCCAATGCTGCGGGCCCATGTTCGCGAGGCCACGCAGGCTCTGCGTGGTCATCGGTCCCTTCATGCCATGGAAGCTCGCTCCAGGAAACAGCGACGACGGCGTGACCGGATTGAACGGATTCGAGATGGCCACCGCGTCGACGTCGGGATCGCCGAGGTCCCAGGGCAGATCGTCCATGTCCCCGAAGACGTGGCAGCTCGCGCAGCTCGCCTCGCCGTTGCTGCTCGTCCGGTTGGCGTCGTAGAGAAAGGGCCGGCCGGCGATCACCGTCTCGGGCTCCGGGTTCGTGAGCGGGATCCGCTGCGACTCCCCGCCCGTTCCCAGCCCGATCACGCGAAGCGCGTTGTCGAAGCGCGTCGTGATGTAGAGCTTGTCGCCGTTGCGCAGGACCGCCGACGGTCCGCCGCCCCCGACCGTGATGTGATCGCTCGCCTGGACCGTGAAGGTATCGGCCTCGAGGCCCGCGACATCGTAGACGCCGATGCGGCCCGAGCCGAAGCCCGCGACGTAGATCGTGTTGCCGTCGGCGGAGAAGGCCATGCCCATGGGCGTCGCGAGGCTCTTCTCCTTCGTGCCGGCGGGGACGGGCGTCGTGCCGTAGGCGATGTGCTTGTTCAGATGGCGCGGAGACACGCTGCTCGCGACCGGGTCGATCACGGTGATCCGGGAGCGCGCGAGGTCGCCGCGCACGGAGGCGGGCTCGCCGACGGGCTTGAGACCGTTGTTCGCGACGTGGTCGCCGGCCCCCTCGAAGCGGACGTGGTTCCGCGCGTCGGTGTTCGTGACGAAGACCCTTCCAGAGGACGGATGCACGGCCATGTTGAAGATCGTCGTACCGACGCCCGAATAGGGCGTACCGATCTCGGCCGGGATCGCGGCGTTCGCATCGATCGTGAACACGTCCTGGTCGGGCAGGTCGAACTTCACGAGGGCGGCCCAGTCCCGACCGAGCTCGTCCTGCCAGGCCGTGGGCGACCCTCCGTCGCGGTTCTTCTTGACGATCAGGCCGGTCTCGGGGGCGCCGACGCCGGCGTGATCCTTGAGCGGCGTCGGCAGGCCGCCGGGCGCCGTCGCCGCGCTGGCACCGCCACCCACCGTGCAGCTGCCCTGGACGGTCTCGCTGGCCCGGTTGCCCGCCGTGGTATTGCAGACCGCGGCTTCGTGGATCACCGTCGTGCGGTTGCCCGACCGGAACGCCGCGACGTAGACGCGATCGCCGGCAGCGTTCCGCGCGAGCGCTCGAGGCCGGTCACCGAGGACCGTCACGACGGCCAGCCGGTCGCCTTCCAGGGAGTCGCCGAGGTTCCCGGCCTCGAAGACGTACACGTCGGCGCGACCGAGCCCCGGCTGGTCGTAGTCGCCATCGACGACCGGCGCGTTCTGGCCGCGGTGGGCCGCCGAAACGAAAGCGCGGTCGTCGCCCGGACCCGCGAAGACGATGTCTCTCGGCTCGTCCCCGACGAGAAGCGTTCGCACGACGCGGGGCGTACCCGTCACGTCGACGATGCTCACGCTATCCGAGAGGTGGTTCACGACCCAGACTTCGCCGTCGTGGCGAGCCGCTACGGCGACGGGCTCGAGACCGACACCGACGCTCCCCGCCGGCGTGAGATTGCCCTGGGGATCCACGTCGAAGAGATCGAGGTGGCCGTCGGGCGTGTTCACGACGAAGAGCTTCTCTCCGTTCGGGGACAGCGCCATCGGTCGGACGGGACCGCTCTCGAAGAGCTGGTAGGTCTCCTGGGCGGCCGCGGTCACCGCGGCGAGCAGGCCGAGCAGGAGCGTGAAGACCCTCGGGACGGCGAGACGGCGCATCATGCATGCATTATGAGAGCGAAGCCGATCGCGAGTCAATCGCATTCCCGGCGCAATCGCCTCTGCACGTCCCCTCGCTCTCGCGACCGCGCTCAGCGCGCCGCGGGGCGGCCCCTAGGACGCGCCGATCGGTCGCCCCGGCTCGTCCCCGTTGAAGACGATCACCTTTCGGTGCGGGAAGGGAATCTCCACACCGGCCCCGTCGAGGGCCTTCTTGATCTGCTCCGGCACCGAGTAGAGCACGTCGAAGTAGTGCCCCCCGTCGCAGAAGGGACGGACCAGGAAGTCGACGGAGCTGTTGTTCAGCGTCTCGATCTCGATGAAAGGCGCGGGGTCCGCGAGCACGTGCGGGTGAGCCGAGAGGACGTCGTCGATCGTTCGCCGCGCGAGGTCGATGTCCGAGTCGTACGAGATGCCGAAGTGCATGTCGACGCCGCGCACCGGATGGTGGCTGTGGTTCACGATCCGCTCGCCCCAGATGTTCCCGTTGGGAACGATGACGTGCTGATTGTCGAAGGTCTTGAGGTTCGTCGTGAAGAGATCGATTCCGTCCACCAGACCGAAGAGGCCCGCGACCTCGACGAAATCTCCGACCTTGTAGGGTCGGAAGATCATCAACATCACGCCCGCCGCCAGATTCGTCATCGCTCCCTGCAACGCGAGACCGATCGCGAGACCGGCCGCACCGAGGAGTGCGACGATCGACGCGGTCTGCACGCCGAAGCGGTTGAGGACCGCGATGAAGGTGAAGGCGAGCACGACGTATCGCGCGATGCTGCCGAGGAACGTGAAGAGCGTACTGTCGAGCTGGGCGTGACGTTCGCCCATGCGGACGATCAGGCGATCCAGCCTTCCGGCGATCCAATAGCCGATGATCAGGATCACGATCGCGAGCAGCACGTTCGTCGCCCACTCGAGGGCCGTCGGCAGGTACTGGTTGACGTCCAGGGTCTCCATCAGGTCTTCCACGGCTTCCTCCGGTTCGTTGAAGAGCTCGTTCGTGCCAATGCGGAGCAGGGCGGATCCGTCACTCCCCCGAGGCCCCGCGTTCCGATCGGCCACCCATCGCTCCGGACATCGACGGCAGGCTAGCGAACGCGCACCGGAAGCTTCTCCCAACCGCGCACGGAAGAGGTGTGCGCCTGGACCGCCTGGTCCCAGTCGACCTCCCACTCGGGCCAACGCTTCAGCACCTCCTCGAGCGCCACCCGCCCCTCGAGACGCGCGAGCGACGCGCCGAGACAGAAGTGGATGCCGTAGCCGAAGGACAGGTGGTGATCGATCTTGCGATCGATGTCGAACCGGTCCGGATCCTCGAAGCGGCGGGGATCGCGGTTCGCGGCGCCATTCAGCAGCGTGAGGATGCTCCCCTCCGGCACCGTCTGACCGTGGTACTCGACGTCCTCGACGACGTAGCGGGCCTGGATCGGCGACGGTGCCTCGAAGCGGAGCAGTTCCTCGATCGCGTTCGGGATCAGGCTCGGGTCCGCGGCGAGCCGCGCCCGCTGGTCCGGATTCTCCGCCAGGACCTTGCCCGCCCATCCGATGAGCCGGGTCGTCGTCTCGTTCCCGGCCCCGGCGAGCAGACCGACGAAGCCTACGATCTCGGCCCGCTCGAGGCGGCGCTTCTTCCCGTTCATGTCGACGAACTCGGCCTGGATCAGCTCGGTCATCAGGTCGTCGGACGGGTTCTCCATCCGGTAGTCGATGTACTTCTCGAAGCCCGCGAAGCTGAGCGCCCCGCCCTTTCGGCGCTGGTCCGGCATCTCTCCGTCCGCCAGCCGCAGCCCCTGGTCGATCCGGTCCCGGATCTCCTCCTGGTCCTCCTCCGGCACGCCGAGCAACATCCCGATCGTCTTCATCGGCATCTGCGCCCCGAGATCGGCGATGAAGTCGAAGCCGCCGCTCCCGACGAGCGGGTCGAGACTCTCTTCACAGAACGCGCGGATCTTCGGCTCGAGCGCGTTGATCTGGCGCGGCGTGAAGAGCTTCGCGAGCAGACTTCGGTGGAGGTCGTGGCTCGGTGGATCCTCGAAGAGGATCGAGCCCGGCGGGATCTCGACGCCGTTCCGGATGATCTCGAGGACCGAGCCCCGCGCCGAGCTCAGGCGCTGCCAGTCCTTGAGCGCCTCTTCCACGTCGGCGAAGCGCGACAGCGCGTAGAAGTCGTACTTCTCGTTGTAGTAGAGCGGCGCTTCGTCCTGGAGGCGCCGCCAGACCGGATACGGGTCGGTATCGATCTCGAAGTCGTAGGGGTCGTAGTAGAGGTCGGGAGCAGCCGACATCGTTCACCTCGTCATCACCGTTGGGCTGAAGTTCGCATCGCGCTCTCGTCCGATGCGTCGACGACTGCGGGAGGGATGGATCGGGACCTCCCGGCGCTCGCGCCTCTCGGTCCATACGGGTCCGTTCAGGGCATGATGCCGATACGCGCCACGGGCTCCGGCGTCGCCTGTCGCGAGGACAGCGCGCGTTCCAGGCCGTCGAGCAGCACGTTCCGCGTCTCCCGCGGATCGATCATCTCGTCGAAACCGAGCGAGCTCGCCGACGAGTAGGAAGCCTGCAGCTCGATCTCCCGCAGCATCGCCGCCTCGTCCTCGTCGGATTTGCGCGATGCGCTGAGCGCCCCGGCGCCCATCGCACCGAGGGTCACGCCGGGATAGCCGAACACCGCCGACTGCCCGTCGAAGCCCATCATGCCCATCACCATCGACCCGAAGCCGTAGGCCTTCCGGAGCGTCACCTGGAGCTTCGGTCCGCGGTGGTTCGACTGCGCGGCGAACATGCGAGCGCCGGCGCGGAGGATGCCCCGTCTCTCGGACGCCGTTCCCGGCATCACGCCGGGATTGTCCGCGAGCATCAGGAGCGGCAGGTGGAAGGAGTCCGCGACGTTCACGAAATGCGCTGCCTTGTCGGCGCCGTCGACGTCGACGGAGCCTGCCATCACCTTCGGCTGGTTCGCCACGATCGCCACCGGATGGCCTCCGAGATGGGCGAGGCCGCACACGACGGTCTTCCCGAACTTCGGCTGGACCTCGAAGAAGGAGTCCCGGTCGAAGACCACGTCGATCAGCCGACGGACGTCGTAGAGCTTGCGTCCGTTGCGCGGCACGATCTCGAGGGCCTCGGGGACGAGGCGGCGTCCGGTGTCGCCGGTCTCCAGGTCGGGAGGATAGGACCAGGCGGACGACGGGACGTAGCGGAGATACCGACGCACGAGGTCGAGCGCCTCGGCGTCGTCCTTGCCGACGTTGTGGATCAAGCCGCTCGCGAGGGCAACCGTGTGGCCGCCGAGCTCTTCCTTGGTCACGGTCTCACCGAGGGATTCACGCACGACCGGCGGCCCCGCCGTGAAGACGGCCGCGTGCCTGCTCATCACGGCGAAGTCGGAGACCGGCGCGACGAGGGCGCCGTGGCCCGCCGACGAGCCGAGGACCGCGGTGACGAGGGGGACGCGGCCGGAGCACGCGAACTGGGCGAGCAGATCGACGGGGGCCTTCGCGTGGCCGCCGGGCTCGGGTCGGTGGCCCGCGCCGTCGAGCATCATGACGAGCGGGACACGGTCCTGCAGCGCGAGCTCCGCGACCCGGTAGCGCTTCGAGTTCGAAGCGCGCCCGATCGTCCCGGCCTTCACCGTGAAGTCCTCCGCCGCGACGATGACCGGGCGCCCCTCGACCTGTCCGGCGCCGATCACCGTCGCCCGCGAGCGTGCCCATCTCCCGGAACGAGCCGGCATCGAGCAGGTGGTCGATGCGCGCCCGTGCGTCGAGCTTCCCCTGTCCGTGGTGTTTCGCGAGCCGCTCCTCGCCCCCCATCGCCCGCGCCGCCACGCGCCGCCGTTCGAGGTCCTTCAGGGTCTCCTCCCAGGCCTCGGCGTTCGCGCGTCGTTCTTCTTCCTGTCGGTCGCTCATTCGGGGCTCCGGAGGTGTCGGGTGGGGCGGATTGAGGAAGGCCGATCGTATCGCGCGCTCCCCCGCGACGCGAAGCCCCGCGCGCTCGGCGGTGAGTCCCGGTCGGCACGGACGGGCTCCCCGCGCCGGCCTTCGGCGCCGCCCCACCCGACGCGCCTCGTCCCACCGACGAGGCACCTTCCGGACCGGGCAGGCACCGCGAAAATCGAGACGGACGATCCGCTCCCGAACCGACCGAGGGGGGATCGCTTCAGCAGGAGCAGGGACCACGTCCTTTCGAAGGCGCTCCCGCTGCCGACCGGCAGCTCCCGGTCTAGACTCCCGGATCAAGGGGGGAATCGGAGGAATCCGTCTTGAGTTCGACCCCCGCCCCCTTCGGCCGCGCCCCCGAGTTCTCGACGGCGCAGGTGGCCGGTGTCTGCAGCGCTCCGATCGTCGCGGAGGTGCGATCCCGCGGCCACGACGTCCACGCGCTCGTGGAGGGTACGGGCGCCGCCATCGAGCGCTTCGAGGATCCGCGCGGAAGGGTCCCCTGGAGCTCCTTCGTTCCCTTCGCCGCGCGCGCCACGCGGCTGTTAGGCGACGACGTGATCCGTGACCTCGCCTCGCAGGCCGTCGTGGAGTCGGTCCCGACCGCCATCCGTCGCCTCCTTCCCCGTCTCACCGACTGCCGCCCCCTCTTCCACCTCGCGCCCCGCTGGTGGGGCCCCTGGGTCTTCCACGGAACCCACGGCGTCTGCGAGACCCTCCCCGACGGCCGCCTGCGCGAGATCGTGAAGATCCATCCGGAGCACGAGCCCTGCCCCGAGTTCCTCTCCGGCCTGACGGGCACGCTCCGCGCGATGCCGCGCCTCACCGGTCAGGCGGACGCGCTCGTCGAGATCGAGCAGGACGGGCGCGAGGCGGAGTTCCTGATCACGCCGCCCCCCCGCCTGCGCATGCGCGACCGCTGGCGAAAGCGCCCGGTGCGGAGCGTCCGGGGGGTGGGCGCCACCTCGCGTGCCCGCTCGGCCCTCGACGAGATCGAAGAGATCGGATTCGCGAACGAGGCGCTGCTCACCGAACGGCGGAGTCTCCATCTCGTCGCCGCCGAGCTCGACCGCGAGCAGCGCGACAAGTCGACGCTCCAGGGTCTGGCGGACCTGCTCCTCGGCAAGGCCGGCTCGAAGACCGAGTCGCTGCTCGAAGGTCTGGTCGCGCTCCTGATCGAGCGGGACGAGGTCGCGGGCGTCTCGATCTCGGTCCGTTCCTCCGAAGGCGGACTCGAATCCTCATCCGGCGAAGGCGAGGCGCACGCACGCGGCGGCCGCCGCGCGGGATCCCCGGACCGCACCGCCTCGCTCACGGTCGGCGACCGGGAGATCGGGCAGCTCGCGCTCTGGGCGGTCCTCGAGGGAGACGACCTCGATCGTCTGGCGCCCCTCGAAGCCTGGATCGCCTTCGCCCTCGAGTTCGGCCAGGCGCGCGCGCTGAACGCACAGCTGCGCCGGCTGCTCGAGGAGAACGCCGCCGACTGGCAGGACATGGAAGCGCGACTCGAACGCCTCGTGGCGCACCTGAACCTGCCTTCTCCGAACGACGAGCCCAACTAGCAGACGCAGCGCAACGAGACGGCATCGTCGACGCGCCTTCCGCAAGCCGTGTCCGGCGTCACAGCGGGGACCGCCGCCGCGGTCGACGAGAGGGATCTGCATCGCGCTCGCCCCGTGCCCGGGCGCGCCACGCGGCTCCGTCATGCCCAAGTTCTCCGACATCCTCGACGCCTGTGATCGCGTGGGGGCGCTCGCCCGTGAGCGCCGACTCGGCCTGCTCGACGCGGAAGACGAACGCCTGGACGGGCGGACGCTCCGGATCGACGGGCGGACCCTGCGCAACTTCTCCTCCTGCAGCTACCTCGGGCTCGAGCTCGACGAGCGTCTGATCGAAGGCGCGATCGACGCGACGCGGCGCTTCGGGACGCAGTTCTCGATGTCCCGAGCCTTCGTTTCGGCCCCGCCCTACGCGGAGCTCGAAGAAGCGCTCGAGGCGAATACGGGCAGGCCCACGCTCGTCCTGCCGACGACGTCCCTCGCGACCGCCGCGGCGCTGCCCTCGCTGCTCGACGAGCGGGACGCGCTCCTGCTCGACCAGCAGGTCCACATGTCGGTGCAGAGCGTGATGCCTACCCTGGTTGCGACCGGCGTCCATGTCGAGACCGTTCCCCACGGCGCGATGGATCATCTGGAGGCCCGCACGCGCGAACTCTCGTCGAGCCACCGCCGCGTCTGGCTCGCCCTCGACGGACTCTTCAGCATGTACGGCGACGCCGCGCCCTTCGATGCGCTCGAGTGCCTGCTCGCGGCGTATCCCGCCCTGCATCTCTACGTCGACGATGCGCACGGAACGAGCTGGGCGGGACGGCACGGGCGGGGGCTCGCGCTCGAACGCCTCGGCCGCCACGATCGCGTCGTGGTCGCCCTGTCGCTCAACAAGTCCTTCGCGGCCGGCGGCGGTGCGCTCTGTCTTCCGAACGACGAGATGAAGCGGCGTGTCCGGCACGTCTCGGGTCCCACCAACTTCGGCGGACCGATGCAGCCGCCGATGCTCGGCGCCGCCCTCGCCTCCGCGCGAGTCCACGGGTCCGAGGACCTGCCGCGTCTGCAGGCGGAGCTGCGGACCCGGATCGAGACGGTCAACGCCCTCGCCCGGGATGCGGGGCTCCCCTTGTTGTGCGGCGACGAGATCGCGCCGATCCGATTCGTCGGCGTGGGTCCCCAGGACGCTGCCATCGAGATGGCCGAGGAGCTCGTCCGGCGCGGCTTCATGACGGGATGTGCGCTCTTCCCCGCCGTCCCCCCGGACCGCACGGGCATCCGCTTCACCGTCACCCGCCATCACACCCGGGAAGACCTCGAAGACCTCGTGGGTGCCCTCACCGACGCGCTGCCCGGCGTGCTGGCCCGCCACGGTCTCGCACCCGACGACGTCGCGGCGCGCTTCGGTCTCAAGCCGACGCTGCCCGGCGCGTGATCCCCTGACGCCACCCGCAGGCGCGCGTAGGCCACAGGCAGGTCACGCGTGGCGCGCCGCAGACCCTTTCGCAGCGCGCAGAAACCTGCGGCGCACGCTTCGTCGCGCGACGGACGCGGCCGCACGGGATCGCGTCGCGGAACGGCGCCTTGGAGCGCTCGTTGCGCATGGCACGGGCCTTGCTCTTCAGGACCCCGGCCGGGAACGCCCCCGGCGACGGAGGTCCCTCCATGCACCGCCCCGCGAACTGCACCCCGCGACGCCTGCTCACCCGCGCGTCCCTCGCCGTCGTGTTCCTGCTCGGCATCGCCTCCCCGAGCACCGCCGGCGACGAGGACATCTTCTCCTCGCAGATCGCGCCCAACGTCGTCCTGATGGTCGACAACTCGGGATCGATGAACGCCGTGATGGAACACCCCGCCTTCGACGCGGCGAGCTTCACCCCGACCTGCGACGTGCTCCCGGCCGGCGGCGGCGGCTATTCCTGGGTCACCGACGACAACGGCGACTGGCTGCTCCAGTTCTGCTGGCCGAACCAGTGCGTCTTCATGACCTGGTCGGGCCTCGCCGACTGGCAGCCCACGCCGGATCCCCACGACCACCCGGATTCCGGCTTCGTCGAGCGCGAGTTCTGCGGCCAGACGCGCAAGCTCTACAACGACGGCGAGAACCAGAGCTACGGGAACTACACCTGGTACTACCCGGAATACACCGAGTTCCTCTTCAGCATCGACGCCGGCGACGCCGTCACGACCTGGGGTCCGGCCGGCGAAGCGCACACCGCCCCCGAGATCCTCGCCGACATCGACGATCCCGCGAACGGCACGAGCTACATCGACGGCGCCCCCTTCGCCAAGTACCAGATCGCCCGGATCACCGCGGCCCGAGACATCGCCCGGGACGTGATCTATCAGACGAACAGCGACTGTCCCGCCTACCTCGGCGACTGCGGCGTCTACGAGGACCGGGTTCGATTCGGCATCGCCCAGTTCCACGCCGCGTCCCACGGCGGCTTCGTGAACGCCCCGGTCGACGCCTACAGCGCCAACAAGAGCGATCTCGAGAACGCGATCACGAGCCTCGACGCGCAGACCTCGACGCCGCTGGCCGAGACCCTCTTCAAGCTGTGGACCTACTTCATGCCGCGGGACGTAGCCGACCTCCCGCACGGGCAGGACGGCAGCACGACCTTCCCCGCCTACGTCTACAACACCTGGAACGGCGACTACACGGCGAGCACCGGCGACCGTCCCGCGGATCCCGTCACCGAGGCCTGCCAGAAGAACTTCGTCATCATGATCACCGACGGCGAACCCACCGCCGACGACTTCTCGACGAGCGGAAACCAGACGCGAGGCTTCGCCGACTTCGACGCTCTCGTCGGCGACTATGCCCCGGACGCCGCCGGCGACCCCGACATCGGCCCCCTCCCGAACCCGGAAGAGGGCTCGCCGCCCTGGTCCTTCGCGACGGGCACGGGCTACCTCGACGACATCGCGCTGCTGATGCAGGAGACGGACTGCCGCCCGGATCATCCGGACGAGACGAACGTGGTCGACGTCTACACCGTCGGCTTCACGACCTCGGGCCCCGTGAACTCCCTGCTCGAGAAGACCGCCGCGAACGGCAACGGTCTCTACTTCAACGGCAACCAGGCGGAGCTCCTGACGGAGGCGCTGGTCAGCTCGGTCCAGGACATCATCTCGAAGTCCCAGGGCTTCTCCGCGGCGACGGTGCCGGCGGCGCGGACCTCGGACGGAGGCAACCTCTACACGACGCTCTTCCAGCCGACGAGCACGAGGCCCTTCTGGCCGGGCCTCCTGCGCAGCTACCGGATCACGGCGGCGGGAGAGATCCTCGACCGCGACGGCGACTGCGCCCTCGAAGACCTCGCGGATCCCGCCTTCTGCGCGAGCGGCACCTTCAAGGACGAATCGGAAGCGCCGCCCTACTGGAACGCTTCGAAGCAGATGCCGGGGGCGAACGGGCGGAACCTCAAGGTCTCGCTGCCCGGATTCTCGGGGCAGAACGTCGTCGACTTCGACCACGCGGTGAGCGCGTCGGACCTGGGCGGCGCCCTCGGTGCCGTCTCGGACTACCCACCCGCCGCGAGCGTGACCTCCGCTGCGGACCTCGACGAGGCGATCGTCGCGTTCGTCGCGGGCTGCGAGTGGGGGACCGGCATGGCGAGCGGGGGCGGCGAAGACTTCTTCGGCTGCGTCGACCGCACGCGGGTCGAGAACGGCGCGACTGTGCCCGACCGGCTCGGGGACGTCTTCCACTCGAATCCCGTCGTCGTCGGACCGCCGCGCAGCTTCCTCCCCGAGCCCTCGTACCAGCAGTTCGCCTCGCATGCGGACCACGCCACTCGCGACCGCGTGATCGTCGCCGGGGCGAACGACGGATTCCTCCACGGCTTCAATGCGGGCGAGTGGGACGCCGGCCTCGGCCGCTACGACGAAGGCACCGGCGTCGAGGTCTTCGCCTTCATGCCCTGGTCGGCGCGGTCGACCGTGATGGATCTCGCGAAGGACGACGCGACGCTGCATCCACTGAACGTGGACGGATCGCCCGCCGTCGCGGACGTGTGGATCGACAGCAACGGCGACCCGGACGATGCGAAGCTCTGGACCGAGTGGAAGACGCTCCTCGTGACGGGCATGCGCGAGGGAGGCGCGCAGTACCTCGCCCTCGACGTGACGGACCCGGCGGCCCCGGGCTACCCGGCCTACGCGTGGGAGTTCCCGCTGGAGAGCGACACGACCTGGCGCGACTACGTCGGACAGACGTGGTCCCAGCCGGTGATCACGCGGATCCGCCTCGAGCGGTCGAACGGGGACGTCGAGGAACGCTGGGTGGCGATCGCCGGCATGGGCTACGACCCGACGAGCGACGTGAACGACACCGCCCGCTATGACGCGACGAGCCTCGCGGGACGGGGCCTCGTGATGATCGACGTCGAGACGGGGCGCCCGGTCGCCGCCCGAAAGTTCGGCGCCGCGGTCGGCGACATCGCCGACATGCTCTATGCGATCCCGTCGAGTCCGGCGGTCCTCGACTACGACGGGGACGGCTTCGCGGACGTGATCTACGTGGGCGACGTCGGCGGCAACGTGTGGAAGTGGGTGATCCGCGAGCCCGGGATCGCCGATCCGACGGACGCCGAGCTCTATCAGCCCGCCTGGTCGTTCCGGAAGTTCTTCGACCACGACCCGAGCACGAGCGGCACGGCGCATGCCCGGAGCTTCTACTTCTCTCCGAGCGCGACCCTCGTGAACGGGATCCTGCACCTCGGCTTCGGCTCGGGGGAGCGCAACGACCTCAACTGCTCGAGCGGCCTGCGCGGCTGCGACGTCCCGAACCGATTCTACGTGGTGAAGGATCGCGACGTCTGGGACGCGGGCCTGGTGGCCACGATCGACGGCCGCGCCGCGACGACCGGCGACCTGACCGACGTCACGGCGGCCGAGGCCAGCTGTCCGGCGGTCGCACCGCTCGGCTTCTTCTTCGAGGTCGCGGACGGCGAGAAGTTCGTGACCAACAGCGAGGTCTTCAACAGCTTCTTCTTCACGTCGACCTTCAAGCCGGACCTCTCGAACGCCTGCGAGCCCGCGGGCATCTCCACGCTCTACGGGTTCCTCGCTAAATGCGGCCAGGGCTTCTTCGGCCCGCCGAGTCCGACGAGCCCGATCGCGGGGATCTCCCGGACGATGGACCTCGGCAAGGGCATGCCGACCGACGCCCGCCTCTCGATCGCGCCGGGCGAGGGAGGCAACCGCCTGATCATCAGCAAGCAGGACGGTGAGATCGTGAACATCGAATCCGGCGCCTCCGACTCGGAGCACGGCGTGCTCTATTGGCGCGAGACGCCGTGAAGCGGCGCCTCGTCTTCCTCTCCCTCTCGAAACAGGACGAACCCATGCACCTCCGAAACCGGATCGGATTCCCTTTCCTCTCCATCCTCGTCGCATCCAGCCTGCTCCTCGCCGGCCCCGCCCTCGCGAACCCGCGCGTGAAGCCCGGCGGAGAGACGCTCAGCATGATCGGGTACGTGATCGACGACATCGACGTCGGCGCAGGCACGCTCACCGTGGGCGGTGAGACCTACCTCGTGACGTCGACGAGCCAGCTGGTCGATGCGACCGGACAGCGGATCGGGCTGCGCGACCTGCGCGGCTCGGACAGCCACGGCGTCGCGGACCTGGTGAAGCTCACGACGCGCCGGTCCGGCGCGGGCGGACGGGCGGAGATCCGCGAGCTCCGGATCGTCGATCTCGGCCAGCCCTGATCGAGGGCGCCGACCCGCGCGCCCACCGCGAGCCAGCATGGCGGGCCACCGCCGGGCTGCGATACTCGGGAGTCCCGTCCGACGGTGATCGGACGGACGCCCGTTCCTCGCCGCCACGGAGCCCACGATGAAAGCCGCCCTCCTGAACGCTGGAAACCTCGAGATCCAGGACCTGCCGATCCCCGAACCCGGACCGGAGCAGGCCCGGATCCGGATCTCCTCGGCGGGCGTCTGCCATTCGGATCTCCACATCGTCCGCGGCGACTGGGCGGGGCTGCCCGATACGAGTCCCGTCGGCCACGAGGCGATCGGCGTCGTGACCGCCCTCGGCGAGAACGCCGACCCGTCGATCCAGGTCGGGGACCGGGTGATCCTCGGTCTCGGCGGCAGCGGCGGCGGCTACTGGTGCGGCGCCTGCGAGTTCTGCATGAGCGGCGAGCCCCGACACTGCGCGCAGACCCAGGGCGTGATGGGGACCTTCGCCGAGGAGTTCTGCACCTTCGCGAAGGGCCTGGTCAAGCTCCCCGACAACGTGGGCGACGAGGAGGCACCGCTCGCCTGCGGTGGCCTCACCGCCTACGGCGCGATCAAGAAGCTCTTCAAGCACGGCGTCCAGCCGGGCAGCCCCGTCGCCATCGTCGGCGCCGCCGGCGGCCTCGGCCACTACGCCGTCCAGATCGCGAAGGCCTTCGGCTACATCGTCGTCGGCGTCGACGTCGGCGAGGAACGCTTGAAGTTCGTCGAGTCCCTCGGTGCCGACTACGCGGTCTCGCCCGAAGACGCCCCGGCGCTCGCGGCGAGCGAGTTCGCCGACGGCGGCGTGCACGCGAGCATCGCCTTCACCGCGAAGCTCGCGGGCTTCGACCTCGGGATCCAGCTCCTCCGCCGCAGCGGTCTCTTCGTGGCGGTCGGGCTTCCGGCGACCGCGGAAGGCAACCTCGAGCTGAACCCGTTCCAGTTCTTCTTCAAGGACCCGACGCTGATCTACTCCGCGGTCGGCAACGTGCAGGACATGCGCGAGCTCGTCGCCCTCGCCGGCGCGGGCAAGGTCAAGAGCCACGTCGGGCGGACGGGTCCGCTCTCCGAGCTGTCGGACGTCTTCGACGAGCTCGAGGCGGGCAAGTACGTCGGCCGCGCCGTGATCACCGACCTCGGCCGCTAAGCGCCCCGCCTCGAGGACGATTCGATGCTCGTAGCCCCGACTCTGTGGTCTCTCGTCGAGAAGCGCGCGGAGGCCACGCCGAACGCGCTCGTCATGGTCGACGAGACCGACCGCGAGGTGACCTTCGCGGAGCTCCGCGATCAGTCCGAGCGGATCGCCGCCGGTCTCCACGCCCGTGGACTCGGCCCGGGGGACGCCGCCTCCTGGGTCCTGCCGAGTCGGATCGACACGGTCCTGGTCGTCTGCGCCCTCGCCCGCCTCTCGGTCGTCCAGAACCCGTGCCTCCCGATCTATCGCGAGCGCGAGCTCTCCTTCGTGACGAAGCAGACCGGTGCCCGGATGCTCATCCACCCGGGCGAGTTCCGCGGCGTCGACTATCGCGCCCTGGCCGAAGCGCTCCAGTCGGACCAGCCGGCCCTCCTGGCCCTCGACCTCTCCGAAGGGCTGCCGGACGGCGATCCGGCGACGCTGCCCGCCCCGCCCGGAGAGACGTCACCCGAGGACGCGCCGGTGCGCTGGATCTTCTACACGTCGGGCACGACGTCGGATCCCAAGGGCGCCCGCCACACCGACGCGACGCTGCATGCCAAGACCCTCGGCATGGCGAACGCGCTCGACCTGAAGGACGACGACCGGATCGCGCTCGTCTTCCCGATGGCGCACATCGGCGGAATCGGCTGGCTCTTCGGCGCACTGATGTCCGGCGCGGGCATGATCATGATCGAGATCTTCGCGCCGCAGGAGACCATCCCGATCCTCGCGCGCCACGGCGTCACCCAGGCGACCGCGGGCACGGTCTTCCACCAGGCCTACCTCGAAGCGCAGCGCCGCGACCCGAGCACGCCACTCTTCCCGCGCATCCGCGCCTTCCCGGGCGGCGCCGCCCCGAAGCCGCCGCAGCTCCACTACGACCTCGTGAAGGAGATGGGCGGCGTCGGCATCGTCTCCGGCTACGGCCTGACCGAGTGCCCGATCATCGCGATGAACACGACGCGCTGCGCGCCGGAAAAGCTCGCCCACACCGAGGGGCGCGTGAACCCGCCGGAGGCGACGATGCGCGTGGTGACCCTCGACGGCGAGGAAGCCGGCCCCGGCGTCGAAGGCGAGATCCGTGCCTTCGGCCCGCAGCTCTTCAAGGGCTACGTGGACGAGTCCCTGAACGAGGCCGCCTTCGACGACAAGGGCTTCTTCCGGACCGGCGACCTCGGCTACCTCGACGACGAGGGTTACGTCGTGATCACGGGCCGCCTCAAGGACGTGATCATCCGCAAGGGCGAGAACATCAGCGCGCAGGAGATCGAGGATCTGCTCTACCAGCACCCGAAGATCGCCGACGTCGCCGTCATCGGCGTGCCCGACCCGGCGAGCGGCGAGCGCGTCTGCGCGGTCGTGCAGTGCGTCCCCGGCGAGACCCTCGCCTTCGACGAGATGGTGTCGTTCCTGCTCGAAGGCGAGCTCATGAAGCAGAAACTCCCCGAACAGCTGGAGCTGATCGGGGAGATTCCGCGGAACCCGGCGGGCAAGATCCTGAAGAAGGATCTGCGCGCGCGCTATGGCGAGGCCTAGGCCGACTGCCGCTTCGAGGCCTCGAGCCTCCGAGGGGCGGCCTACTTCCGGCCCCAGGGATTCATCTGCTCGGCGGCGCCCTTGAAGTTCGCTTCCATGGCCTGCGCGGCTTCCTCGTTCGTCCAGACGCCGTCGTCCGACGACGCCTCGAGCTCGATCTGCATGTCGAAGTTCGAGTGGAGGCCGATCTTGCCGTTGCCGGAGCTGACGACCCGGCGGTTCAGCCAGCTCGACGCCTCGCTCGCCATGTAGACGATCGCCGGCACGCAGTTCTCCGGGGAGAGCTGCTTGTTCTCCTTCGAGTAGTTGAAGGAGCCCTGTGCGCCGAGGCCTTCGGTCATGCGCGTGGTGGCGACCGGCGCGATCAGATTCGACGTCACGCCGTAGCCGCGCAGCGCGTTCGCGCAGGAGAAGGTCAGGCCGACGATGCCGGCCTTCGCCGCGGCGTAGTTCGGCTGGGAGGGCGCACCGAAGAGGCCGGAGCCCGAGATGAAGTTGATGAGCCGGAACTCGCCTCCCCGATTCTCGCGCCAGTGGGCCGAAGCGTGGCGCGTCGTGTTGAAAGTCCCCTTCAGGTGGACGTCGATCACCGAGTCCCACTGCTGCTCGGTCATCTTGAAGATCATCCCGTCGCGCACGATGCCCGCGACGTTGATCAGGATGTCGAGCCGGCCGAGCTCCTTCACGGTTCGCTGGATCATCGCCTCGACGCCGTCGAAGTCCGTCACGTTCGTCCCGTCGTGGATCGCGGTCCCGCCGTTCGCGACGATCCGATCGGCGACCTCCTTGGCCGGGCCGGGATCGGTCCCGCCTCCCTCGAGGTCGACTCCCAGGTCGTTGACGACGACCCCGGCGCCTTCGGCGGCCAGGCCCTCCGCGACGGCCGCGCCGATGCCTCGGCCGGCGCCCGTCACCAGTGCGACGCGATCATTCAGGACTCCCATGGATCTTCTCCTCGATTTCTCATTCGATGTCAGGGGTTGGCTGGGCTCTCGCGACTCCGCTCCGGGGCTCTGGCAGGGTCGCAGAAGACGACTCCGACCGTTTCTCCGGCGGAGGCGCGGGAGGGGGTAGCACAGGAGCGATGCGGCCGAGAGGACCCGACCGGGCGTCCCATCGCCCCCCTTCCCCGCGCTGTCGCGGTCCGGCAGACTCCACGCGGCGTCCTCCCCGGGCGCTTCCGACCCAACCCGCGTTCCGCGCCACCGGAGAGGCCCCCATGAAGACCGTCCTTTCGATCGTCGGAGGCCTCGTCGCTCTCCTCGCCCTCGTGCTCGTCCTGGTGCTGGCCTATGCGCGGACGCACGACGGTCCGATCGGCATCCTCCCGGGCGGTGCCTTCGAACGCGGCGAGATCTACTCCGGCCCCGAGCCCGACTGGTCCGCAATGCGCACGCGCGGCGAGGTCGAGTTCCAGCTCCTCGATCCGCCGCGCTCCCGCATCACCTGGATCGCCGAGCACGAGAACCGGATCTACATCGTCTCCGGCTACATGAACACGACCCTCGGCAAGATCTGGAAGCACTGGCCCCACGAGGTCGAAGAGGACAACCGGATCCTGCTCCGGGTCGACGACACGATCTACGAGCGGCAGCTGGTCCGGATCATGGAAGGGCCGATGGTCGCGCCGGTGCTCGCGATGATCGCGGACAAATACCTGCCGGGGGGCACGACGCTCGGCGACCCGGACGAAGTGATCCGAAGCGGAGACGCGTGGCTCTACGAAGTCGCGCCGCGAAGCTAGGCTTCGCGCGAGCAAGGCATGTCGAAGCCGGACCTCGACCCCAGCGACTTCGCCTCCGCGCTCGCTCCCCTGGGCGAAGCGACGACGCTCCCGGCGCGCGCCTACACCGACGCGTCCATCTACGACCGGGAGGTCGAGCGCCTCTTCCGAGGCGAATGGCTCTGCGCCGCGCGCATCGAACAGGTCCCCGAGCCCGGGGACTTCCTGAGCCTCGACCTGCTCGGAGACCGCCTCGTCGTCGTGCGCGATCGCGAAGGGGCGATCCGCGTCCTCTCCCGCGTCTGCCGCCACCGCGCGGCGGAGCTCGTGAACGGCAGCGGCAACACGCGCTCGTTCCAGTGCCCCTATCACCTCTGGACCTACGGCCTCGACGGAAGGCTCGTCGGTGCACCGCACATGGACGCGGTCCCGGGCTTCGATCCCGCGAAGTGCTCGCTGCCGGAGATCCGTTCGGAGATCTGGGAGGGCTTCGTCTTCGTGAATCTCGACGGACGGGCGGAGCCCCTCGCTCCCCGACTCGCGCCACTCGGCGAGCGGCTCGCCGGCTACCGGATGGGCGAGCTCGTCGCGGAGGAGACCGCGACCTTCGACTCGCCCTTCAACTGGAAGGTCCTCGTCGACAATTTCATGGAGGCCTACCATCACATCGCGACCCACGCCGACACGCTGGAGCCGATCCTCCCCGCGAAGCGCTCGCACGTGACCGACGACGAAGGTCCCTACTCCGTCCTCGTGATGCCGACGAACGAGACCGGCGAAGCCGTCCTGCCGAGGCAGTCCCTTCCGGGCCTCTCGGACGACCAGCAGCCCGGTCTCGTCGCCGTCGCGGTCTTCCCCTTCCACCTCTTCGCCCCCGGCCCGAGGACGATGGCCTGGTACCAGCTGCTGCCCGAGACCGTCGACCGCTTCACGCTCCGGATCTACGACTGCGTGCCGGAGGACATGGGCGCGGAAGAACGCGCGCAGTCGCACGAGCTCCTCAGGGTGATCCACGGGCAGGACATCGATGCCTGTGAGGCGGTGATGGCGGGGCTCTCGAGCGGCCGCTTCGAACGCGGCCCGCTCGCGCTCCTGGAGAAGTCGATCTGGCAGTTCAACCGGTGGTGGTGCGAGCGGATGCTGCCGGGCGACTGAGGCCGCCCGGGATCACAGGAGCGTGTCGCCCGCGTTGTCGGCGTCGAGGCGGATGCCTACACTCGGCGCCATCGCCGCTTCGGAGACGCCGCGGATGCCCCGCAAGATCATCGGACTCGCCCTCTTCCTGCTGGGCCTCACGGTCTTCCTGATTCGCCTCCACCACGACGGCCCCTATTTCCCGCCCGAAGGCGGGAATCTGGTCGGCGGCGTGCTCGCGCTGGTCTGCGGCCTGCTCCTCTTCTTCGACGTGCTGCCGTCGGAGGGCGGCAGCGGCTTCGTCGCGCAGGGAATCCTGCTCCTCGCGAGCCTGCTCGCGCTCTATCTGGCCGCCTTCGCGACGCTGGCCGAGGTCGAGGAGGTCGTCGTCGTGCGGCCCGGCTGCGGTGAGACCCGCGGCGGCCCGCTGCGGCTCTGGGTGATCGACGACGACGGCGCGATCTGGGCGACGATGGGGCGCGACAAGGCGACCCGGAGCGGAATCGCGACGGCGCGACGGGTGACCCTCCTGCGCGGCGGGCAGGAGGCCTGCGTCGTCGCGGCGGTCGTCGATGATCCCCGGCTGGTCGAACACGTCTCGCTGCTCCGCGAAGAGAAGTACCTCGCCGAGCGGATCGCGGTCGCGCTGGGGATCTTCGGGGACGATCGATTCGAATCGAACGTCGCGCTCCGGATGGGCCCGGTGACCGCGCCCTGAACGGCCGACTCGACGCGTGGCCAACTGGTTCATCGCCCTTCCCGTCCCTGCCGCGTCCTGGTTCGACGCCTTGCCTCCGGCACCGGACGGCGTGCGCCCCTTCCACCGGGACGACCTCCACGCGACGGTCGCCTTTCTCGGCGCCGTCGGTGAGGCGCGGGCGCGGCGTGCCTTCGAGGCGCTGCGCGTCGAAGCGATCCCCGCGCGCGAGGTCTCGCTCGGACGCATCGTGCCGATGGGGCCGGAGGGACGCTGGAGCGCGCTCTCGGCAGAGGTCTTCGACGCGGCGCCGGTGACGCCCGCGCTCGCCGACCTGCTCGAGGGACCGCGCGACCGCGCACGCGCTTCGGCGGAGGTTCCCGCGGAGCGGCGCCCGATGCGGCCGCACGTGACGCTGGGCCGTGTGCGCAGGCGCGGCGGGAGCGGGGCCCGGAAGGCCGGTCTCGCCTGGGCGCGGTCCGCCGGCGAGATCGGTGCGCGCGTCGTCCTCGAACGGCTCGCGCTCTACACACGCGCGGCCGAGCACGAAGCGCGGACCTACACGATCGTCGAGGCGCGACGACTCGACGGCTGACGCCGCCGCGCGGCACTCGCCCGACCGGCT
This sequence comes from bacterium, assembly GCA_030432735.1. Classification (GTDB taxonomy): domain Bacteria; phylum Myxococcota_A; class UBA9160; order UBA9160; family UBA4427; genus UBA4427. Next base: position 28,916 of record JAUIMK010000016.1, read on the forward strand.
CCCCCTACCAGACGATCCGGCCGCCAGCGCTGATCGCGTTCTCGACCAGGTCGTCGCCGAAGCGCCCCTCCCAGTCGAAGAAGAGGTTGGCGTTCGCGGTGAAGCCGACGTCCCAACCGACGGCGATCTCCCCGAAGTCCGCAGGGCTCTCGGCCCCGTCGACGCGGAAGGCGGCGAGCCCCGCCGCGGGCGCGCTCGCGAACGCGCCCGAGACCTCGCGCTCGGTGTCCCCCCACTCGTGACTCCAGAGCGCCCGGAGCCGCGGCCGGAACCAGATGTCCTCGTCCATGCGGCGCTCGCCCTGGATCCGCACGCCGACCGAAGTCAGGACCGAATCGAGCTCCTGCTCGTCGACCTCGACGGCGAGGGGGCTCGTCCCCTGCTCGTCGAAGGCATCCCATCGAACCCCGGTCCAGGCGACGTTCGCCAGCGGCGCGACCTCGACCGGACCCGGAAGGTCGAAGCCTCGGGTGAGCTCGAGGAACACGCCGTAGACCTCGCCTTCGAGCTCGCCGTCGACCTCGTCCGTGATCGATCCGACGGCCAGCGTGCGCTCGGTGTCGATCCGCGACCAGCCGAAGCGCGCGCCGACGATCGCCTCGACCGGCTCCCCGAGATAGGCGCCGTAGACCGTGGCCTCGACGCCGCCGCCCTCGCCCTCGTCGTCGCCCGAGCCGGTCTCGTACGAGTAGCTCCCCCCCGAGAGCGCGAAGCCCAGGCGCGCCCGGTCGCCGAGCGCGCGATCGGCACCGACGAGCGGACCGGCGCTCACGTAGTCGATCTCCTTCGCCTCGTTCGAGGAGAGCTCGCCGAGGATTCCGCCCCCCTCGAGCCAGGCCTGCCAGTCGGCCTCGTCCCGCGGCCCCCTCGCCTCATCCTGCGCATCGCTTCGTGCGGACGACACGCTCGGCCGCGCGCGCCGGGAGCGTCTCGACGCATCCCCGCGTCCCGCCCCGCCGACGCCGCCGAGATCGCCGACCCGACGGAGCGCGATCCGGTCGGAGAGACCGCGCCAGGTCCGGTTCGCGTTCGCGAGCTGGATCCAGGTCGCGGCGGAGAGATCGTCGGGCGAAACGCTCGAGAGGAGCGTTTCCACGTCGGCGGCCCCCACGCTGGTGATCGCCTGCTGATAGTCCTCCTCGCGCGACATCGGCGCGAAGGTCGCTCCGAGGAAGTCGTCGAGCTGATCTCCGATCACCCGGCCGTTCGACGTCGTCGCCGCCGTCTCGAGGCTCGCACCACTCGGCGCGAGGGTGAGACGGACCGTATTCCCGCCGACGATGGCGTCGTCGATCACGAAGAAGAAGAGCGACTGCTCGACGTCGAAGTCACCGCTCACGCTCGCGCCGCGGACGACGTCCCACTGGTCGCCTGCGGAATAGATCCCGTCCGTCGTCTCGACCGCGAGGACCGCACCGGGCTGGATGGTGACGGCGCCGGTGGCATCGAAGACCGTGCTGCGCAGGATCCCTCCGCCGACATCCGCGTCGGAGACGCCGACCGTGACCCGCGCG
>JAUIMK010000017.1 GCA_030432735.1 bacterium
GAACGTGCGCCTCGCGCGCACGCTCCGCGACGCCGAAGGGCGCCGCTTCGCCCTCGGCCTGTCGAATCTGATCGACGTGAACATCCGCGAGCTCCAGGCCGCGACGGCGTCCCAGGAGCTCGTCGACGCGCAAGCCGCCTTCTTCCGATCCCTCGCGACCTACATCGCGCGGGTCGGTCGACCACCGGAGTCCTTCCTCCGCGACGGGCGGTGGATCGCGTCCGCGGCGCCGGCCGGCTGACCGATCCGATCGCGATCCGCCGGCGGCCGCCCGGTCTTCAGACGTCGACGCCCCGGACGCCAGGCGCATCGTCGCGTTGATGGAGGAAGGGCAACAGCCAATCTCCGGGCACGGGACGCAGCACCCGCGCGTCGCGCTGGAAACGCCCCTCTGCGTAGGCTCCGGAGACCAGCCGCCGGACCGGCAGGTCGGCGATCGGGTCGAAGGGCGAGTCCCAGATCTCGAGGCCGCCTTCGACCCGACAGATCGATGTCGCGACGAATCGCCAGTCGCTTCGCACGAGCTGCGGATCGTGATCGAAGTCCTTCGCGGGATCGGCGGCGGGGAACGCCTTGAACGAGAAGCTCGTCCCCGTCCACTCGATCCGGGCGAGGGCCGCGCCCCTCCGCCCGCCGATGCGGAGGAAGAGGACTTCCCTCCGCGCGATCGTCGCGCTCACGTGATCGTTCGAAGCCTCGAACTCGATCACCGCCCGCTTGCGCGGCTCCCCGAAACGCTCCCGCCCCGCCCGGACCGCCCCCTCGTCGTCCCACGGCATCGAGATCGGCATCACGCCGCGGACGCCGTCGTAGTCGACCCGCACGGCGATCATCGCGCCGAAGGGCGTCGCCCTCGCGCTCCCGCGCGCCACGACGACGATCTCGACCTCGCTCTCCGGCGCCCCCTCGAGCGGCTTCGGCACCACCGCCGCGATCGCCTCCGGATCGGTCTCGTAGCGGAAGCGGAGCAGACGGACGGGACCCGCGTCGGCTTCGCGAAGCGCCTGCTTCGCGTCTTCGATGTCGCGCGGACTCCGGGCGTAGCGCACGCGTGCCAAGGTCGATTCGCCTCTCGATCGGTCGCGTCACGACGCACCGGGTCGGTTCGGGAAAGTCTCGCGAGCTTCTCCGGTCCGGGCAACCCGACCCGCGCGAGGCGCCTGCGCCGGGCGACGGAATTCGCGAGACTGAGCGGTCCATCCGGGACGACCGCAGCGCCCGACAGCAGGAGAACACGACCATGTCCCCCGTCGCCTTCGTGACCGGTGCCAGCCGAGGAATCGGCAAGGCCGGCAGCCTCGCCCTGGCGGAAGCCGGCTTCGACGTCGTCGTCACCGCCCGCACTCTCCATGCCGGCCAGACCCACGACTACGGCGCCTCGAGCGCGGAGGCCGGAACGCAGACCGCGCTGCCCGGGAGCGTCGAAGAGACGGCCCGGCTCGTCGAGGAACGCGGCCAGCGGGCCCTCCCCCTCCGCCTCGACCTGCTCGACCGGGAATCGATCGACGCGGCCCTCGAGCAGACCCTCGCCGATTGGGGCCAGATCGACGTGCTCTTCAACAACGGCATCTATCAGGGCGCCGGCGTGATGGATCCCATGATGGAGCTGCCCGAGGACAAGCTCGAGCTCGTGTTCCAGGGCAACTTCTTCAATCAGTTCTATCTGACGCGCAAGGTCCTCGCGCACATGCTCGAACGCGGGAGCGGCACGATCGTCAACATGACGAGCAACGCCGGCCAGCACGACCCGCCGAACAAGGTGAACGAAGGCGGCTGGGGCTTCGCCTACGGCGCATCGAAGAGCGCCTTCCATCGGATGGCAGGCTTCCTCCACGTCGAGTTCAACGACCAGGGCATCCGCGCCTACAACATCGACCCGGGCTACGTCCCGACCGAGGCCCAGCTCGCCCGCTACGGCAAGGACGATCCGATCTACAAGCTGTACGTCTCGCAGGGCGCGCCGCCGGAGGTCCCGGCGCAGACGCTCGTCTGGCTGCTCACGAACCCGGAGGCCGCCGAACACAGCGGAGAGACCTTCCACGCGCCGCGCTTCGCGAAGGACCACGACCTGGTCCCCGGATGGCCGCCGCCGAGGAAGGATCGCGCCTGATGTCCCTGCTCGCGGGCAAGGTCGCGCTGGTCACCGGTGGTGGCTCCGGCATCGGCCGCGTGACCTGCCAGGTCCTCGCGCGGGACGGAGCCCGGGTCGCCGTCGCCGACTGGAACGAGGAGAGCGCCAGGGAGACCGCCGCGCTCCTCGACGAGAAGGGCTTCGACGCGCTCGCCCTCCACGCGGACGTCTCCGACGAGGCGTCGGTCGAGGAGATGGTCGCGAAGACCGTCGAACGCTTCGGCGCGCTCCACTGTGCCTCGAACAACGCGGCCCTCGGCGCGGGCTTCCACCCCACCCACGAGCTCGACCGCGCGCGGTGGGATCGCTGCCTGTCGGTCTCGCTCACCGGCGTCTGGCTCTGCTGCAAGTACGAGATTCCCGCGATGCTCGAGAGCGGCGGCGGATCGATCGTGAACATCTCGTCGCTCTCCGGGATCAAGGGCCAGGTCACGCAGGCCGCCTACGCGGCGAGCAAGGGCGGCGTCATCGCGCTCACCAAGACCATCGCCGGCGAGTACGCCCAGCAGGGCATCCGGGCGAACTCGGTCGCACCGGGCGGAATCGAGACGCCGGGGATGGCCGCCTATCTCGACGCGAACCCCGGGATCCGCGAGAAGACCGCCGCGGTCCACGCGCTGCGCCGCTTCGGCCGTCCCGACGAGATCGCCGACGCCGTCGCGTATCTCTGCTCCGACCGTTCCTCCTTCGTCACCGGGCAGGTGCTCGGCGTCGACGGAGGCATCCAGGTGAACGCACACGATCTCTGAGGCCCCGATGTCCGAACCCGTCCTCCTCGTCGACCGCGAAGCTCCGATCGCGGTCGTGACCCTCAATCGCCCCGACCAGCGCAACGCGCTGAACGCCGAGCTCCGCATCGCCCTCGGCGAGACCCTGGCCGCCCTCGAAGCGGACCCGACGATCCGCGCGATCGTGCTGACCGGCGCGGGCAGGTCGTTCTGTGCCGGCATGGACCTCAAGGAGATCGGCGGCGGAAGCGACGGGCAGACGGGCTACGAGCTCTCGGTCGCGGGGCAGGACGCGATGCGCGCGGGCTTCGAGAACTTCTCGGGGCCGGTGATCGCGGCGGTGAACGGCGCGGCCGCCACGGCGGGCTTCGAGATGGCGCTCGCCTGCGACATGATCTTCGTGGCGAAGGGGGCGAAGTTCCTCGACACCCACGCGCGGGTCGGGATCGTCCCGGGCTGGGGGCTCTCCCAGCGCCTCCCCCGCATCATCGGCATCAACCGCGCCAAGGAGATCAGCCTCTCGGGCAACGCGCTGACCGCGGAGCGCGCCTACGAGTGGGGCCTCGCGAACCGGGTCTGCGAGCCCGACACGCTCCTCGCCGAAGCGAAGGCGCTCGCGAGCGACATCTGCAGCTGCGTGCCCGGCGTGATGGAGCAGGTCAAGACCATGATCGACACCGGTTATTCGATGCACTTCGACGACGCGATGGCCTACGAGCTCGAGGTCGGAATCGAGTCGTCGAAGCAGATCGATTCGGCGAAGATCGGCGAGCGGCGGGCCGGCATCATGGAACGCGGCCGGAACCAGTAGGAGCGAAGATCCGATGGCCCTCTCCCTCCAGGCAGTCACCCACATCAACGTCAACTGCAGCGACCTCGAGCGTTCTCTCGAGTTCTACCGGGATCTGGTCGGCCTCGAACCCCAATCCCACACGCGGCCCGCTCCGCAAGCGGGCGAAGGATTCGGCCTCGAGGGTCAGGTCGTCTGGGACGCCTACCTCCTCCACGACGACCGCGCACAGGGCGGACCCGCCGTCGATCTGCTCGAGTGGCAGACACCGGCGCCGATCGGCAAGCCGCATCCGGAAGCGAACCATCTCGGATTCATGCGCGTCTGCCTGGCCGTCGAAGACCTCGACGCGCAGCACGCGAAGATGACGCAGGCGGGCGTGCGCACGCGAAGCGGCGTGGTGACCACCCCCGTCCTCGAAGGCGCCGACGTGCGCTTCTTCTGCTGCGACGACCCCGACGGAACCTGCGTCGAGTTCGTCGAGCGCCGCACGCCGGGTCCCGTTCGCATGTCCCACATCAACATCAACTGCAGCGACCTCGACGCCTCGAGCGAGTGGTACCAGCGCGTGCTCGGCGTCCAGCCGATCGCGCCGCGCGCGGAGCCGCCGCCGGCCAGCGGAGAGGGCTTCGGGCTCGAGGGCGAATGCCGCTATCGCGCGGACTTCCTGGCGGTGGGCGGGGATCCGGAATCGTTCATCCTCGATCTCCTGGAATGGACCCAGCCGAAGCCCGTCGGCCGGCCCCTGGTCGAAGCGAACCACCTCGGTCCCTTCCGCATGGCCTTCCAGGTCGCCGACGCCGCGGAGTGCTGCGCGGAGCTCGACCGGCAGGGCGTCGAGCACTCGGGCCCGTGCTGGCTCGACATGGGTCCGGATCTTCCGATGATCGACGGGCTGAACGCGGTCTTCTTCCGGGACCCGGACGGCACGATGCTCGAGCTGATCGAGACGCCCAGGATCAAGGGCGCGTGAGCGGGATCCCGATCGCCGATTCTCCCCAGTCGACGTCGACCCCGAGCGCCCTCGCCATGTCCCGCGTCGGCTCGATCGCGAGATAGGCGTAGGGGCTCTCGAGGTCCACGTAGACGGCGAAGCGCGCGTCACCGCGGAGCGCCGCGAATTCGGGACGGCCTGCACTCATGCAGGCAGGCTACTCGACGCCGTAGATCCTCGCCGCGTTCGAGTGGAGGATCTTCGCGACCTGGTCGTCATCCATGTCCGCCATCGTCTCGTTCACGTAGTCCCGCGGATGCTGGGCCAGACCGTTCGCCGGGCCGGGATGCATGCACGTCGGGTGCGGGAAGTCCGTCTCCCACATCAGGTTGTCGCCGATCGCCGTCGCCGCCGCCTGCAGCGCGCCGGTCTCGAACCAGAAGCAGCCGTAGATCTGGCGCTTGAAGTACTCCGAGGGGAGCAGGTCGTACTCGGGGTGGTCCCGGGTCACCTGTCCGTTCGACCACTGCCAGTCCGCCGCCTCGAGGTAGGACGGGATCCAGCCGACGCCGCTCTCGACGGAGACGAAGTTGAGATCCGGGAAGCGGTGGCAGATGCCGCCGAAGATCAGGTCGGCGATGCACTGCACGTTCTGCATGAAGACCATCGAAGAGGTGCGCGAGAACGCCGCCTTCGGTCCGAGATTGCAGGGATCCGAGATCAGGTCCGAGAGGTCGCCGGCACCGATGTGGAAGCTGATCGACAGGCCCGTCTCCTGGACGGCCGACCAGAAGGGCTCCCAGTGCTTGTCGGCGAGGCGCGGCTGGTCGAAGTCCTGGGGAGAGGAGCACGCGAGGATCGACTTGTGGCCGATGCTGGCGGCGCGGTGCACCTCCTTCACCATCTCGTTCACGTTCCAGAAGGGCATCGCCGCGACCGGGATCAGTCGACTCGAATCGGCGCTGCACCAGTCGACGAGGAAGTCGTTGTAGGCGCGCACGCACTCGAGCTGGAGCGCCTCGTCGTCGAGCTTCAGGAAGCCGCCCGAACCGAAGCCCCCCACGTTCGGGTAGAGCACCGCGGCGTAGATCCCCTCCTCGTCCATGTACTCGAGGCGGGCCTGCGCGTCCCAGGAGCTCTTCGGGATGTCGTGGAAACCGAGCCGGCTCTCCGGATACGAGCCGTCGAAGCCCGCGGCGGTCGTGAAGCCGGGGCCGCCCAGCATCTGATCGCCGATCATCCACAGGTCGCGCCCGTCCTGATGGACGACGTGGGGAATCTTGTCGCCCCACTTGCTCGCGACGCGGCTGGTCCAGACGTCCGGCGGCTCGGTCACGTGGGTGTCGACGTCGATCGGCTTGTGTCGATCGAAGAGGCTTTCGGTCGTGAGGTCGGGAGCAGCGGCCATGGGTTCGTCTCCGTTGGCTCGCGACGCGCTCGCAGCCGGTGGTGCGGCGCACGGCGTCGGGAGCGGGTTCACGGTCGGGTCCGGCAGCCCCTGCGCGAGCCCCGGGACCGTGACTCGACGCTAGCCCGGTGAACGATCGTTCGGCAATCGGTCGAGCGGAGGGATCGGTCCGAGCGATCGAGCCGATGCGAGCCGCGAAACCTGCTTATACTCGCTCTCGTCCGATTCGAGGAGGCCCCATGGCGAGCAAGGAACACGATGCGTTGATGGCCGCGATTCCCGGCGGCAACGTCGACCCCGACGACCCGGTCGAGATCGTCCGCGAGAAGATGCACGCGATCCATCCGAACGCCGCGAGTCCGGGCACGATCGTCGAGCCGGTCGACCTCGATGGCGTCGAAGCGAAATGGATCTACACCGAAGCGAACGCCGACTCCGACCGCGTCGTCCTGCACGTGCACGGCGGGGCCTACGTCTCGACGGTGATCGACCACTACCTCACCTACGGCGAGTTCATGTCGGAGAAGATCGGCTGCAAGGTCGTCTGCTTCCAGTGGACCTGGGCGGACGAAGCGCCCTACCCCGCCGCCATGGACGACACCGTCACCGCCTTCCGCGCGCTCGTCGCGCAGGGCATCGACCCCGCGCGCATCGCCTTCGTCGGCGACTCCTGCGGCGGCGCCCTCGCGCTCTCCGCGATGTGCGCGCTGCGCGACGCCGGCGGACCGCTGCCGGCTTGCATGGTCGGACTCACGCCCTGGCTCGATGCGGAACAGACCGGCGACGCGGCGATGAATCCACGGGGACGCGACCCCTTCGTCACCGCCGAGTGGATCCGGGCTCGCTTCCGCGACTACGCCGGCCCGAACGGCGACCTCAGGGATCCGGGCATCTCGCCCTTCCATGCGAAGCTCGCGGGCCTGCCTCCGATGTACCTGTCCGTCGGCGGGATCGACACGACCGCCGACGACTCGACGCGCCTCGCCGAGCGCGCGAGTCGGGAAGGCGCCTCGATCATCGTCGACGTCACCGCCGAGATGGTCCACGGATACATCGGACTCGGCGACGCGTTTCCGGAAGCGACCCACGCGATGCAACGCGCCGCCCTCTTCGTGCGCCAGCAGATCCCCTGAACCGCGCGTCCGAAGGACGCAGCGCGGAGCGATGCTAGGCTTCCCCGCATCCGAGCCGGCTCGGATGGATCCGGGGAGCGCGCGTGCGCGACAAGACGTCGACCGAAAACCCTGCGAACCGCCTCTCGAGCCTGCTCGGCGCCGAAGAGACGCTCGAGCTCCTCGTCGAGCACGTTCCTGCGCTCGTCTTCGTCAAGGACGAAGACTTCCGGATCGTGGCCGCCAATCAGGCCTTTCTCGAACTCTATCCAGAGAACGAAAGACAGGACGTCGTCGGCACGACGACGGTCGAGCAGTTCGACGAGGAGCAGCGTGACCGCTTCCTCGAACAGGATCGAATCGCCCTCCGCGACGGGTTCACCGAGACGACGGAGACGATCGACTTTCCGAACGGTGACCGTCGCACCCTGCTGACGCGAAAAGTCGGCTACTCGAGTCGAGCCGGCGACCGCTACGCGATCGGGATCTCTTCGGACATCACCGAGCTCGAGCGAACGCGCACCCAGGCCGGCCAACTCGGCCAGATCATCGACGTCGCCCTCAACGAGATCCTCATCTTCGACGCCACCACCGCGCAGATCCGACTCGCGAACACGCGCGCACTGGAGAACCTCGGGTACTCCCGAGACGAGCTGACGAAGCTCACCGTCTTCGACCTCGTTCCCGAGCGCCACGAAGCAGAGCTCCGCCGGACCTGGGCGGCGATGACCGGGGGCGAGATCGACCGCGCCCTCATGGATTTCGAGGCCCTGCGCAAGGATGGCTCCGTCTACGAAGTCGAGCTGCTCGCCTACCGGAGCAGCTTCGAGTCCGACCCCATCATCGTCAGCGTCGCGCTCGACACGACGGAGATGACCGCGAATCGCAGAGCACTCAAACGCAAGAACGACGAGCTCATGGAGTTCGCGTACCGGACCTCCCACGATCTCCGCGCGCCCGTCGTCACCGCGAGCGCGCTGCTCTCGCGCGCCAGCGACTTCCTCGAAGCCGGCCCGGATCACGCGGGAGACGCGCGAAAGGCCGTCGACCACGCCAACCGGATCCTCTCGCGATTGAACGTCCTCACCCTCGACATCGCGCGAATCGCCAGGATCGATACCGCCGATCAGGTCGTGAAGGAGATCGACCTACGCGACCTGATCGACACGGCGGTCGAGCGGGCGCTCGTCCCCGACCTTCCCGCCGACATCCGGATCGAGCAGGAGATCGGCAGCGCCTCGAGCTTCCATGCGTCGGAGGATTCGCTTGCGACGATCCTGGAGAACCTGATCTCGAACGCGGTGAAGTTCTACGACCCCGCGGAAGCGGACCCGTTCGTGCGCATCTCGGTCGAGCGCCCCACGCCGAGAGAGCTCGTCGTCGAAGTCTCCGACAACGGGATCGGGATCCCACCCGGACGTGCCAACGAGCTCTTCCGGATGTTCACCCGGCTCCACCCCCGGCACTCGCAGGGCAGCGGACTCGGTCTCTACATCGTTCGCAGAACGGCGGAACGCATGGGCGGGAGCGTCGAGTACGTGCCCCGCACGAAGGGATCCACGTTTCGCGTCGTGGTTCCCGAAGCCAGGCGGTCCTGAGTCCTGATCTCCGCCTCGGACGGCGACGTCGAGGCGGTGAGGCCGATCCGGATCCTTCGCGCGGCGCGGTCCACTCGGACCTTCGCGGGTCGGACGAGTCCCGCACGCGAGGGGCGCCGCGCTACGTTTTCGCCTCACGCGGAGATCGCGCAACCAGGAGTCCCGAATGTCCACCGCCCAGACAGAAGCCGTCCCTTCCTCCGGCAAGGTCATGGTCATCAGCAGCGATTGCCACGCCGGCGCCCGGCCCGCCACCTACCGCGAATACCTCCCCGAGAAGTACCGCGCTCGCTACGACGAATGGCAGGCCGCCCACGACGCCGAGATGGAGGCACGGACGGGGACCTTCTACGACCAGGAGGCGGAAGACGCGCGCAACAAGGACCAGTCGGTGCTCCGCGCGATCGAAGGCGAGTGGGACGCCAAGATGCGGATCGAGCAGCTCGAGAGCGACGGCATCGCGGGCGAGGTGATCTTTCCGCAGCAGGCCCCCTTCGGTGGAGGCCTCCTCCAGTACCGGACGAAGGTCGACCCGATGGAGAACCTCGAGGGGCAGCGCGCCTACAACCGGTGGCTCGCCGACCTGTGCAACGAGAATCCCGGTCGACACGCGGGCGTCGCGATGATCACCGTCGACGACGTGGACGTCGCCTGCCAGGACACCGTCGCCGCCAGGGAGAGTGGCCTCTGGGGAGGCGTGATGCTGCCGGCCGGGACCGGCGACAACCAGTACTACCACGACCCGCGCTACGAGAAGCTCTGGGCGACCTGCGAAGAGCTCGACATGCCGGTGCACACGCACTCGGGCTGGAGCCCCGACTATGGCGACAGTCCCGCGGCGACGGCGATGTTCGTGAACGAGGTCTCGTGGTACGCGAATCGCGCGTTCACCGCCTTCGTCTGGGCAGGGGTCTTCGAGCGCTACCCGAAGCTCAAGCTGATCATGACGGAGCAGGGGTCGCGCTGGATCCTCGACAAGCTCGAGCAGTTCGAGATGCACTACGAATCGCCGCTCTTCAAGTACTTCGGCAAGGGGCTCACGATGTCGCCGACGGAGTACTACGAGCGGCAGGTCTTCTTCGGCTCGTCGATGCTGTCGCCGAAGGACTGCGGCCTTCGCTACGAGATCGGCGTCGACAAGCTGATGTGGGGCTCGGACTACCCGCACCTCGAAGGGACGTGGCCCCACACGCGGGAGAAGCTCAACGAGACCTTCGCGCAGGTCGAGGACGACCAGGAGATCCGCGACATGCTCGGCCTGAACGCGGCGCGGGTCTTCGGCTTCGACCTCGACCTGCTGAACCCGATCGCGGACCGGGTGGGGCCGACGCTCGACGAGGTACGCGGAGCGGCCTAACACGCGCCTCTGCTACCTTCCTTGATCATGTCAGGACGCCCGAGTCACAGCTCCTCCGTCAGTTCGATTCTCGTTGCTGCACTCTGCTTCGGCTGCGTGACACCCGAGTTCGTGCGGATCGACCCGTCCCGACCGGTCGCTCTCGGCCTTGACGAGGCCCTCCTCGTCCTCCAGGTGGACAGCCCCCTCCCGATCGCCCAGCTCTCGCTCGAAGGACTCGACGCAGGCCGCCCGATCGAAGCCGGATCCACCCTCGAGGTCGTCCGCGTCCCCGCCGGCCTCTACCGTTGGTCCACGTTCGTCCTGTCCGATCCTGATCGATGGGGCATCGCCTACCCCGTCGATCCGCTGGATTTCATCGACGCCGAGCGGCTCTATCTCGACGTCCGGGCCGGCGCACTCAACTACGCCGGGGAGCTGGTCGTCGAGATCGAAGCGCCATCCCCGTATCGGCGGACGATCCAGGTCCGCGTTCTCAACCATCTGGCCGGGGCGATTCGACGTCTGGAGAAGGAGAACCCGGCGCTGCTCGACGACTTCCCTCTCGTCCACGCCCTCGAGCGCTCCGCGGCGGATGCCTTCCTCGAGCGCTACACGAGCGAACGCGAGCGGGTCCGTGCCCGTCGCGACCGCTCGGCCGGAGAAGCCGGAGTGACCGACGAATGAGGCGTTTCCTCGCCGCGATCGCCGCCTCACTCTCGCTCGCCAACGGAGCAGGCGCCGAAGGGCGTTACCCCTCCTACTTCTTTCCCAAGGGCGACGTCTACGAGGTGCGGGTCAGCCCCACCGGCGAGTGGGTGGCGGCGGCCGTCACCGATGGCGAGCGAACCGGGCTCTTCGCGCAGCGCGTCGGAGAGCCAGCCCCCCGCCTCCTCCAGGCCGGCGACGACGCGCTTCTGCTCTCCCTGGTCACCTGGACCGGGCCGAATACGCTCCTCGTTCGTTTCGACTCGAGCCCGAGTCCGAGGTGGGTGCGGATCCGTCTCTCGACGGAGGGCTCGGAGGACTTCGACTTCGAAGCGCAGGCCTTCGAAGCCGCCGGGCAGCTCGTCGACGCGCTTCCGTTCTCGGACGGCGAGGTGCTCTGGGGAATCGAGGACCGATTGTACGACTACGTGTACAGGGTCGCTCTCGAAGATCTGATCGATCGCAGCGGCGAGCGCCCCGCCCCACGCGAAAGGAAGTGGATCGGAAGACGGGTGGCACGAATCCAGGGATCCGTCCGGCGATGGCTCGTCGACTCGAACGAAGTGGTCCGTGCGGCCCTGCGGACGGAAGAGAACAGCTACACGATCTTCCATCGCCCGTCGGCGCAAGATCGTTTCCAGGCCATCGCGAACTTCGCCGCCGACGCGCGCGATCTCAAGAATCCCTTCGGGTTCACGCGCGACGGCTCGAAGCTCATCGTGGCGGCCCGCGACCAGCAGGCGACGATCGGAATCTACGAGTTCGACCCCGTCTCACGAACCGTCGGTCGCGAGATCTTCAGCAGCGAGGGACTCGACGTCGAGTTCGTCCACATCGACCCGCTCACCCGAAACGTACTCTCGTTCACCTACTCGGACGGTGCTGAGACCCGCCGTGCGTACGTCGAGCAGGCGCGAGAACGCTTCGCCGAGCGGCTCGGGTCGTTCGAAGCCGGCATGGAGGCGGTCCAGATCGTTTCGTCGAGTGCGGATCGCGACCGATTCGTATTTCGCGTGAAAGGGGCGAATGATCCGGGCACCTACTACTTCAGGAACGCGCCGCTCGACGAGACCGTCGAGATCGGAAGGACCGGGCCATCCATCGCGCGACACGCACTCGCCGACATGCAGACCTTCACCGTCGTCTCGAAGGACGGGCTCGAGATCGAAGCGCTCCTGACCCTGCCGTCACGCGCCGGCGCCGGTCCGTTCCCCCTCGTCGTCATGCCCCACGGCGGACCGATCGGCGTGCACGACCGGCGCGAGTACCGACCGGACGTCCAGTATCTCGCCAGCTGGGGATACGCCGTCCTGCAGGCGAACTACCGCGGCTCGAGCGGCTACGGCCGGTCGTTCACGGAAGCAGGTCTACGAGAATGGGCCCGTGGAATAGAGGACGATCTCGAAGCAGCGATCCTCGCGAGCGTCGCGCGAGGCGAGATCGACGGCAGCCGCGTGTGCATCGTGGGCAGCAGCTACGGCGGCTTCTCCGCCCTGGCGAGCGCGCTTCGTCATCCCGATTGGTTCGACTGCGCGGTGACGATCAACGGCGTCACCGACGTCCCCCTCATCGCAGAGACGTCGGATACCGCGGATTCCCGACGCGCACTCGAGAAATTCGAGCAGATGGTGGGCGACCTCGAACGCGAGCGCGATCAACTGCTCGCCATCTCCCCCGCCTATCACGTCGAGGCGCTCCGCACCCCGGTCATGGTCGCGTTCGGGGAGCGCGACCGCCGCGTCGACCGGGACCACGCAGAGCGGCTCCTCGCGATGCTCGAGCTCTACGGACACGAGCACGAGATCCACCGGATCGACGACGGCCGCCATTCCCTCACGCCCGAGCAGTGGACGAAGCTCCTCCCGGCGATCCGGCGATTCCTGGATCGCCACATGCGGCAAGGGCCTCCGGAGGTGGATGCGGCTCCCTGACGCCCACCCAAGAAGAAAGCGCCGGCTTCCCGAAGGACGCCGGCGCTCTCGTTTGGAACGAACCCGAAGGACCGGATCAGCTGCGGCGGCGAACGAAGCTCCCCGCGACGACCGTGCCGAGACCGAAGACCAGCGCCGCAGAGGGCTCCGGAACCGGATTCGTGACGGCGATGATCTGATCCTGGTTGTTCGGCAGATCGACGACCAGGGCATCGAAGCCCGGCGCATCCCGCCAGGCGATCGCGTTCCACTCGCCCATCACCCGGTCGAAGACCGACTGCGCGCCACCCGACAGACTGTTTCGGTTGATCGTGTCGTCCGTGCCGCCGTAGAGACCTTCCCAGATCGCGGCCTGGACGCCGGTGATCGCGTGGTCGCGCGTGATCGCTCCGCCCACGAACTGACCGAGGTCGTTTCCGAAATGCGTCATAACGTGGCCGGCCCAGCCGAAGTCGCGCGGCCCCGACGGCGAAGGACCGTGGGCCGCGGTCAGCGCGTCCATCACGTTCGCGCCGGAGTAGGTTCCGACGCCGATGTACGTGTCGAGGTCGACGCAGAACGAAGAGACGTGGTCGGCCACGGTCTCGATCGAGACGTCGAACTCGGCGGTCCAGACGTTGCGCCCACTCTGGAGCTGGATGCGCTCACCGAGGTCGTAGCCATGAACCTGGAAGTCGAGCGCCAGCGCGGGCGCAGCGACCAGGAGCGAGGCCGTGGCGAGCAGGACGGAGAAGAATCGGGAGTTGCGGTGTTCCATGTCACCCTGGAATGCAGCTCGCGTGCCATCGGCGATTCAGCGACCGGCAACTCCGGCGAGGCCCGCCGGGACGCGGGATTCCGGGCGCATCTGCACGTTCGCGAAGGCGGCGCACGGCGACCGCGGGGACCTCCCGGTCCGCTTCTTTTCCCTCGCCGCGGCAGCCCGTTTCGCTCCGGCCGCCCCCGCGCCCGACCTTCTCTGCGGGCCCGCACCGGGGAGCAGGGACACACCGTTCGGGCCCTGCAGCGGGGAGCAGGAGAAATCCCTTCGCGCAAGCACGGTCGCCGGGAGGCGTCGGCGCGCCGGCGCCCGGGTGGCTAGGATCGCTCCGCCACAGGCAGGAGGGGCGCAATGGACCTGGGACTCACCGGCAAGAGCACGATCATCACCGGCGGCAGCGGCGGCATCGGACGCGGCCTCGTCCTCGGCTTCGCCGAAGAAGGCGCAAACGTCGTCATCGCCACGCGCGACGGCAAGAAGGGCCAGGAGGTCGCCGACGCGGCCAAGGCGCTGCCGGGGGACGTGATCGTGATCCCGACCGACGTGACGAACCTGCAGGCCGTCGAGGAGATGGTCGGAAAGGCGGAGGCCGCCTTCGGTCCGATCGACGTGCTCGTGAACAACGCCGGCGGCGTATTCCACCCCACGCCCTTCCTGGAGAAGTCGATCGAGGACGCCGAGTGGGAGGTGAACCTCAACGTCTGGGGCGTCCACCACTGCACCCGCGTCGCGGGCCGGAGCATGGTCGAACGCGGGACCGGCTCGATCATCAACATCACGTCGAACTCCGCCCTCGTCCCGGAGGCCGCGAACCAGGTCGCCATGTACGGCGGCACGAAGGGCTTCGTGATGTCCTTCTCCAAGGGGCTCGCGTACGAGTGGGGGCCGCTCGGCGTCCGCATCAACTGCGTGGCACCGGGCTGGATCGTCCCCCACCAGGAAGACCATGTCGGGGAAGGCAGCTTCTGGCGCAAGTACGGCTACGAATTCTTCGGCACCCCGGAAGAGATGAGTAGCGCTGCCGAGTCTGGCGAGGCGAACTTCAACGTCTCGAGCCAGCCGATCCGCCGCATCGGTCGCCCCGAGGACATCGCCGACGTCACGCTCTTCTTCGCCTCCGACCGCTCGAAGCACCTGACCGGCCAGCTCGTCAGCGTGAGCGGCGGATCCTACATGCCTTGAGACGCTCCCCTACCCGGAGAGAGGATTCCTGATGTCGATCTGGCAACCCGGTCCGCGCCCGGCGTGGGTACGGGCCTTGAACGAGACCTGCGATCCCGACTGGATCCGCCTGGACCCCGACGCGCTCCTCGCCGAAGCCCGCGCGGCGACCGGCCTCGACGATTTCGGCGACCCGCGATTCGAGGAACCGTTCCGCGTCTTCGTCGAGTCGCTGAACGACGAGCGATCGCTCCACGCCGTCGGCGCGCTGCTGATCCGCGGCGATCTCCTGAACGCCCTCACGATCCGGCTGCGGCTGACCGACGAGCGCAAGCAGCATCCCGAAGTCACGAAGGAGAGGGTCGACCGCCCGGTCTTCATCGTCGGCCTCCCCCGGACCGGCACGTCGATCACCCACGAGCTCCTCGCCGCCGACCCGCGCCATCGCGCGCCGCTGCATTGGGAGATCCGCTACCCCTTCCCCGCTCCCGAGGCGGCGACCTACCGGACCGACGAGCGCATCGCGCAGGCGGATCGACAGATCCGACTCTGGTGCGAGATCGTGCCCGAGTACGACCAGGTCCACGAGCTCGGCGGAGACAT
This sequence comes from bacterium, assembly GCA_030432735.1. Lineage (GTDB taxonomy): Bacteria > Myxococcota_A > UBA9160 > UBA9160 > UBA4427 > UBA4427. The sequence continues at coordinate 15,201 of JAUIMK010000017.1, forward strand.
CCCCGTCGAGGACATCCAGGTCATGGGAGCGAGCTTCATCTCCGACGAGTGGATGGGCCGCCACGTCGTCCCCGCCTACTCGGCGTGGTATGCGACGTGTGACCGCGTTCCCGGATTCGAGTTCCACAAGCAGATGCTCCAGCACCTCCAGTGGAAGTGTCCGGGCGAGCGCTGGGTGCTCAAGTCGCCGAGCCACATGAGCCAGCTCGACGCGCTCCTGACGGTCTATCCCGACGCGCGGATCGTCTTCACCCACCGCGATCCGCTCCGCGTTCTCCCCTCCGTCGTCTCGACCCTCTACTCGACGGCCTTCGTCCGGTCGGATCAGGTCGACGTGGAAGCGATGAAGGGCTGGTTCACCGGCGAGACGTGCAAGGCGCTCCTCGACGGGATGACCGCGCTTCGCCGCTCGGGGCGACTCCCCGAGAGTCAGTGCTTCGATCTCCGCTATGCCGACCTGATGAAGGATCCGGTCTCCGCGCTCGCCGGCATCTACGAACACTTCGAGATCGACTATCCCGACTCGGCCCGACAGGCCCAGCGGGACTACATCGACAACAAGCCGAAGGGCCGCCACGGCCAACACAAGTACGACTTCGCCGACACCGGCCTCGACCTCGACGAGGAGCGAGCACGCTTCGCCGAGTACTACGAGGCCTACGACGTGGTCAACGAGGCCTGAACCGGCCCGAAGGGAGCAATGCATGGGACAGCAAGCGGCGATCGGCGGAAGCGGCCAATCCGGCAAGGCGCTCCGTGACGCGCTGCGGAGCGTGAAGCGGACCGACGAAGAGCAGGCGCAGCGGCTCGTCGACGGCTCGGCGATGCGCGACCTGCTGGCGGCCATCGAGCGCGCCTCGGATCACCTGCTCGCCTTCCCGATCCGGGAGAGCGCGACGCCGGGCGAGCTGCGCGCCCAGGCCATGCGCTACCTGCTCGGTCTCGTGACGACGGGAATCGCCCAGACGAGTCCGCTCTCGGACCCCGACTACCCGAAGATCATTCGCAGCCCGGACTCCGAGGCGAAGTGGGGGGCCGAGAACGTCGACAACCAGTACCTCTGGTGCCGCGTCTCCCCCGAATCGAGCTACCTCGTAAGGGGCAATCGCGCAAACGTCTTCGAGGCGCTCCTCGAGACGAAGGACGGCTACATGCAGCTCGGAGACGACCAGGTCTTCGACACGCTGCTGCTGACCGACTGCGCGTGCGACGCGAACGGGGACTTCGAGATCCTGCTCGCCGCCGAGAAGCCCGCCGACTGGTCGGGCAACTTCATGTCGATGCCACCGGAGACGCAGTACTGGTGCGTGCGGCAGTACTTCGCCGACTGGGCGGTCGAACGGCCCGCCCACTTCGAGATCGAGCGGATCGGCGGCCTCGGCGTGCCGGCCCCGCCGCTCCAGCCGAGCCACATGGCGAACTACCTGGACGAGGCGGCGCTCTGGATCGAGCAGTCGACGGTCTTCTGGCAGGAGTGGGTCACGCAGCTCCGGGACGACCACGTGAAGGGACGCCTGATGGAAGCCGCCCCATTCGTGGGCGGCGCCGACGACATCGTCTACGGCAACGACTGGTGGTCCCTCGAGCCCGACGAGGCGATGATCGTCGAGTTCGAGGCGCCGGACGCCCGCTACTGGCAGATCCAGCTCTGCGACGTCTGGTTCAGGACGATGGACTGGGCGACCCACCAGACCGGCCTCAACCACGCGCAGGCCTACGTGCACCCAGACGGTCGCGCGCGCTTCGTGTTCTCCGAGGCGGACCCGGGCATTCAGAACTGGATCGACACGATGGGGAACCGCGAGGGCATGATCCAGTATCGCTACATCTGGTCGAAGAACCGGCCTGCGCCCTCCATGACGATCTGCAAGTTCGAGGACGTGCAACGGCACCTGCCGGAGGGCACCCCGCGCCTCGACGCAGCGAGCCGGCGCGAGCAGCTGGCGATCCGGCATCGTCACCTCGCGCGACGCGAGCCGGTGACCTAGCAGCCCCCCTCGTACCCAGGAGATCGACATGCGTGGATGGCAGACCGTGAAGCCCGGGCGCCCGAAGGACGCCCTCGAGTTCGAGACCGACCTGCCGGCGCCTGTGCCGCGCGCGGACACGGTGCTCGTCGAGGTGCTGGCCGCCGGGATGGGGCTCCCCGACTACCTCATGTGCCAGGGCAGCTACGCGATGACGCCGACGCTTCCCTTCACCCAGGGACAGGAGGTCGTCGGGCGCGTGATCGGCTGGGGCGACGCGGTAGAGGGGCGGCACGTCGGTGATCGCGTCATGGCGGTGACCAGCTTCTTCACGGGGGACGGCAGCTTCGCCGAGCAGGCCCTCGCGCTCGACGACTTCTGCCTGCCCGTCCCGGAGGACATGACCGACGCCGAAGGAGCGGCCTTCCTGATCCCGATGCATACCGCCTATCTCGGACTCGAGACCCGCGCGAAGCTCCAGGCGGGAGAGACGCTCCTCGTGCTCGGCGGCGCGGGTGGGACGGGAACCGCGGCAATCCAGATCGGCAAGGCGCTCGGCGCGACGGTCATCGCGACCGTCGCCGGCGCAGACAAGGTCGCCTACTGCGAGGAGCTCGGCGCCGACCACGTGGTCGATCGCAAGCAGGACGACATCGCGCAGGCGGTGATGGACCTGACCGGCGGGCGGGGGGCTGACTGCGTGTACGACCCGGTCGGCGGCCCGGCCTACACCGCGGCCACCCGGTGCATCGCCCACGAGGGGCGGATCTGCCTGATCGGTTTCGCCAGCGGCCAGTGGGGACCCGTCGACCCCGCGCACGTCGTCACCCAGAACTACAGCGTCGTCGGCGTGATCCCCTCCAACTACGGGCGCGAGTACAAGGAAGAGGTCCAGGAGAAGCTCCTCGCCTGGTGGCGCGAAGGCCGACTCTCCGTGCGCGTCGAGGAGATGGTCCCCTTCGAGCGGCTTCCGGACGCCCTCGAGCGCCTCGGCGCGAGTCAGGTCCAGGGCAAGCTCGTGCTCGGCGTCCACGCCGACGCGACGGCCCCGTGAACGACGGCGTGCCCATGAAGAGCGGAGCGCGAAGCGGTCCCCTCGCCGGCATCCGGGTCCTCGACCTGACGAGCGTCGTGTCCGGTCCGATGGCCACGCAGCAGCTCGGGGACCTCGGCGCCGACGTCGTGAAGCTCGAAGCGCCGGGAGGAGACCAGACGCGCTATTCGGGAGCGCCTTTCAAGGAGCCCCTCTTCTCGGCGATGCACACCCAGATGAATCGCAACAAGCGGAGTCTGGTCGTCGACCTGAAGAGCGACGCCGGCCGCGAGCTCATCCTCGACGTGATCGACCGGTTCGACGTGCTCGTCGAGAACTTCAGGCCTTCGGTGATGACGCGGCTCGGGCTCGACTACGACACGCTCGCGGAACGCCACCCGAGCCTCGTGTTCTGCTCGATCAACGGATTCGGCCGCGACGGCCCCTACGCCGCCCTGCCCGCCTACGACCAGCTGATGCAGGGCCTCGTCGGCACCATGCCGGCCCAGGGCGGCGACGGGCCGCCCCAGCCCGTAAACGGACCGATCGCCGACAAGACGAGCGCGGTGACCGCGGTCGGCGCCATCCTCGCCGCGCTCTTCGCGCGGGAGCGGGACCCGGAGCGGCGCGGACAGCACGTCGAGGTCGCGATGATCGACGCCTACGCCGCCTTCGCCCTGCCCGATCCGATGACGCCGCGCGCGTTTCCGCCCGAGGTCCTCGAGACCGCGATCTCGTCGGCCTTCTTCTCGGCCTGGGAGACCGCGGACGGCCACGTCGTCGGGCTGATCATCCAGGACCACCAGTTCGAGGCCCTGTGTCGCGTCCTCGGTCGCCAGGACCTGGCCGTGGACGAACGCTTCCAGGAGATGGGGACGCGGCTCGGCAACTACGTCGAGCTCGTCGGCCTGCTGAAGGAGGAGGTCCGCAAGTGGTCGAGCGCCGAGCTCGTCGCTCGAGCGCGGGAAGAAGGCGCGACCTTCGGCCCCGTGAACGACGTCGACGCCTTCCTCACGGATCCCCACGTTCGCCATCGCGAGACGGTCCGGATCCTCGAGGACGAGCGTTTCGGACCGACGCAGTATCTGGCACCGCCCTGGCGCTTCTCGCGCACGCCGGCCTCGATCGACCGGCACGCGCCCCGCCTCGGCGAGCACGACGAGGAAGTGCTCCGGGAGCTCGGGCTCGACGACGGAGCGATCGCGCGATTGCGAGCAGATCGGGCGATCCGATAGGCGTCCCGCGCCAGGCGCTCTGCGGAGCGTTCGCCCTAGGCGAAATTCTTGTTCGTCCGATCGCGCCCGCCCGGACCGCTGTACGCGAGCCCGAAGCCCGGTGCGTCGCCGGACCAGACGGGCTCCGCGATCTTCGACAGCGCCTCGCGCCACTGCTCGATCAGACGGTCCTCGGCGGCATAGTCGAAGGGATCCTGCAGGACCATCTCTTCCACGCCCCCCGGCTCGGGCCGGTTCTCGGAGAGCCACCTCGCCGTGAGGGCGAGCGCTTCCTTCGGCGGCACCTTGTCCCGATAGCCGAGCTCCTGCTCGAGCTTGGCGGTCGACACGATTCGGTGGGTCGTCCACGGCTGCGCGACCAGGGGACGCGCGGGCCAGGCGATCTCCCAGGGCATCGACACGATGTCGAGCGAATGCCCCATCGACTTCGCGATCACCTCGACCACCTGTCGGATCGACAGCACCTCCCGATCGGCCACGTTGTAGACCTGACCGCGGGCCTTCGCCGGCTGGTCGACGGCGAGCAGCAGCGCGTGGGCCACGTTCTCGGTGAAGCCGAAGCTCGAGAGGGAGAGCCCGTCCTCGGCGACGATGATCCGATCGCGGCCGTCGAGAATGCGGCGTACGATGCTCCACTCGCGCGGCGCGGGCTGGCGGGGTCCGTAGACCCACGGATAGCGGAAATGCGTCGCGTCGGGCTGGGCGTCGAAGACCCGCTCCTCCGTCCGCGCGATCCGGAAGCCCTTCTCGTCCTCCGCCGGGTCCTGGATCTGCTCCCCGTCTTCGCGGGTCGGGATCGGAAAGCCCGGCGGATCGAAGAGCGGTGCGTTCATGTAGCCGCGGTAGCCGGGAAAGCCGCCGACCGAGATGAACTGCCCGACGCGTCCGGCGGTGATCTCGGCGTTGGCGCGCAACCGGCCGTAGGTGGCGATGCAGACGTCGAAGGTCCGGTCGCCGAGCGCTGCGCGGACCTTGTCGGGGTCGTAGGCATCGGTGTGGATGTGTTCGACGACGTTGGGGATCTCCGGCCGCTCGTGGGCCCCGCTGTGGAGCATCGCCGTCTCGAAGCCCCGGTCGACGAGGCCGTTCACGACGTGGGGACCCGACGGGCCGGTGCCACCGATCACGAGCGCGCGTCGCGTCATTCGGCGTCCCCCCGAAGGAGCCAGGCGAGCGCTTCGTCGCGGTCGCGAAAGACCCCGAGTTCACGCGGCATGTCCGCCGCCAGCTGTTCGTACATCCGCCCCATCCCGTAGTCCGCCTCGCTCGCGACGAGGATCGCCGTTCGTCCGCCCGCCATCCGGTCCCAAAGGTCGCTACCACGCGTCGCCGCGGACTGCATCTCCAGCCCGGACATGGCCGACGCCACGTTCCCCTGCGTCGCGTCCCAGAGGCAGGGATTGCTCGGATCGAAGCCGAGCTCGACGTAGAGCTCGTGCTGGGCCTTCAGGATCTCGTCGGTCGAGAGATCCCCCCGGATCTCCTGGATCGCGAGGCCCCGCTCTTCGTCGATTCGGGTGCTGACTGCCAAGACCACCTCCCTGGAACCCGGCCCCCGCGCGCCGCCGTCGATTGGGATAACGTCCGGGGACGCGATCGACCGCCCCCGAAGCGCGTCCCGTTCGGTCCCAGGACCTCCGGGCGCCCGCCGAGTGAGAACGCATGCCCCGCAAAGACGATATCAGAATGACGGACGATGAGATCCGCGCCTATCTCCAGGAAGGCCACACCGTCACCCTCGTCACGAACGGCCCCAAGGGCTACCCCCATGCCGTCGCCATGTTCTACGCCCTCGACCTGACCGACGACGGGGTCGTGCTCAAGTTCGCGACCTACGCCTCGAGTCAGAAGGTGAAGAACGCTCAGAAGGATCCGCGCTGCACGCTCCTGATCGAGACCGGACACGCCTACAGCGAGCTGCGCGGCCTGATGATGGAGGGCGAGGCCGAGATCGTGACGGACCTCGACGAGACGGTCCGGACGATGGTCGAGGCCAACGCGCGGACCGGGAGTCCGCTACCGGACGTCGCGCTCATCCCCGAGGACGTCAAGAAGAAGATGGCGGGCAAGCGGGTGCTGATGAAGATCCAGCCGAGCCGATTCGTCTCCTGGGACCACGGCAAGCTGCCGAGCAGCAAGACCCCCGACGCCATGAAGGCGACCTCGAGCTAGCGCCCGTCATGACCGACCTCGAGAAGCTGCTCGCCTACGAAGAGATCCGCCAGCTCGCTTCGCGCTACGCGGTCTACTCGGACGCCCGTGACATCGACGCCCTCGTCGACCTCTTCGTGCCGGACGTCCGGGTCGGGCGGGACACCTACGGGCGGGACGCGCTCCGGGCCGACATGGACCGGGCCTTCCGCGGCGTCGGCGTGACCTTCCTCCACGTCGGCAACCACGTGATCGACCTCGTCGACGACGACCACGCGACCGGCATCGTCTACTGCCGCGGCGAGATCCAGGACGGCGGGATCGACAGCGATCGGTGGATCATCCACGCGATCCAGTACCACGACACCTACGAGCGACGCGACGGCCACTGGCTCTTCGTCCGCCGCAAGCATTTCCTGGTCTACGGCGCAGAGCTCGGACAGCACCCGCTGAAGCAGGAGCCCGCGAACTGGCCCGAGCGCCAGACCGGCGTCGGCAGTCATCCCTACGTCCTCGACACCTGGCAGACGTTCTGGGGCGCCGAGGCGAAGGACGGGAAGAAGGCATGAAGCTCGCGCGCATCCACGGCCCGGACGACGTCCGCCTCGACGAGGTCCCGGAGCCCGTCTGCGGACCGGACGACGTGATCCTCGACGTCGGCGCCTGCGGCATCTGTGGCTCCGACGTCGGCTACGCGAAGCTCGGCGGCGTCACCGGGCCGGCCAGCGAGCCGATGCCGATCGGCCACGAGCTCGCGGGGACGGTCAGCGCCGTCGGCGCCCGCTGCGGAGACGTCGCCCGGGTCGGAGACCGGGTCGCGCTGCACCCCGGCGCCGCCGGCTTCGGCCTCGGCAACGGCGGTCCCGAAGGCGGCTTCACGCCGCGGCTGCTCGTCCGCGGCGCCGCGCAGGGCAAGAGCCTCTTCCCGATCCCGGACGACATGAGCTTCGCCCACGGCGCCCTCGCCGAGCCCCTCGGCGTCGGCATGCACGCCGTCGACCAGAGCGAGGCGCGCCCGGGAGACCGGGTCGCCGTCCTCGGCGCCGGCCCGATCGGCCTCTCCGCGATCGCCACCCTCGCCGATCGAGGAATCGAGGACATCGTCTCCGTCGACATGTCGCCGACGCGCCTCGACGTCGCTCGCCGACTCGGCGCGACCCACACGATCAACCCCTCCGAGGAGGATCTGTGGTCCGCCCTCGGTCGGATCCACGGAACCGAGACCGTCTACTGGATGGAGACGGTCGGCACGAACGTCTTCATCGAGGCGACCGGCGTCGGCCCGCTCCTCGCCGACGTCGTGAACCGATGCGCGCCCCACAGCCGGATCTCGGTCGTCGCCCTCCATCGCCAGGAGGTCCCGATCGCCTTCATGGACGTGCTGACCAAGGAGATCACGATCCGCGGCTCGATCGAGTACCCGGCAGACTACGGCGAGATGATCCGGCTGCTCGCGCGACGGGATCTCGAGCCGATGATCACCCACCGCTTCGGCCTCGACGACTTCCTCGAGGCGTTCGACGTCGCCCGTTCGCCCGACGCCGGCGCGAAGGTGATGATCGAGTTCGCCTAGCGCGACCCGATCGGACGCCCCTCGCGATGCGCGCGCTCCTTCGGTCCCCGCTGCTGCACTTCCTGCTGCTGGGCACCCTGGTCTATGCCGCACAGGCCTTCGATCGCCCGCCGCAGGACGACGACGTGGTCGACCGGCGGATCGAGATCGAGCCCTCGGTCGTGAGCGCGCTCGAGGATCGTTTCGCCGAGACCGTCGGTCGTCGCCCCAACCGCGAAGAGCGCGATCGGATGGTCACCGCCGAGATCGAGGAGGAGATCCTCTTTCGCGAGGCGGTCGCGCGCGGACTCCTCGAGCACGACGGCGGCGTCCAGACCCGCTTGATCCAGAAGATGCTCTTCCTCGAGAGCGGCGCGAAGATCGACGAGGCCCCGGCGCTCCTCGCCCGGGCGATCGAGCTCGACCTCCACCGCGAGGACGTCGTCGTCCGCCGGATCCTGGTCCAGAAGATGCGGCTGATCCTGGGACGGCTCGACGAAGACCAGCGCGTGTCGGCGCACGACGTCGAGCGACGTTATGCGAGCGAGCGTGATCGGCTTCGCGCGCCGGACCGCATCACCCTGTCGCAGGTCTTCGTGAGCCGGGATCGACCGGGCGAGCCCCGGGAGCGCGCCCTCGCGCTCCTCGACGATCTCGAGGCGAGCCAGGCGACGGCGACCGACGGGCCCGCCCGCGGCGACCCCTTCCCTCTCGGCCACCATCTCGCCGGGCGGTCGCGCGACGATCTCGACCGGACCTTCGGCGCGCGCTTCGGCGACGCGGTCTTCGCCGCCGCCGAGACGCCGGGGCGCTGGCGCGGCCCGATCGAGTCCGCCTATGGCTTCCACCTCGTGCGCGTCGAAGGCGTCGAATCCGGCAGCGTCCCCGCCCTCGAACTCGTCGCGGACCGCCTGCGCCTCGAAATCGAGGAGGAGCGTCGCGAGGCGAATCGGGAAGCGCTACTCAGCCAGATCCGCGCCCGCTACGAAGTGCGGATCCCGGATGCGGTGGCCCCCGACGCCCGCCGCTTCGAACAGGAGAACGGATGATCGACGCTCGCCCGAAGAAAGCCCGCCGCCACAGCACTCCCCCCGTCCGGCTCCTGGCGTCGATCCTCTTCGCGTGCCTCCTCCCGATCGTCGCTTCGGCCCATCCCCTCGCCCCCGCCCTCCTGCAACTCGAGGAGCGGGAGGACGGCCTCGTGGACGTGCTCTGGAAGCGCTCCTCCCTCGCGGTCCCCGGAAGCAACATCGAGCCCGTCCTGCCGCCGGCCTGCCCCGCCACCACGCCGGCCACCTACGAAGAGCAGGGCGTGGCCGTGCTCGTCCGCTGGACGATCGATTGCGGAACGGCGGGGCTCGTGGGTCAGCCGCTTCGCGTCGACGGTCTCGGCCCGGCGAAGATCGACACCCTCGTCCGCATCGCCCTCTCCGACGGCCGCGCGGTCCAGCGCGTGCTAAGGCGCGGCGAGCCGGAGATGATCGTGCCCGAGAAGGCGGGACGCTTCGCGGTCTTCCGCGACTATCTGACGATCGGCTTCGAGCACATCCTCTCCGGCGCCGACCATCTCCTCTTCGTCTTCGGCCTCTTCCTGCTCTGCTCCGCGATCCGTCCGCTGGTCAAGACGATCACGAGCTTCACCGTGGGGCACTCGATCACGCTCTCCCTCGCGGCGCTCGGCTACACCGACCTGCCGTCGGGTCCGATCGAGGTGCTGATCGCCGCGAGCGTCCTCGCCCTCGCCGTCGAGCTCGCGCGCGACACGGAGACGGAGACGCTGATGCGGCGCTATCCGTGGCCGATGGCGCTGCTCTTCGGGCTGCTCCACGGCATGGGCTTCGCCGGCGCGTTGCGCGAGGTCGGCCTGCCCCAGGGCGAGATCCCGATGGCGCTCTTCTCGTTCAACGTGGGGATCGAGCTCGGCCAGCTCGTCTTCGTCGTCGGCCTCGCGGTCGCGGCGGCGCTGCTCCGCCGGATCCCGCTCCCGATCCCGATGCCCCAGCGCGCCGCGGTCTACGTGATGGGCTCGCTCGCGGCCTTCTGGACGATCGAGCGGACGGTGGCGGTCTTCTGACGGGGTCCCGGCGACGGCCTCAGGCCCAACGCGCGCCGTCTTCCGTCACGTCCACCTCGCGGCCGACCAGCTCCTCGGACTCGCCGAGCGCCATCCACTCCGGGTCGTCGATCACGCGCATCGTCCGCCGGCCATCGTCGAGGTCGACGATCATCGCCACCCCGTGCGCCGCATTCGGGTCGTGCGAGACGGTGTAGGTCGCGATCCGCCCCCGACCGGTCGCGCCCCCGTCGACGGCGCGGGTCTCCTGCTCGGACCGGGTCTGCTCCGTCACGAAGTCGTGCAGGAAGGGCCGGGCCCCGGGCTCGGGCCCGAAGACCGCGACGCCCTGCTTCGTGATCAGTCCGGAGACCGCGGTCACGCACCCGTAGCTTCCCGGCGACGCACGCATCGTCTCGACCATCTTGACGAAGCTCTGGATCACGAAGTTGTTGAGCGGCCCGCCACCGAAGGTCATCCCGCCGGTCTGGGTCACGCGGCGATCGAGCGGGATCCCCATCTCGCGTTGCTGCGCGCGGACCGCGGCGGGGAAGCAGCTGTAGCACTCGAAGTGCTCGATCTCTTCGGGCGGGCGGCCCACGTACTCGAAGGCCCGCGCCCCGGCGTTCGCGAAGCCGGGGGATCGCCAGAGGTCCCGTCGCTCCGAGAGCGTCACCATGTGCTCGTTGTCGACGACCGCGAGCGGGTAGACGAAGCGCGACTCGTCGAGACCGAGCTCCCGCGCCTTACCCAGACTGCAGAGGATCACCGCCCCCGCCTGGTTCACGTTCCACTGCGACACGAGCGACTTCGTGTAGGGAAAGGCGACCATGCGGTTGCCCTCGCCGGGCGTGACGATCTCTTCCGGCGTCCGCGGCTTGCGGTTCCACGCGTCTTCGTTCCCGACGGCCACCTCGTTGAAGTCGCCCCAGAGACGACCGAGCTCTTCGCGGTGCGCCTCGAGGGATTGGCCCTCGTGGGCGCGAAGGGCGTTGTCGATCATCGAGTACTGGATGATCGGCGTGACGAGACCGAGCTCGATTTCGAGCGGCCCCATGATCTCCTGATGCGGGACGAGCGTTTCGTCCGGACTGCCCTCGGTCTGCTCGGTGAGGGGAACGTCGAGGCCCGCGCGCTGGTACCGGTTCGCCCGATCCCGGGCCTCGCCGCCGACGATCATCGCGACCTCGGACTCGCCGTTCGCGATCGCCGTGCACGCCTTGCCGAGCACCGTCGACTGCAGGATCCCGATCTCGGCGACGACGGTCTTCACGTCCTTCGCGCCGTAGCGGTCCCCCAGGATCCGGCCCGGATCGGCGTAGGCCCAGAAGCCCCGGGTCGCCCAGATCCGGTCGAGCTGCGCGAGCAGGACGGGCGAGCCCGCATCGTCCGCGGCGCGCCGTCCGCTCTCCTCCATCAGGTCGAGGGGCTCCGCGAGCTGGCTCGGGTCGTCCCCGCGCTGGACCACGGCGGCGGCGCCGACGAGGACGGGGGTTCGGGGGTCGACGGGCATCGATCGGCGCTCCTTCTCGGTCGGGCAGTCGCGCTGCCCGGGTGCGCCGCATTCTAGCCCGTGCCTGGACCCGCACCGCCCCGGTCTTGACCGTTTGATTGAAGCGGATGATCAAATAGTCTTGCGCGATGACTGCCGACACCCGCGACCGGATCCTCGCCGCCGCGACCCGTCTCTACGCCGCTCCCGACGCGGGCGGCCCCGCGCTGCGCGCGATCGCCCGGGAAGCGGGCGTGAACTCGGCGCTGATCCACTACCACTTCGGCAGCCGCGATGGGCTCCTCGAAGGCGTGCTGCTGCGCGCACTCGCGCCCCTCCAGGCGGCTCGCGGCCCGATCATCGAAGCCCTCCGGCAGGGCGGCTCCGCGGACGGCCCCGACCTCGCACGCCTCTGCGTGGCGCCGGTCGCGGCGCTCCCCCGCGCCGACGACGGGCGGGCCGAGCCCGCGCTCGGCCTGCTCGCGCGCGCCGTCTCCGAGGACCGGGATCGCCTCGACGCGCTCACGATCCAGCACTTCGCCCCGATGCTCTTCGGCCTGCGCGAAGTCCTCGCGACCGCACTCCCGGCACTCTCGGCCGGGTCGAAGCAACGCCGCTTCCAGCTGGCGGCGGACGCCGCCTTGACCCTGTTGACGGGAGAGGAGGCGGCCCGCGCGCGACGCACGGGACGAGCCGTCTTCGAGGCCTTCACCCTCGAGCTCACGACGTTCCTCGCCGGCGCCCTCGACGCGCCGGGAGAGGCCGGGACGTCCGCCCCGCCCGCCTCCCATCTGCACTAGAGTCGGCCCGATGAGCAAGCCGCGAAGACAGGAACAGGAAGAGGCCTCGGAAGAGATCACCGAAGTCGCGAAGGACATCCTCCGGATGCAGCTGCCGATCATGCTGCCCGGGCTCGGGCACGTGAACATGTACGCGCTGGTCGACGACGACGGCGCGGCGGTGATCGACCCCGGCCTCCCCGGCGAGTCGACCTGGAACGCGATCACCGATCGCCTGAAGCAGGCGGGCCTCGAGCCGCGCCACATCCACACAGTCTTCATCACGCACTCGCATCCGGACCATTTCGGCGGCGCGGTCCGGATCCACAAGGAATCCGGCGCGCGGATCGTCGCCCATCGCGCCTTCCACTTCGGCGGACCGGCCGGCGGCCACAAGCGCCACGGCACGGGCGGCGAGCACGACGGGCACGCCCATGGTCACGGCGACGGCGATCATCACGTCGAGGCGAGCGTCGACGACCTCGTCGCCCACATGGAGCTGCTGGAACGCGACCGGCGCCGCGCGCAGAATCCCCTCTGGCGGATCCGGAGCGCGCTCAAGCGGATGACGACCCCGGCGCCCTGGCGGGGCCGGGGCGAGACCGCGAGCTTCCGCGAGGGCTTTCGCTTCCTCGCGTACGCGACCTTTGGTCGCAGTCGCTTCGTGCCGCCGGTGACGCATCACGTGGAGCACGGCGACGTGCTCCGCCTCGCCGGTCGCGAGTGGTTCGTGCAGCACACCCCGGGACACACGGCAGATCACATCTGCCTCCACGACCCCGATACCGGCGCCTTCCTGTCCGGGGATCACGTGCTGCCCTCGATCACGCCGCACATCGGCGGCGTCTCCTACCTCGCCGATCCGCTCAAGTCGTTCTTCTACTCGCTCGACCGGGTGGGCGAGATCCAGGGCGTCGAGCTCGCGCTGCCCGCCCACGGCCACCCCTTCGACGATCTCGCGGGACGCGCCCAGGCGATCAAGGAGCACCACCACGAGCGCCTCGACGAAATCCGCGGGATCGCGCGGGAGATCGGCCGCGCCGACGTGAATAGCTTCATGAAGCGGCTCTTCCGGGAGCGCAGCTGGGGCGAGATGGCCGAGAGCGAGACCTACGCCCATCTCGAGCACATGCGACTCGAGGGCATGGCCGAAGCGCACCGCGACGACAAGGGCCGCCTCGTCTACGACATCTGAGCGAAGCCGCCCGCGGCTCGGTGCGCGCGAGGCCCGCTCGGCCGAAGAGCTCAGCCGTCCTGGTGCAGGATCTCGAGGAAGAGCCGCCGGATCCGAGCGATCTCCTCGTCGAGCCCCTCCTCGGTCCAGGTCGACGTGTCGATCGGGGGGAGCACCACCGCTTCGATCGTCGCCGGACGGACGATCGCGGCGTCCTTCGGGAACGCGTCGAGCACGTTCCGGAAGACGACCGGGACGATCGGCACGCCGGCCTCCATCGCGAGATGGAAAGCGCCCTTCTTGAAGGGCCCGAGGCGCGGCGTGAGCGAGCGCGTCCCTTCCGGGGCGATCGCGATCGAGCGCCCGTGCTCGAGGGCGCGGACGGCGGGCTCGAGGGCCTTCTTCGCCGCCTCCGCACCGGCGTCCGCGATCCCGGCGCGATCGACGAAGACCACGCCGGCGGCCGTGAAGAGCGGCCCCATGATCGGGTCGTCCTGGATCTCCTTCTTGCCGACGCCGGTCATGTCGCGGCGCACGATCTTGAGCATCAGGATCGGATCGAGGGCGCTCTGGTGGTTGAAGATGAACACCGCCGGCCGCGCTGCCCACGCGTTCTCCTCGCCTTCGACGCGCAGGTCGATCCCCGCCAGCGAGGTCGCGAGGTCGCTCCAGACGGCGCCGGAGACGTTCAGCAGCTCCCGGTAGGAGCCGTTCACGACCCCCGCGACCAGCCCCGCCCCGAGCGCCGGCCCGACGCTCGCATAGCTGAGCCCCGTGCGGACGAGGTCACCGAAGCTCGGTCGCCCCCGGCTCCGGAAGCGCCGCACGGGCCACATCCGCTCCTTCGCGATCTGCGCGAGCTGACGGTTCGGGTTCAGCGGACGCGGGCGACCGACCGCCTCGAGGAGCGGGAGATCCTCGTGGCTGTCGGTGTAGAAATAGCTCTGCTCGAGGTCGACGCCTTCGGTGTCGGCGATCTTCCGCGCCGCCACCGCCTTGCCCTCGCCGTAGCACGTGGGTCCCGCGAGCGCGCCGGTGAAGACGCCGTTCTCGACCTCGAGATCGGTGTACATGGCGTGTTCGATGCCGAGCTCGCGGGCGAAGGGGAGGACCTGGTACTTCGTCGCGCTCGAGATGATCGCGACGGTGTGGCCGGCTTCCTGGTGGGCCTCGATCAGCGCGCGGGACTCGGGATAGATCTGCCGCGCCAGGTGCTTCTCGAAGACCTCCTCGCCGACCTCCTCGAGGACCGACTCGGCGAGCCCGCGATAGCTGGCCGACATCCCGGTCATGAGCGCCGAGAAGCCCGTTCGCCCCAGCCCGAAGGAGAGCGCTCCGTAGAACGTGCCGACCATCTCGTTCGGGCTCATGCGTCCGGAGAGCAGCCTCTGGCGCATGAAGGACGTGGCCGAGAAGCCGGCCAGGATCGTGTGGTCGAGGTCGAAGAAGGCCCCGACCTTCGGTCCGCGGGGTCCCTGCCGGATCTCCTTGGTGAGACGAGCGTAGAGCGCCATCGCGCCCAGCATATCGTTCGCGACACGAGTCGCCTATCTTCGCGCCGTCAAGAGCAGGAGGATCTGCCATGGACCGCCCCGTCCGCTTCGGTGTCACCCTTCCCCAGATCAAGCGCACCTGGCAGGAGG
>JAUIMK010000326.1 GCA_030432735.1 bacterium
GCGATCACGGGGGTCGTCTTCTTCGGCGTGCGCTTCGCGCATCCGTACTTCACCGGCGTCTCCGCCGCGTTCTGAGCCGCAGGCCGGACGCGAGCGTCGGCCCCCGACGCGAGCGCGAACGGGGGGCGAAGGGGCGAGCACCGCCGCGATCAGCGATTCCCGGACAGGAGTCGCTCGAGGCTCGCGTGGATCGCGTCGAGGTCGCGGGCGGGGAGACGGTGTCGCGCGAGCTGCGCTTCGACCGTCGCGCGGGGCGGCGGACGTTCGCCGCTCGCGCCGGCGAGGACGACGAGAGTCGCGATCCGGTCGCCGAGATCGAGCAGCGCCGGGCGGACGTCCTCCCGGAGTCGCGCCTCCGCCGCGCGCGCCGTCTCGCTCTCCCGCGAAGCCGCGTCCGCCGGATGGGCCGCCGTCCACGCGCGCTGGATCGACTTCGCCGCTTCGATCTGGGCCCGGTAGAAGGCGCGTACACCGGCTTCGCTCGGCGGTGCGATCCCGCTCGCCTTCGCTTCGCTCGCGACCGCGGCGACGGCCCGCGCGAGCACCGTCGCCTCCCGGGGCCGATCCTCGATCGCGCGGCCCCTCACCTGCTTCACCCGCGCGACCTCGGCCATGAGCGAGAGGCGCTCGTCGAGCCGCGCCAGGAGCGCGGCGGTCGGCTCCGCGGTGCGGTCCGCGGGCAGACCGTGCGCGCGACGCAGGCGCGCGAGGGTGCCGTCCCGCTCGGCCTCGAGTAGCCAGGCGTCGAAGCGCGCCCGCTCCGTCTCGGCACCGATCGGAAACCACGCGGCCTTGCGGTCTCGCGTGAGGGGGCCGATCGCGCGGAGTCCGGGGCGGCGCGCCAGCCAGTGGGGCGCTTCGAGGGAGTCGGTCACGACCGCGTCGATGCCGGGATCGTCGAGCCGGTCGAGGACCGACCCGTTGTCCGGGACCGGAAGGATCCGGGCCGCCGGGAAGAGCGCCCGGGCCGTCCGCTCGAGATGGCCCCCCGCATTGACCGCCAGGCCGAGGCCTGGCCTGCCGAGGGTCTCGGCTCCCTCGAGCGGGCTGCCTTCCGGGACCAGGACGACCGCGCCGCTCACGGTCACAGGGAGGCTGAAGCGGCCCTGGGTCGACCGGTCGGCCCGGACGGTCACCCCCGACAGGGCGAAGTCGAATCGACCCCGCTCGAGATCGTCCGCGAGCGTGGGCCAGGCGAAGGGAATCCACTCGATGCGCCGGGCGCTCGCGGCCGCGTAGGCCTCGGCCAGATCGATGGAAAAACCCCTCGGTTCGTCCTCGGACGGGCCTGTCGTCCGCGAGAAGGGGCTGTAGTCGCCGCTCGTGCCGATCCGCAGGGCCTCGGGGGGCGCCGGGGAACGGGGCGGGCCGGCGAGGCAACCTAAGTGAGCGAGGCCCAGGATCAATGCGAACGCGATCGCAAAGAGAAGGCGAGGGCCCCGGTTTCGGCGGGGGCGACGAGAAAGAATATCCATTCCAGACATTTACAGCGCTCCGAAACGAATCCGGGGGTGGCGGGGATCGTTGACCGTTGCCCCCCCCTCTCCTACTCTCGGCGCCCGCCGGCCCGGTAGGCGGTTCTCCACCTGGTCTTCCTCGCGAGCTCCCTGGCCTCGACGGCTCGGGATCGAACGTGGGAGCGGGGCCAGCAGGGAATCGGAGCGAGGCGATGCCTCGAGCCTCCGGCGCGGGTCCCGATCCGTTGTGCCCCCCATCGAAGCTTCGACGACTCGGCTCCGAGTCGTCTCGGTCGTTCTCGGAGTTCGCCGCCGCCGCTTGCGGGTGCGCGGGAATCGAGAGTGACGTCGGTGTCGCGCAGACGGAAGGGAATCGCAACCAGCGAGGGTTCGATGCGCGCGAGCGCGCAGCGGAACGCCGGAACGAAATGCCCGGCGGGCTGAACCGCAGGTGGCGGTCGGACGAGGGATCACATTGCCGGGTCGACGGGGCCCGGAACATCAACACGAGCGATGCGCCGTACGGTCGATTCGGGGGCCCGAGTCCCGTGCCGCATGCGTCGGGAAACCGGCGTCATCGCGCCAGGCGTTTCGAGCGAGCGCCCCCACGGCCCAGGCGGGCTCCGCCCAGAGCGGACAAGGAGATGCGTCATGCTGACTCTCGACGAGATCGAATCCGGACTCTACGTGACGCACAAGAACACGGGGCTCCGCTACAGCGTCGTGGACGCCGAGGACGACGAGGTGCTCCTCGCCCCCGAGCAGGAGGGCCTCCAGGACCTGACCGTTCCCCTCGACCTCTTCCGCACCGAGTTCGTGGCGAGCGATCGCTTCCGTGCGCCCGGCGGCGGCCGACGCGGGGGCCGCGGGCGACGGCGCACGCCGCAGGCGGGCACCGGTCCGGTGGCCGCGCCCTCCGGCCCGAAGAGCAAGGGCAAGATCAAGAAGATGGTCCGCGACCGCGGCTTCGGCTTCATCCGGGGCGATGACGGCAAGGAAGTCTTCTTCCATCGCTCGGGTCTGAACGCCGGGGACTACGACGGCCTGAGCGAGGGCGACTACGTGGAGTACGTGGTCCAGGAAGGCCCGCGCGGCGCCCGCGCCGAGCACGTCCGGCACACGACGGTCGACGCTTCGTAGGTCGTAGGCGGCTCTCGGACGGAACCCCGCGACGGCTCGGGGTCGCGACGGGGCCCGTGCGAGGCGCCGTCGGAGCGGCCCTTGGCACCGCCGCCGCGGCTTGCTCCGGCCTTCGCCGGGAGTGAACCTTGCGGGATGGCCCAACCGAATCCCGCCGTCCTCGCCGACCCCGCCGATCTGACCCCTGCCTGGCTGACCGACGCGCTCCAGAGTGCCGGGTACGACGTCGTCGTGTCCGCCTGCCGGAGCGAAGCCGTCGGAACCGGGCAGATGGCGCACAACGAGCGGATCTGGCTCGAGTACGACCGCAACGACGCGGGGCTGCCCGCGACGCTGGTCGGCAAGTTCCCCTCGCCCAACGAGGAGAGTCGCGCGTCGGGAGCACGCGGCGCCTATCGCTCCGAAACCCGCTTCTACACCGACCTCGCTTCCGATCTCGCGATCGCCGTGCCCGCGTGCCACTACGGTGCGATCGCCGACGACGAGGCGACGTTCACCCTGCTCCTCGAGGACCTCGCGCCTGCGGTGCAGGGCGATCAGATCCGGGGTGCCTCGGACGACGAGATCGAGGCGGCGGTCCGCAACCTCGCCGGACTCCACGCGCCACGCTGGGACGACGCCTCGCTCCACGACCTCGACTGGATGGGCGGCGGGATCGGCGACGAGTACGTGACGTACGTGCAGATGGGGACGCCGGTCTTCCTCGAGCGCTATCGGGACCGTCTCTCGGACGAAGACGCGGCGACGCTCCAGGCCTTCGCCGACGGCGTGAAGAACTGGGTCGAGCGCCGCCCCGCGACGCCGACCCTCGTCCACGGCGACTACCGACTCGACAACCTCATGTTCGAATCGGCGTCCGACGGCGTGCGCGTCGCGGCGGTCGATTGGCAGACCCTCTCGGTCGGGTGCGGCGGCCAGGATCTCGCCTATCTGCTCGGCAACAGCAGCCCGCCGGAGCAACGCCGCGCCCACGAAGGGCGGATGCTCGAGGCCTATCGGGAAGAGATGGCGCGGCACGGCGTCGCGCTCTCCGCGGAGCGCGTCCACGCGGACTACGTCTACGGCACGTTCCAGGGGCCGTCGATCACGATGCTCGGATCGCTCGGGGTGGGGCAGACCGAGCGCGGGGACACGATGTTCATGGCGATGGCCTCGCGCTCCTGCGCGCAGATCCGCGACACCGGGGCGCTCGAGCTGCTCGCCTAGCGTCCCCGATCGGAAACGCGCTCGGTTTCGCGGGATCCAGGCGCCCGAGACGACATTCCGCTTCTCAGCGATGCCCGATCGTGCGACGATGTCGGCCATGCGGTCACCCGATCTACACCGAGTCGTCTGCTGGGTCGGGAGCCTGGTTCTCTGCCTGGCGGCCGGGGGCGCGGCCGCCGAGACGCTCACGAGCGCCAGCTATCGGCACGTCGGCGGTTCGCCGGTCTCCGTCTCCGCCGTCTCCGGATCCGCCCTCTCGAGCTCCGCGCCTTCGCCCGAGATCGGATCCTTCGAGGTCTCCGTCGGCGAGGCGCCCACGGTCCTGCCGAGCGGCTCGCAGGCGGATCTCGCGTCCGTCCACCCGGGCTTCTGGGCCCGCTTCCTCGGCAAGGCGGCGGGCGGCTACGCGTCGCTCGACATCGACGCGGATCTCCGCCCCTTCTTCCTGGACGACGACGACGACGGGGACGGTCTCGAGGATCTCGTGGAGACCGCGACGGGGATCTTCGTCTCGGCGCTCAACACGGGATCGAGCCCCTTCCTTCCGGACAGCGACGGAGACGGCGTGAACGACGGGGTCGAAGTGCTCGCGGGGACCGACCCGAACGACGAGCTCTCGCGCCCCGCGGTGCAGGTGCCCTCCGCGGGTGTCCTGTCCGGCGCGATGCTGCTTTCCCTGATGCTGTTCTTCGCGACGCGCGCACTGGTGGCGGTCCGTCCGCGTACGGTCTGTTAGGCGAGGCCGGGACCGCCCGGGCTCTTTCGGCCGTGACGGCACGGCGAGGAATCGATCCATGAAGCGAAGTACGGTCTGGGCCCTGCTCTCGGTGCTCCTTCTCCTCCTGGCCCAGGCGGCGAACGCCCAGGCCCCGACGCGGGTTCCCTTCCAGGGGCTGCTCCTCGACGCGGGCGGCACGCCTGTGACCGACGTCGTGGATCTCGATTTCTCTCTGCACGACGCGGTCGTCGCGGGCTCGCAGCTCTGGAGCGAGAGCCATTCGGGCGTGCAGGTCGTGGACGGCGTCTATTCGGTGGAGCTCGGGTCGACGACGCCGATCACGGGAAGCGTGTTGTCGGGTGGCGCGGCGTTCCTCGAGATCGTGGTCGATGGGGAGACGATGACGCCGCGGCAGCAGCTGCTCTCGGTCCCCTACGCGCTCGTCGCGGAGGACGTGAATCAGGTGGCGGGACTCTCCTCGGTCTTCGTCAGCGAGTTTCTCGAGCACTCGAACCTCGACGGCGGCGATCCGCCGAACCTGGATCCGCGCGAGGGGATCGGCGACGCCGACGGGGACGGCATCGCCAACTTCATGGACAACGACAACGACGACGATGGCTACTTAGATTCGCAGGAGCTCTTGCTCGGTCAGGACATCAACGTCCCGAACCCGCGCATCACGTCGATCACGCCGAACGGCACGC
>JAUIMK010000327.1 GCA_030432735.1 bacterium
TGGACCGACTCCTCCGGCACGCGGTCGAAGTCCGACAGGAGACCGATCTTCCCGAGCAGCGAATCCAGCTCCGAGACCGCCGTTCGGATCGTCGAGACGCGCCCCACGAGGGCCGGCGCCAGACCGCTGCGTTCGAGCTCGCTGGCCGCGAGCTCCACCCGCGCGAGCGCACTCCGACTCTCGCTCGCGAGCGCTCGCACGAGCGTCGCCCGGGTGGATTCCGCGCGCTCGTCCCCGGGCTGCCGTGTCATCGTACTCACGAGCGATCCATCCCCGTCGTCATCGCACGCTCCGGCCGTAGGCCTTCCAGAGCGGACCGACCCGCCGCTCGAAGCTCGCATAACGCGCCCAGGGCGCGCCGAGGGTGACGCTCGGGTCCTCTCCCCAGGCCGGTTCGCCCTTCGCGTCCGGTTCTCCGTCGAGTCCGAGCCAGAAGCGGGCGGAAGACCGGAGGGCGCCCGCCTCCGCGTGGGCATCGACGACGCGGTAGAGGCGATGGGCCTCGCTCTCGCGACCCGCCTTGCGATGGGCGTGCGCCGCCAGAACGGCCGCTTCGATCATCGCCGCTTCGGCGGCGGGCGCAGCCTCGTCTCTCGGCAGCCATGCCGCGACGCGTTCGCCGACGAAGCGCGCGTCGCTTCGACTGCCGCTGGCTTCGAGCGTGAGCGCGAGCAGACGAACGAGGCGACCGCGATCCCGAGCGAGGTCGGGCCGATCGAGGATCTTCTTCAGGCCGTCGGCGGATTCGGCGAATCGACCGTCGATGAAGTCCGCCTCCGCGAGGATCGCGCGCCACTCGTGCGACTCGTCGTCGGGCTCCTCGAGGGCTGCGCTCGCGACGCGTCGGGCGAGGGTCACCTCCCCGACCGAGAGAGAGGCTCGCGCCAGCGGGAGCGCGATCCGTTCCGCCCCGGCCGTCCCGAATCGCCGCGTGATCGTGCGATAGAGCGTGGCCGCGAGCCAGGGAAGCTCCATCTCTTCGAAGCATTCACCGACCTGCGCGAAAGGCTCCGGATCGGACGCGCGCTCGATCAGGATCCCGTAGCGACCGCCGAGCGCCCGCACGAGCTCCCCGCAGTCCCCGTCGTCGGCACGGCGGGCGATCAGTCTCGCCAACACCTCGTCGAGGACGTCGGTGTAGCGCGGCGTCACCACGGGATCGACGCCCTCGTAGGCGAGGCGCGTCGCGACCGCCAGCGAGCCGTCGAGATCCCCGCGATGTCGGAGCTCTTCCATCAGGACGCCGAGCGCATAACGTCGCACCCCGTCCCGCTGGTCCCGAAGCGTCCGCAGAAGCATGTCGAGGCGTTGCTCGGGGGAGCCCGGTGCCACGCCGAGATCGATCGCGCGAATCGCGGCCAGCGCACCGAGCGGGTCCGAGCGCTGCCGGCTGGAGACACCGGAAAGACGTTTTCTCGCAAGCAAGGGGTCGTCGTACACGACGTCGAGGTCGGCCAGCCGGACCTCCACGGCGTCCCGGGCATCGCGATCCGGTCCGCTCTCGAGGAAGCGCTCGAGCCACCGGATCGCGCGTCCGTGCTCGCCGGCATCGAGCGCCGCTTCCGCCGCGCGGCGCGCCCAGCCCGACACCGAGGCGCCGTACGCGGAAGCCCGCGGCAGGAGTGCCTCGTACTCGTCGCTCACGTTCTCGATCTTGCCCGAGTCGAAGGAGAGATCCGTCAGGCGCAGCCGGGAAGCGAGGGCCAGACGCGCATCCTCCGAGCGCGCGAGCTTGCGAAAGGCGAGATGCGCATCGAACGCACGACCCCGCCTGTAGAGGATCTCCGCGCGCCAGAACGCGACGTCGTCCTCGTGTCGCCCCTCCGCGTCCCGCTCGTCGAGTCGGCGCGAAGCCCGGGTCAGCTGCGCCGCCGCCTCGGAGTCGCGCCCCATCTCGAGGAGCGTCCGGGCGAGCTCGAGGCGCAGACAGAGCTCGACGCCGTCGATTTCGCGGCGTCGCAGGATGGCACGCAGGTGCTGCTCGATCTCCAGCTGCTCCTCGCGTTCGTCCGCCTCGCGACTCGCGAGCACGGCATCGAGAGTGACGAGCTCGATCCCCGGAGCGTCCAGCCCCCGTACCCAGGCCGCCAGGCTCTTGCGGGCCTCCTTCCACTCCCCGGCCGAGGCCTGCTCGAGGACCGGCGCGACCGCCGGGTCGAGCCCGGGCGGCACGCAGTAGGGAACGGCATCGAGGAGCGGCGTGTCCAGGTCCTGCGAGCGCAGGATGTCATAGGGACTCGGCGGAAGTCCGTCCGCGGCCGACGCGTGCGCGGACGCGGCGACGGCGGCCACCAGACAGAGCAATGCGATCCGGAAGCGACTCACGCCCAGGACCCCCTCGACGCGCTCGCCGGTGAAGACGACGTCGCCGCGGCCGCCCGGTCCGCTGCGGGCGTCGACGCCGATCGGCCGGAGTCGTGCCGGGCGCGCAACGCGAAGCGCTGGAGGTCGTAGCTGTAGGCGACGAGCGCATCGCGATCGTCGTCGTCCATGTGCGTCAGGGCGAGCGGCAGCTGGCGGAGTCCGTCCGCGTCCGGCGTCTCGCGCCCGGCCCGCGTCGCATGCCCGACCGCCCGCAGCGTTCGCGCGTAGGGAGGCGGAAGCAGGATCTCGACGCGATACGCGTCGCCGGCCTCGAACGGGGCGTCGACGCGGAGCGCGAGACCGCTCCCGGAGAAGACCAGCGGGCGACGGTCACGACCGCTCAGCTGGCGCGGCACGTCGACCGGCGACGCCCCGAGCAGCAGGTCGAGCTTCTCCTCGATCCGACGCAGCCGCGCCATCAGCGGTGTGTCGTCTTCGCCTTCCCCGACCGGGGCGCACAACGGATCGGGCATCGAGAGGTCGAAGACCGCCGCGTCCACCTCGGCCGGCGCGAGCGGCGTCAGCCGGATCGGCAGGATCCCTTCGACGCGATAGTAGGCGCGCCGGCCCGAGCCCGACTCTGCCGTCGGCCCGGAAGCGGGAGCTCCCCCCCCTTCGCCGTGCGCGCCGCTGCGCCTCCACATCTCGCTGCACCCCTCCGACTCGGACGTGCACTCGACGTCCGGACGAACGCGGCCGATGCCTGACGCACCGGTCCACTTCCATGGTCGGAGAGGTTCGCAAGGGGCGTGCCAGCTGACGCGGCCGTGGTCGCCGGGAGAGCGATGCATCGCGTTTCAGAACGAACCGGAGGCTCGCGATTCGAAATCGGAGAGCGGCAGATCCTGCCGGTCCGGAGCCCGCTCGTGCGACGGCTCAGGCCGCCTTCTCGATCGCCTGGAGACGCGCGCCGACCTCTTCCGGGTCGTAGGGCAGGCAGCAGATGGCGTCGGCGCCCAGGGTCATCGCCCAGCGCGCCTTCGTGCGCGTCGGTTCGTCGAACGCGATCATGACCTTCTTGTCCACGAGTCTCGGGTTCCCGCGGATCTCCTCGATCAGGTCGACGGCCGACCGGATGCCGAGGTTCCAGCAGATGATGTAGACCGCGGCCTCGAGGACGTCTTCCGAAGCCTCGGTGTCGAAGTCCATCGAATCCATCGCGATCACCTGTCGATCGAATTCGTCTTCGAGGTCTTCGGCGTCGTTGCGGGAAGAGGCGTCGGGATCCACGACGACGATCGTGCCGCCGTTGGGCTCGGAATCGGACTCGGACATGGGTCAATCCCGCGCGATCGCGCGCCCGGGAATCGGATTCCCGCGCGACCGGCGTCGCGGAGACGCCCCCCAGCATCTCCATCGAGAGCGCATCCGTGGATGCGCAGGACACCGGCAGTCGAACTACCGTGGGCCCCTCGCCTCACATCGTCGCACGAAAGATCCGACTTGAGCGGAATCCCGGACGCGCTCCGGGCGGCGCGGCGGTCCAGGGACACGCAGGCGGGACGATCGGCGGCTTCGGCCTGGCGGAGCGGCGCTCGACGCCCGCCGGTGTTCAGACCTTTACGGTCACGACCCGCGGCGCCTCGCGCTCGCGCGTCGCATGGGCCTGGATGACCGAGCGTCGCCGCCGAAGCGATTGGCGCTCTTCGCGGATCGCCCGGGTCTGCGCGAACCCGACCTCGAGGATCTCCTCGTCCAGCGCGCGGACGCGCGCGATCGCCGTGCGCGCCGCGGCCCCGAGCCGGGGCGGCTCACCGTCGACGATATGCGCGCGGAGGGCGTCGAAGGCACGTTGCCGCCGATCGTAGGCCTCACCGATCCCATCGACGTCCCCGTCCCCGAGGAGCGCCTCGTGGATCACCTCGGTCGCTTCGAGGAGGACGAGGGCCTCCGCGTCGGCCTCGCCGCCCGGGCCGTCGTCAAGCGTGTCGATCGGGTCCCCCATCAGGACGGCAGGCTCGAGAGGAAGCCCTGCTGGTTCTGCAGGCCCGCAACGACCCGCTCGAGCTCGCTGAAGCGCAGGATCAGGCTCTCTTCGCGCTTCGCGAGCCGCGCCTCGAAGCGCTCGATCGATTCGTCGAAGTCGCGAAGCCGACGATCGTAGGCCTCGTCCCGCCGAGCCAGCGTGCCGTCCCCGGACTGGACGAGGCGCTCGAGCTCGGTCGCGAACAACGTCGCGAAGCCCTCGTCGAACAGGTCCGGCGGAATGTCCTCTCCCGTCGGGCTGTCGGGATCCGCCTCGGTCCGGGCCCGACCGGACAGGAACTCGCGCACGGAGATCGGGTCGAGGGCGAGGGCCTCGTCGAGCTTCTCCTCGTCGACGGACAGTCGGCCGCCGTTCTCGATCGTGATCCCGATGTTCGTGATCGCGCCGCCGAGGGCGCCGTCGACGGTGGAGGCGAAGGGGTTGCTCGGGTTCGTCGAGAACGAGAACCCCTTCGACACCATGTCGCGGAGCTCGGACTGGACCTGTCGCAGCGTGAAGTCGCCCGCGAGAGGACCTGCCGTCTTCCTGTTCTCGTCGTATCGGAACTGGTTGTCGATGAAGTCGACGACGTCGTTGTAGGCCTTGGTGAAGGCTTCGAGACCCTCGGCGATCGCCTCGTTGTCCACCTCGATCGAGACGGTCTCGGGCAGGTACTCCGGCACTTCCGGGGTCGAATCGTCCGTCTCCTCCGAGACGCGCTTGAGCTCGAAGGTGATGCCCGTCAGCACGTCGTCGATCGTGTTCGACTCGCGCCGGATCAGGCCCGCTTCGCCCTCGATGCCGAAGAGCCGGATCGCCGCATCGCGGGGCGCGTCGCGCTCTTCGACCTCGTCCTGGAAGGCG
>JAUIMK010000018.1 GCA_030432735.1 bacterium
CGCGGGACACGCTGGCGAATCTCGAGTTCGCGCTCGACTGTGGCGTCGACGCGGCGGTGATCGCGCCGCTCTCGATCCAGGGGGTCGACGATCCGGTGCGCTTCATGCTGCGCGACGTGTCCGACCTCCTCGATACGAAGACCCGTCGCATCCCGATCTTCCTCTACGACAACGCCGACATCGCGATCGACCCGGCGGTGCCGCACATCCGGACGAAGCAGGTGAAGGCGATGAGTCGCCTCGACTTCGTGCGCGGGATCAAGGTCTCGGCCTCCAACAAGGTGCTCGGCAACTACACGCGCGCGGCGAAGAGCTTCAAGGATCGCGGCGAGTTCGGGATCTACATCGGGAACGCCAAGCTGATCTTCGACCTCTACCGCCCCTACCAGGGCTTCTTCGGCGTGATGAAGGAGCACTGGGACCGCTGGCGACGCGCGGGCGGGATGCCCGTCGGGGTCGTGTCGGGGCCGGCGAACGCGATGCCCCGGGAGTGGGCCTACGCCTGGCAGGTGTGCCGCGCGGGCGACGTCGAGCGAATGGACGCGGCCCAGCGGGTCGTCGACGCGTTCCGGGATCTCTGCGTCGTCCCGAGCGGCAAGCGGACCCTCGCGTGTCTGAAGCGCGCGCTCTACGCGGAGGGCGTGATCTCGAGCGCCTGCGTCGCGCCGGGGACGCCGGATCTCGCCCCCGGCGAGGGGGAAGCGTTCGACGAGCAGTTCGCCGCGTTCAAGGCGTCGGCGGAGCGGGAGCTCGGGCAGGCCGCGATGACGCGCATCGAGAAGAGGAACGGCTGACGTGGCGGAATCCGGACCGGAAAGCGAGGACGCGCTCGAGCTCGTCGGAATCGGCAGCATGGTCCTCGACCGCATGCATCGGACCCGCCGCGTCCTCGGTCCGAACGAGAAGGGCCTGCTCGACGACGTCGATTCGGGCGGACCGGTCCAGACCTGCATCGGCGGCGTGCTGCTCAACCAGCTCGGCTGGGCCGCGCTCTTCGGCACGCGGGTCGGCCTCTTCGGTCGCCAGGCGGACGACGACGTGGGGCGTACGCTTCGGGCCGCCATGAAGCGCGCCGGCATCGAGACCCACCTCGACCTCACCGGAAGCGCCAGCTCCCTCGCCGAGATCTTCGTCGACGCGGAGGGCGAGCGCGCGATCTACATGGCCGCGGGAGCGACGGCGGAGACGACCCCCGCCCACGTCGGCGACGACCACGCCGGCTTCATCGCCCGGGGCGAGCGGCTCACGACCGAGGTCTCGCAGCTGCCCCTCGATGCGACCCTCGAAGCGCTGCGGGTCGCGCACGCGCACGGACTCGAGACCGTCGTCGATCTCGACGTGCTGCCGAGCGATGCGGTGCAGGCGCTCGGGGACCGCGAGACCCTCGACGCGGTCCTGCGCGAGGCGGACCTCTTGAAGCCGACGGCGTTGGCGGCGCGGGAGCTCTTCCCGGAGATCGTGGCACTCGAGGACCTCGTCGCCGCGATCCGCGCGGAGTACGACGTCGCGACGGTCGTCCTCACCGACGGGGACCGGGGCGCGCTGCTCTGCGACGCGAACGGGGCGCGCTGGGTTCCCGCGTATCCGGCGAACGCGGTCGTCGACACGACCGGCGCCGGGGACGCCTTCTTCGGCGGTTTCCTGGCCGGGCGGGCCCTCGGTCTCGACGCCGACGCGGCGGCGAAGCTCGGCAATGCCTGCGGCGCGGCCTGCGTCGAACGGATGGGAGCCTTTCCCGAGGCCGCGGACGCGCTCCGCGCGCGGGCGCTCGAGCTCTACGACGGCCCGGCGCCGACGGACGCGCGCTGGGCTTCGCTCGCGGCGACGGCGGCGACGGCGGCGACGGAGCCCGTGCCCGGCGCGGCGGGCCGGCGCGTGCTCGAGGTCGCGGCCCGGGAGCTCGCTGCCCTGGCCGAGCGACACGACGGTGTGTCGCTCCAGGCGGCGGCGGAGCTGATCGAGGCCGCCGAGGCCGCGGGGGGCCGCGTCCACGTGACCGGCGTTGGCAAGCCCGAGCACGTGGCGCACTACGGGGCGAGCCTGCTCTCTTCGACCGGGATTCCCGCGACGTTCCTGCACGCGACGGAGTCGCTCCACGGGAGCCTCGGTCAGCTGGTCCCCGGCGACGTCGTGATCGCGATCAGCAACAGCGGGACGACCTCCGAGTGCCTGCTCGCGGTCGAGGCGATCCGCGGCTACGGCGGAAAGCTGATCGCCGTCACGGGCGGGCTCGCGTCGCCCCTCGCGCAGGCGGCGGACGTGACCCTCGACGCCGGCGTGAAGGAGGAAGGCGGGCCCCTCGGCCTGGCGCCCCGGGCGAGCGTGGCCGCGGAGATCCTCGTGATCGCGGCGCTCGGGGCGGTCCTGCAGGAGCGCCGCGGGCTCGACCGGACCGACTACGCCGCGCGTCACCCGGCCGGTGCCCTCGGCAAGCAGGCCCGCGGCGACTAGCCGGACGCCGGCGCTTCGGTCGACGCCGCGAGTGGCGGTCGGGATCGCGCGCGGCCGTCGTTCCCGAGGGGCGCGCCCGCGTTCCGGTGATCCCGAGGCCCTGCCTGCGCTCTGCCATTGACGCTCGGCAGCCTCGGTCCTAAGGTCGGCCGCTCGAAAACCCGCGATCGCGGGGTCGATCCGCCTCCCAGGACGGAACCAGCGACCCCCGACGCGCACGAAACCACGCTCATGGGGCCGTAGCTCAGCTGGGAGAGCGTCGCGTTCGCAACGCGAAGGTCGGCGGTTCGATCCCGCTCGGCTCCACCATCTCTTGCGACAAGGAAGCCGCGGGCCCGATCGGCCCGCGGCTTCCGTCGTTCTGGGCGTGACGTCGCGTGCCGGCGATCGATCCGCGCGTGTTAGGCGAGGGTCGCGTGGGCGAGCGAAGCGAGGCCACCGGCCAGCAGCGCGCCGTCGACGACGAGATGGCCGTAGTGCTCGGTGGGGCGGAAGCGCGCGAGGGCGAGGAGCTCGAGCGCGGGGATCCACGCGAGCGGGATCAGCTCTCGGGGGCCGAGCCCCGTCGCGGCGAGGGCGAGGATCAGCGCACCGCGCGCGAGACCGAGGGCGCGCGTCGGCCGGATCGCGGCTTCGTCGTCGCGGAGGTTCGAGGCCACGAGGTTGGCCCAGAAGGTCGGAAACAGGATCGCGGTGAGGGCCAGGAGCGCGTTCGGAGTCGCGGCGGGCGCGGCGAGCCAGGGCAGACCGACACAGATGCCGGTCCACGCGAGGGAGACGTAGACGCTCTTCAGGGCGGGCAGACGCTTGAGGCGACGGTGGAGGAGGCCGAGTCCGCCGAGGGCCGCGCAGAGCGCGAGGGCCGCGGGTGGACTGCCGAGGGCGGTGAGGGCGAGGGCCACGCCCGCGACGACGAGCGCGATGCGGAAGGCGCGGTGATTTCGCTCGATGAACGCGGTTCGTCGCGGAGACGTATGGCGATCCCGCGGCAGGTCGCGCAGGCGATCGATGCCATAGACGACGAAGCTGCCCGACGCGGCGAGGATCGCCCAGCGCGGCAGGTCTTCCGCGGCCAGAACGCGTCCGACGGCGGTCGAGAGCGCGGCGGCCACCGCCGCCGGGAGCCAGAGCGTGAACGCGAGTCGATCGGCGAGCGACGTCGCGCGACCGGCGGAGGCGGGCACGGTTTCGGGGACTCCGGACGACACGCGGGCGGGACCTCGGTTGGGGAGTGCAAGACGCAGTCGCGGCTTCGCGTCGCGCCGTGGGGAGTATGCCAGCGCGATCGCGGGTGCCCATGCGGCGCGCGGGCGCGGCACGACGCGCGATGCGCGTGCCTCGCGCTAGATTCCCCACGGAGCGCGCGAATCGAGGGCGCGCGCAGGGGCGGAGTCCGAGCGCATGTGGATCAGCAAGATCAGTGAGATCATCGGATCGAGCCCCGAGAGCTTCGAGGCCGCCGCCGCGGAGGTCGTCACCCGGGCGAATCGTACCCTTCGCGGGATCACGGAGATCGAGGTGATCGACAAGCGCGTGAAGGTCGAGAACGACCGGATCGCCGAGTATCGCGTCCGACTGCGCCTGTCCTTCGACGTCGCCCCGCGCGGCGACATCCACTGGTAGCCCCGTCCGAGGAGTCGATTCCCGCCCATGGCCATCGCTTCGGTTTCCACGATCACGAGCGCGTCGCCCAACAGCTGGCAGGAGGCGACCGAGCTCGGTCTCGAGCGCGCGCGTCAGACGCTGCGCGGGATCACGGGGATGAAGGTGATCGAGGAGAAGGCGACCGTCGAAGAGGGGGAGATCGTCGAATACCGGGTGACGCTCCAGGTGATCTTCCTGCTCGACGAGGCCGACTCGGACGGGGATCCGGCCCGAGACGAGGCCTAGCATGACGCGCGACGATCCGACCGCGGAGCCGGTGCCGGCGATCGTGACCGCCGGCGACAGTCGGGCCGCGAAGGCCGTCTACGGCAAGAGCAAGGTCTATCTCGAGGTGGACGGCCTGCCGCTCGTGGCCCACGTCGTTCGCGTCCTGCAGGACTGCCCGGAGATCTCCGCGGTCTGGGTCGTCGGGGATCCCCAGCGTCTCGAGGCGGCTCTCGGCGGAAAGCACTTTCGCGAGCGCCTCTGCAAGCCCCTCTTCATCGTCCCGCAACAACGCGATCTGATCGCGAACTGCTGGGAGACCTATCGCCGGATCCTGGCCAACGATCCGACGAAGGGGCGCGACCCCGAGAGCGAAGCGGACCTCGACCAGGAGGTGCTCTTCCTCTCCGGCGACCTGCCCCTCGCCACGCCCCAGGAGATCTCCACCTTCATCCAGCAGGCGCGGGTCCAGGGCGACGACCACGTGCTGGGCCTCTGTCCCGCGGAGTCCCTCGAAGTCTTCCGACCGAGCGCACCGGGCGAGACGGGGATCACCGTCGCCTACTTCAACCTGCGCGACGGGCGCTTTCGTCAGAACAATCTCCACTACGCCCGGCCCGCCCGGATCGGCCGCCGCGAGCGCCTCGAGGAGATGTACGAGATGCGCCACCAGCGGCGCTTCTGGAACATGTTCACGCTGACCGTACGGCTCCTGCTCGACCGCGTCGGCGGGCTCAAGATCGCGTTCCTCTTCGGGATGATGCACATGGCCGGGATCGCGGACCGGAACGGCCACCCCCGCCTCGCGCGGCTCCTGGCCCGCTTCGTGACCCTCGACATCAACCGGACGACGATCTGCAAGCTGCTCGACACGCGCTTCTCGTTCGCGGTCACGGAGAGCGTCGGCCCGGCCCTCGACGTCGACACCGAAGAGGAATACGACGCGATCTGCGAGAAATACCCCGAATGGATGGCCGCGCAGCGTGAACGCAGCGAGCGCCTCCACGGGCCGATCCCGCCGCGCATCGCGGCTTCCCAGGGAGATCCGGGTGTCTGAGAACGAAGCGGTCGAAGCCGTCCGCGAGCGCGCCGCGCTCTTCGACATGACGGGCCGGCGCGGCCTGATCGAGGTGCGCGGTGAGGATCGCGTGCGCTGGCTCGACGGCATGATCTCCGGCGACGTGAGTCGTCTCGAGGCGGCGGGCGAGGGCGCCGGCTGTTATGCGACGCTGCTCACGAATCGCGGCGCGATCATCGCGGATCTCCACGTCGGGAAGATCGGCGACGCCTTCCTGCTCGAGAGCCTCGCGAGCGAGATCCCCCGGATCATCGCAGCCCTCGATCGACTGCTGATCGCCGACGACGTCACCCTCACCGATCGCAGCGGCGACTTCGCGACCCTCGGGCTCGAAGGCTGCGCTGCGCGAGCGCTCCTCGCGTCGGCGGCGGAGGGCGACGTTCCCGAGGCGGACGCCTGGGGGACGCTCCGGATCGCCGGGGCCGAGGTGCTGGCCGGTGCCTTCGGCTGGACCGGCGAGGCGGCGTACCAGCTGCGCTGCGCCGAATCGGATCGGGCGGCGATCGAGTCGGCCCTCGACGACGCGGCCGGAGGCGCGCTGGTGCGCGGGGACGACGAGTCCCTCGAGATCCTGCGCATCGAAGCCGGCGTCCCCGCGCTCGGGCGCGAGCTCGACGAAGAGGTGTTGCCGCCCGAGGCCCGCCTCGAGCGCGCGGTCGCGACCGACAAGGGGTGTTATGTCGGGCAGGAGATCGTGGCGCGGGTGCGCGCACGCGGACAGGTGAACCACCTGCTCGTCGGCCTCGCCCTCGAAGGGGCCGACGCGCCGGCGGCGGGCGCCGAGCTCGTCGCGGGGAACCGAAAGACCGGCGAGGTGACGAGCGTCGCGGTATCGCCGCGTCTCGGCACGATCGCGCTCGGCTACGTCCGCCGGGAGCACGCCGAGGCAGGAACCGAGGTGACCTTCGAGGGCGGTCGCGCGCGCGTCGTCGACCTGCCCTTCGTCCCGCTCGGCGTCGGTGGTGGCGGAGGTCGGGACGCGGGCGGTGGCGAGGCGCCCGCTTGAGCGGCGGCTGGCTGATCGTCTTCGCGAAGGCGCCCCGACCGGGGCTCGTGAAGACGAGGATGTCTCCGCCGCTCAGCCCCGACGAGGCGAGCGGGCTCTACGAGGCGATGCTCGCCGACGTGCTGAAGGCGAGCGCGGGATTCGCGGAGGCGCTCGACCTGGAGCCGGTGCTCGCCTTCCATCCGCCGGACGCGGTCGCGGAGCTGATCGTCCGGACGCCGCCGGCCTTCCGGCTGCAGGTCCAGAAGGGCGTCGGGCTCGGAGAACGAATGGCGAACGCGTTCGCAGAAGCGTCGGCGGCCGGTGCGCCCTTCGCGATCCTGCGCGGGAGCGACAGTCCTGCGCTCGACCTGGCACGCATCGAGGGGACGAAGCTACATCTCGAGCGGGGTACCGACGTGGTTCTCACCCCGGACGGTGCGGGTGGCTATGCGATGGTGGGGCAGCGCGCCCCCGATCCACGGATCTTCGAGGTCCCGATGTCGACGCACGACATGATCGACAGGACCGTCGCGTTGTGCGCCGACCTGGGTCTGTCCGTGCACGAAACGAAACCCACGTTCGATCTCGATCGAGTCGCCGATCTGGCGGCCCTCGAGTCGCTGTCCCGCGAAAGATCATCCGACCTTTGCCCCCGCACAGTCGAAGCGGTTGCGGATTTGCGGGATCGTGGTGTGCTATAGATCACTCACCGGCGAGGCCCGCCGGCACCCCCGAAACGAGCGGACCCGAAGCCAACGTGTTCATCGCCGAAGTCGGCGAGTCGAATCTGGCGCAGCGTCCATGAAAGCCCAACGGATTCCCAGCTAGGCGCGTACCCCTCTGCCGCGCGCTGAACGCCGAAAGAATCCGAATGCAAACGACCCCCCGTCGGAGCATGTGGCGAGCTTGCGTTTTGAGCCCCGGAACGAGTTGATCGAAGAGCGGCCGATTTCGGCCGAAACGTGCTCGAATAGGCGCGTTCGGATCGGTGCACTGCGCGCGGACCTGCGCACGTGTCTCGCGGACGCGCGGGCGATGGCGCTCGAGCGACCGCCTCGTCCCGCTGCGGAAGAGGCGGACGCCTCTTCCCGCTCGCCGAACGCGTACGATGCGATTGCTTGTGTCGATTCAGGCCGAAGCGGCACTTTCACTTCCGAAGTGAGCCGAGATCGCTCCGAACCGAATTCCGCCGCGCTCGCGGGTGCGGTGTCACGGGGCCGTGCGCCCCACACGATTCCCTCGGTGCCAGAGGGGGGCCCCGATTTCCGGGACCTCGCGAGGTTCGAGTGGAGAGTCCGACAACCTAGTAGGAGAGATTCCCAATGCGTTCCAAATTGATCACCGTCGTCACGGCGGTCGCGAGTACGTTGCTCGTGGCGCACGTGGCTGCCGCCGACCAGGTCCAGGAGCAGCTCAAGCTCATGGAGCAGCGGATGGCGGAGATGGAGGATCGTCTCCAAGCGACCTCCGACGAGCTTGCGGCTGCGCAGGCGACTGTCGTCGAGCAGCAGGACCTGCTGATCGACTCGGGCCTCTACGAGGACGAAGGCCTTCGCTCCGGCGCGGGCGGCTTCTTCGAGTCCGTCGACGTCTCGGGCGTCGTGGCGGCGAGCTACAACCATCGCCTCATCAAGGCGAACGATGCCATCGGGGGCGGCGGTCCCGGTACCCCGGGTGGTGGTAACGGCCTGACGGGCGGCCCCGGGGTTGGCTACAGCGGCCTCTTCAAGAACCCGAATGCCAACACGTTCCAGCTCGACCAGATCTGGATGACGATCGACAAGACGCCCACGGACGAGAGCCGTGGCGGTGTCCACGCGGAGTTCGTGTCGGGTCAGTCCGCCAACGCTCAGGTCACCGGAATCGGTGGCGGTGAAGTCGGCGTATTCAGCGCCTACGTGAGCTACCTCGCCCCCGTCGGCAACGGTGTGCAGGTCGACGTTGGCAAGATCCAGAGCCCGCTCGGCGCAGAGGTCGTCCAGACCAACGGCAACTACTTCATCACGGCCGGGGCGCTCCTGCAGCTGACGCCGATCGTTCACACGGGTGTCCAGTTTTCGACGCAGCTGAGCGACGAGCTCGGCTTCACCGCCGGTGTCGTCAACGACATCGGTAGCGACACCAACCTCTCGGGCGACAACGACAAGGCCTACTACGGCCAGTTCCAGTTCGGTGGCGACGGCTTCGGCCTCAACGTCGGCGGCATCATCGGCGACAGCGACGCCAGCATCTGTACCGCAGGTGCGGGCAGCCAGCGCAGTGTGGACTGTCAGACCTCCGTCGTCGACGTCGTGCTGACGGCGAACCCGAGCGACAACCTCAGTCTCTGGGTGAACTATGACTGGGTCCACGTGAGCGGACGGGACGTTGCCGGTCACGGCGACATTCACGGTGTCTCGGGCGCGGGTCGTCTCGCCGTCATGGAAGACATGGGCGTCGCGGGCCGCGTCGAGTACGTCTGGGCCGAGGACACGCTCACCGCGACGACGGCGGACGGGAACGCGGAGCTGCTGACCGCCACCGTGACGGCGGACAAGACGCTCGCTGAGGGTCTCGTTGGTCGTCTCGAGCTGCGCTACGACACGTTGCTGAACGGCAACAACGGGGCAGGCTTCGCCCAGCGCGGCGATGCCGGTGGCCTCAAGGACGATCAGCTCGTCGCTCTCTGGCAGATGTACTACGAGTTCTGATGCCTGAGTAGCGGGACGCATCCCAGGCCCGGGCGGCTCGCCGTCCGGGCCTCGTGTTCCCGATAGAAAGGCGCGACGTCCTCGGGCGTCGCGCCTTTTCGCTTTTCGGAGTCCCGCTTCGGTCTCGACCGTGGGATTCATGCTTGCTCGCTGCGTCGGCCGAGATCGGCAGGCTGGAATTCTCGACGGATGTGGCCGGCTCGCATGATGCTCGAACCGTTGCGTCGTGGCCGAATCCGTCACTGTCAGCCGCCGACGCGCCAGGTCGCGCTGATGCCGAGCTTGTCCATCTTGGCGTAGAGAGTGCGGCGGCCGATGCCCAGATTGCGGGCGGCAGCGGAGCGATTGCCGCGGCACTCCTTCAGCGCCTGGGTGATCCGGTAGGCCTCGGCCAAATCGAGCCACTCGCGGAGCGTCTTCTTGCTGGCGGTCTGATCGGCGGCCTCCGAGCTGTTCGCCGCGCGGACGAATCGGGTGAACTCCTCGAGGTGGTCGTGGTCGTTCGGTGCCATTGGCGTCGCGTTCACATCCATGGTGAGCCTTTCGGTCGGTCCGTTCGGGGATTCGGGGGGTGCCGAGCGCGCTGTGGAGCCAGCCAACGCTGGGACGTCGCGCTCCCGCTGGAACGCGACACCCGAAGGGTTCGCAAGGGTCGTGCCAACACAGCCGTGTGAATTCCGGCGCTTCCGACCCGTCCTCCGGCGCTCTCGAAGGGATGAGCGGGTCCTCAGCGCGCTCTCCGCGCCGAGCTGTGAGCAGGGCGCCGCCCATGCGAGCGGCACTGCCCGAATCGCAGGCAGTGAGCCGGCCCACTCGTGCGGAACCCGGCCCGCCTTCCGGACCGAAGTCCGCAGGTGGAGCGACGCGGTAGGGGAGTGGTACTGTGCAGATTCCGGACGACGCCCGCGGGCCCCGACCCGGTTGGTGCCCCGGTTGCCATCCCACAGAAGACGGTCGTTCGAGCGTCGGAGTTCGCGTCCCATGAAGAAGATCGAAGCCATCATCAAGCCCTTCAAGCTCGACGACGTGAAGGAGGCGCTCGGTGGCCTCGGCGTCGAGGGGCTGACCGTGACCGAAGTCAAGGGCTTCGGCCGGCAGAAGGGACACACGGAGCTCTACCGCGGCGCCGAGTACGTGGTCGACTTCCTGCCCAAGATCAAGCTCGAGGTCGTGATCGACGACGACAAGACCGAGGCGGTGATCGAGGCGATCGTCGGCGCCGCGAACACCGGAAAGATCGGCGACGGCAAGATCTTCGTGATGCCCCTCGAAGAGGCGGTCCGGATCCGGACCGGCGAACGCGGCTCCGCGGCGGTCTAGCATGCGTCGACAGACCCGCGGAGCGGGCGCGCTCCGACCGGCGGCGATCGTCTCCCTCTCCGTGTGTATGGGCCTGCTCGTCGCTGCGCTCGCGGCGGACGCCGCGCGGGCCGACGCGTCGCGCCAGCTCTACTGGGGCGACACGCACCTCCACACCTCCTACTCCTTCGACGCGTTCCTGAACGGGAACCGGAGCGCCGATCCCGACACGGCCTACCGCTGGGCGAAGGGCCTGCCCGTCATCCACCCGTACCACCGCGCCCGCATCCAGATCGAGACGCCCCTCGACTTCCTCGTCGTCGCCGACCACGCCGAGTATCTCGGCGTCATCCGAAAGCTCTACCGCGGCGAGTTCGAGCACGAGGGTGAGCCGCCGGCATTCGCGGAGGCGGTCCGGCAGGCGATCGATGGGGGGCAGGGCGGCGCGGTCTTCTCGGGTGTCCTGCCCGCCGCGACGATCGAGCCGGGTGAGACGCGCAACCCGGTCGAGGACCAGGGTCAGCCCAATCAGCTCGCGATCCCCGACAACGGCGAGCCCCTCCGCGTGACCGCCTGGAGCGAGACGACGAGCGCCGCCGATCGTCACGACGACCCGGGGCGATTCACGGCCATGATCGGTTGGGAGTGGAGCTCGCTGCCCAACGGCGCAAACCTGCATCGCGTCGTCATGACGAGCGCCGACGGCGAGACCGCGCGGCGCTTCATGCCCTTCGCCTCGAGCGATTCGCCCTACCCCGACGACCTCTGGGCCTGGCTCGACGAGACGACCCGGGAGACCGGTGCCGAGTTCGTCGCGATCCCGCACAACCCGAACATCTCGAAGGGCTACATGTTCGGCGCGACCGCCCTCGACGGCACGCCCTACACGACCGAGAGCGCGCAGACGCGCGCGCGCTGGGAGCCCGTCGCCGAGGTCACTCAGTACAAAGGCGATTCGGAGACCCACCCGGACCTCTCGCCGGAGGATCCCTTCGCCGACTTCGAGACCTACGAGGGCTACATCCAGACGAACGTCCAGGAATACCGGGCGAGCGTCGGAGACTATGCGCGCTCGGCGCTCCGCCGCGGCCTCGAGATCGAGGAGCGGGTCGGTGCCAACCCCTACAAGTTCGGGATGATCGGTGCGACGGACTCGCATTCGGGGATGGCCGCCGCGGAAGAGGACAACTTCTGGGGCAAGCTCGCCGTCGATTCGACGCCGGAGTCGAAGGATCTCTTCGGAATCGGCCGGGTCGTGAACGGCTGGAACATCGGCGCGCAGGGGCTTGCCGGCGTCTGGGCCGAGGAGAACACGCGCGCTTCGATCCTCGCCGCATTCCGGCGGCGCGAGGTCTACGCGACGACCGGTCCGCGCATCCAGGTCCGCTTCTTCGGCGGTTGGCGCTTCGGGACGCGCGACGCGGACGCCGCGGATCTCGTCGAGCGCGGCTATGCGAAGGGCGTTCCGATGGGCGGCGATCTCGCGGGCCCCCCGCCCGAGCCCGGCGGCCTGGCGAAGCTCTTCGGCGGTTCCGCCGGCGCGCCGACCTTCCTGATCCACGCGGCGAAGGATCCGAAGAGCGCGAACCTCGACCGACTCCAGGTCGTGAAGGGCTGGCTCGCCGCGGACGGCACGAGCCGCGAACGCGTCTACGACGTGGCGTGGTCCGGTGATCGCACCCGCGGCGAAGACGGCGCGATCGGCCCCGTTGGCAACACCGTCGATCTCGAGACCGGGACCTACACGAACGACATCGGGACCGCCGAGCTCGCGCAGGTCTGGACCGATCCCGACTTCGACGCCGCCGAGCGTGCCTTCTACTACGTGCGCGTGCTCGAGATCCCGACGCCGCGACACTCGCTGCTCGACGCGATCGCGCTCCAGCAGGCGCCCTCCGACGCCCAGCCGCCGACGCTGCAGGAACGCGCCTACTCCTCGCCCATCTGGTACACGCCGTAGCGGCGCCGTGACGGAGCTCCTCCGCGTGCCGCTCGTGGTCTTCGCGATCGTGGGGCTCGTGCTCTTCGGGCTGGTCCGGGTCTTCGGAGAGGACCGGTCCGGACCGGCGACGGAGGCGGACGGCGTCATCGTCGTCGAGCGCGACGCGCTGCTCGACTACGTGCAGCTGCGGAGCGGCGAGGCGGACGCCGCCGCGCTGGCCTACCGCTGGGACCGCCTCGACGACCCCGCGCGGAAGGTCTGGGTCGATCGCTTCGTTCGCGAGGAGGCGCTCGTTCGCGAGGCGCGCCGGCTGGGACTCGACCGGGACGACGACCTGATCCGCAGACGCCTGGTCCAGCAGATGGAGTTCCTGGCCTCGGCGGACGCGGACGATGCGATCGACGAGGCAGCCATCGAAGCGGCATACGCCGCGAAGGCGGAGGCGCATCGCGTCCCCGCGGTCGTCACGTTCGGCCACGTCTTCGTCCGCGACGAAGGCGCTCTCGCCTCGCGGCCTTCCTCCGACGCGGCCGCACGCGCCGCGCGGCTTCGCGAGGACCTGAACGCCCGCGGAGTCGGCTTCGACGAGGCCAGCGCGCGCGGCGACCGCTTCCTCTACAACCGCGTCTACGTCGACCGGACCCTCGACGAGGTCCGCGCGCATTTCGGCCCCGAGATGGCGGAGGCGCTCACGGCGCTCGAGCCGAACCGGTTGCGCTGGCAGGGCCCGATCGCCTCGCGACACGGCTGGCACGTCGTACTGCTCGCGCGTCGCACCGAGGAGCGCGTGCCTGCGCTCGAGGAGATTCGAGGCGCCCTCGCCGAGGAGATCCGCCGCGACCGCCGTGAGGCGAGCCTCGAGCGGGGCATCGGCCAGATCGTGACCCGCTACGAGATCCATCTCGCACCGGAGCTCCGCGCGGCCTCCGGATCGAGCAACACCGATCCGCCGAAACGTTAGGCGCACTGGAGGCGCCGGAGCACCGGCGCGACCGTCTAACCCGCCTTCATGAACTCCGGCTGGTTGAAGACGTAGCTCTTCTCTTCGACGCGCTTCGCGATCCGCCAGCCCGCGTCCGTCCGCACGTACTCGTCGTGGTACCAGAGGCCGCAGAAGAAGATGTGGCCCGTGTCCTCGCCTTCCTTCGGCGCGAGCTCCTGCGGGTTCCAGCACATGACCTTGCCGGTCGCGCGGTCGCCGTCGACCTTGATCTGGTGATTGGCGTTCAGGTGCTGGTGGTTCGGGAAGATCTTCATCGCCTTGTGCAGGAACGCGATCGTCGACTCGAGATCGCCCTTCGAGCCGCCGAAGGCCGAGTAGTCGATGAAGGCGTCCGCCGTGAAGACGTCGTCGCGCAGCTTGTCGAAATCCTTCGTGTCGATGATCTCGGAATAGCGCCAGGCGAGGTCCTGGATTTCGAGTCGGTCGGAGATTTCCTGGAGGGAGAGCATGGGCGTGTCCTTTCGAGCGGTTTCGAAGGGACGTTCGCGCAGCGCGACATCGCAGTCGAGACCGACGAGCGCCCGCAGCCGGAGGGCAGCCGGAGGCCTTTCCGGCGAGTGCCCGCAGCCGGAGGATCAGTCCAGGCCGAGGACCTGCTCGATCCGGTAGAGCCCCGGCGGCTTGCCCACGAGCCAGGCGGCGGCGCGGACGGCGCCGCGGGCGAAGTGGCCGCGGGTGGCGGCGCGGTGGGTCAGCTCGATGCGTTCGCCGCCGCCGATGAAGTAGATCGTGTGCTCGCCCGGATTGTCGCCGCCGCGCAGGGTCTGGATCCCGATCGCGCCCTCCGGCCGGGCCCCGGTCTCGCCGGCGCGCTCGAGGACGACGTGCTCCTCGAGCTTCTTGCCCTGCCCGTCGGCGACGGCCTCCGCCAGGAAGAGCGCGGTTCCGCTCGGCGCGTCCCGCTTCTGGCCGTGGTGCAGCTCGAAGAGCTCGGCGTCGTAGCCATCGCCTAACAGTCGCGCGGCCTCGCGAGCGAGGTAGCCGAGGACGTTCACGCTGACCGAGAAATTCGGCGCATGGAGCACGGGGATCCGTTCGGCGGCGCGGGCGATCTCGGCCTTGCCCGCTTCGTCGAAGCCGGTCGTTCCGGTCACGTAGGCGACACCGGCATCGGCCGCGGCGCGCAGGTTCGCGAGGGTCGACGCCGGAATCGAGAAGTCGATGGCGACGCCACAGCCCTCGAGGGCACGCTTCGGGTCGTCCTGCAGCTCGACGCCTTCCGGGAGTCGCTCGCCGACGCGCTCGTGTCCTTCGCGTTCGAGGGCGCCGGCGAAGACGAGCGAGGCCTCGCCTTCGAGCGCCGCACGCACCTCGAGACCCATGCGCCCTTCGGCGCCGACGACCATGACTCCGGTCCGATCACTCATTTCAGGATCCCCAGGTCCTTCAGGACGACCTTCAAGCGTTCGAGGTTCGGCGCGGTGATCGGCGTCATCGGCAGCCGGATCTCGCCGTCGCACCAGCCGAGCGCCGCACACGCCGCCTTCACCGGAATCGGATTCGTCTCGCAGAAGAGCGCGTCGAAGAGCGGCAGCAGCTCGTGATGGAGCGCGCGTGCCCCCGCGGCATCGCCCGCCGCAAAAGTTCGGACGAGCGCGGCCATCTGGCTCGGGGCGACGTTCGACGAGGTCGAGATCACGCCCTTCCCGCCGACGCTCATGAGCGGCAGCGTGAGCGAGTCGTCGCCCGACAGCACGGCGAAGTCCTCCGGACACGCCGCGACCACGTGCGACATCTGGTCGAGGTCGCCGCTCGCCTCCTTGATCCCGACGATGTGCTCGAGCTGCGCGAGGCGGCCGATCGTCTCGGGCGCGATGTTCGACGCGGTGCGTCCCGGGATGTTGTAGATCACGAGTGGGAGCCCGGTCTCGCGCGCGACCGCGGCATAGTGCTCGTAGATGCCTTCCTGGGTCGGCTTGTTGTAGTAGGGCGAGAGCAGGAGCGCGCCCGACGCGCCGGCTTCCTTGGCGTGGGCGGTGAGCGCGATCGCTTCCGCGGTCGAGTTCGAGCCGGTACCCGCGACGACCGGGACGCGGCCCGCGGCGGCGTCGATCGTGATCTCGACGACGCGGTTGTGTTCGTCGTGGGAGAGGGTCGCGCTCTCGCCGGTCGAGCCGCAGGGCACGAGCCCGTCGACGCCGGCTTCGATCTGGCGCTCGACGAGGCCGCGGAGGGCCGGCTCGTCGACCTCGCCGTCCCGGAACGGCGTGATCAGGGCGGTCATGACGCCTTCGAACATGGTGCGTCCTCCCTCAGTCCAGCGGCCATTCGCCGGTGAAGACGGTCGCCGCGGGGCCCGTCATGAAGACCGGCGAGTTCTTGTCCGCCCAGGCGATCTGCAGCGTGCCGCCGCGCAGCTCGATCTCGACCTCGCGATCGACGACGTCGCGCAGCATCGCCGTCACCCCGACGGCGCACGCGCCGGAGCCGCAGGCGAGGGTCTCGCCGGTGCCGCGCTCGAAGGTTCGCTGGCGGATGTGGGTGCGGTCGACGACCTCGATGAACTCGAC
Organism: bacterium; assembly: GCA_030432735.1. Lineage (GTDB taxonomy): Bacteria > Myxococcota_A > UBA9160 > UBA9160 > UBA4427 > UBA4427. The sequence goes on from JAUIMK010000018.1 coordinate 15,831, forward strand.
GTTCACGCGGTTCGGGAACGCGACGTGGTTCTCGAGGGGCGGGCCGACGCGGTCGAGGGGGATCGCATCGATGTCGTCCACCTGGATCACGCAGTGCGGGTTGCCCATCGAGACCGACGACGCGCGGAGCTCCGCCGGTGCCCCCGGCCAGTCGACGTCCGGCGGGAGCTCGATCGGCACGTCGAGGACGGGACCCGCGCCGGTCGCGAGGGTGGTCGGGATCTTCTCGGGGATCAGGATCGGCAGGCCCATGTCGACGCGGACGAGCCCTTCGCCGGCCCACTCCGGAAAGACCACGCCGCCGAGGGTCTCGACGCCGACCTTCTCCGCGTTCGTGTGGCCCACGTCGCGCAGATACTTGTAGAAGGCGCGGATGCCGTTGCCGCACATCTCGACCTGCGAGCCGTCGGCGTTGTAGATGTCCATCCGGAAGTCGGCTTCGGTCGACGGGCGGACCACGAGCATCTGGTCGAAGCCGACGCCGAAGTTGCGGTGGGCGATGTCGCGGGCGAGCTGGGCGAGGTCCTCGGGCAGGTCTTCCTTCAAACCGTCGAAGAGGACGTAGTCGTTGCCAGCGCCATGCATCTTGGTGAACGGGAGCGTGCGGCTCATGGGATTTCTCTCGGCGTGGATCCGCAGGTCGGATCGGGAGGGGATCGCGACCGGGCGCCCCGCTCGCGAGCGAGGAGAGACGGCGGTCGGGCTGGATCGGTTCGCGCAGGGCGCGCCGATCGGCGATCAGGACCCTGCGAAGACTGCGTGGAAGGAGAAGGAGGAGGAAGACGGAACGGCGGGCAGCGTCGCCTGGACCTGCTCCGCAGGCTCCGGGCCAGGACGCCTCGGTCGTCCGTATCGCCCACAGCCGCCCAGTGTAGCCACGATCGCGAGGATCGTGAGCAAGGCGACCGTGGGCCCGGGCTTGCGGCGTCGCGGGCCTGCCACGGGCTTCCGTCGGGCGGGCGAGTGCGGCGAGCTCATCGCGCCGCCTCCGCCTCGAGCCGCTCGATCTCGGCGCGCTCCGCCGCGAGCTCTCCGGTGATCTCGTCGAGGTTCGCCTCGACGCGGACGCGGGCCGTGCCGCCGGCGAGCGCCCGACTCTCGAGGGAGCGCTCCAGGTCGAGCAGATCGTCCGCACCGGCGTCGAAGGCCTCGTGGAACGACTGCATGTCGCCCTTCGTGAGCGAGCGCAGGTCGACGCCTTCGCGGGTCACGTGACCCACGATCTTGCCCACGACCTCGTGGGCGTCGCGGAAGGGCACGCCCGCGCGCACGAGGAACTCCGCGAGATCCGTCGCGAGGAGCATCGGGTCCGATGCCGCCTCCGCCATCCGCTCGCCGCGCACGTCGAGGGTCGCGATCGCCCCGGCCATCACCTCGAGGGAGTCCCGCAGCGTCTCGACCGTGTCGAAGAGCGGCTCCTTGTCCTCCTGGAGGTCGCGGTTGTAGGTGAGCGGCAGGCCCTTCAGGACCGTGAGCAGCGTGACCAGATTGCCGATCGCGCGGCCGGACTTGCCCCGCACGATCTCCGGCACGTCCGGGTTCTTCTTCTGGGGCATCAGGCTCGAGCCCGTCGAGTACGCGTCCGCCAGCTCGACGAAGCCGAACTCGCTCGATGACCAGAGGACGAGCTCCTCCGCGAGCCGGGACAGATGGACCATCGCGATCGCCGCATCGGCCATGTACTCGAGGGCGAGATCCCGCGACGCGACGGTGTCCATCGAGTTCCGGGTGGGCGCTTCGAAGCCGAGCTCCGCCGCCGTCTCCTCGCGCAGCAGGGGTAGCGTCGAGCCCGCCATCGCCCCCGCGCCCAGCGGACACCGGACGATCCGCGCCCGGGCGTCGCGGAAGCGGGCGGCGTCCCGGCCGAGGGTCTCGATGTGCGCGAGCCAGTGGTGGGCGAGCCGGACGGGCTGGGCGCGCTGGAGATGGGTGTAGCCGGGGAGGACGGTGTCGACGTGTTCGCGGGCGCGCTCGAGGAGGACACCGCGGAGCTCGAGCAGGCCTCGCTGGGTCGCCAGCGACACGTCGCGCAGGAAGAGCGCGAGGTCCGTCGCGACCTGGTCGTTCCGAGAGCGGCCGGTGTGGAGCTTGCCGGCGACGGCGCCCAGGTGGGTCCGGAGCCGGGACTCGATGTTCATGTGGATGTCTTCGAGGGCCGGATCGAAGGGGAAGGTCCCGTCTTCGATCTCGCCCGCGACCCGGTCGAGGCCCGCGACGAGCTCCGACGCCTCGGCCTCGGAGATCAGCCCGGCCCGGCCGAGCATGCGCGCCTGGGCCTTCGAGCCGCGGATGTCGTGCCGTGCCAGGACCTTGTCGAAGTGGATCGACGCGGAGAAGCGCTCGACCGTCGGGTCGGTCGCCTCGCTGAAGCGGCCGCCCCAGGGCTTGGTCCCCGGCGCGGAGCCGCCATTCTGTCCGGACGAAGGGCTCATGGCGGCCTACTCTCGCGGTTCTCGCGCGTCGGAGCAAGCGCGGCGCCCGGAATTCCGGGCGCCTGCGATCGCGAATTCCGAAGGAACGGCGCGCGGTTCGCGGGTTCCATGAAGGGGCCCGGCGAGACGCGTCCGGTGCGATCGGCGGTACCGTCCCGTGGGGCGGCGTCGGCATGTCGTCCGGACGCGCCGGGCGATTCGGGGGGATCGAGACCAGCACCATGGCGAGGGGCAGCACGGACAAGCCGGGCCGGAAATCCGCCGGGAAGAAGCCGGCGAGGAAGAAGGCCGCCGGCAACGCCGCGAAGAAGCGCGGGGGCAAGGCGTCGTCGGGCCGGAGCGGGCGGAACGCCCGGCGCGCCGCGACGCGCCCGGCCTCCGTCGCCGCCCGTCGCGCCGGCCTCGTCGCGATCGCCCTCGCCTTCGCGGCCGGGCTGTGGTCCGCGGGCTGGCTGCTCGACCTCGATCGAATCGTCGTCGACCGCTTCGAGGGCCGCCGCTTCTCCGTTCCGTCTCGCGTGTACGCCGCGCCGATCGTGATCTACCCCGGCGCGGACTGGCAGCGCCTCGACCTCGCCGGCTGGCTCACGCGCATGGGCTACCGCGAGCAGAACGAGGCCGGCCCCCTCGGCGTCGGTCACTATCGGTGGCTGCCCGGCCGATTGCGCGTCCACCTGCGCGCGTTCGAACATCCCGAGCTCCCCGAGCCGAACCGCAAGGTCGAGTTCCGCCTCGAGGCCGGGCGGGTGCGCGAGATGCGGGACGAGCGCGGGCGCCCGGTCGACGTCGTGTCGCTCGAGCCGGAGCCGATCTCGTCGTTCTACGGCGAAGGTCGGGAGCAGCGTGACCTCGTCGAGCTCGAGGACGTGCCTTCGCATCTGACCGACGCGATCACCGCCGTCGAGGATCGGCGCTTCCAGGAGCACCACGGGATCGATCCGGTGCGGATCGCCGGCGCGATGCTCGCGAACCTGCGGGCGGGCGGGATCCGCCAGGGCGGGAGCACGCTGACCCAGCAGCTCGTCAAGAACTTCTTCCTGACCCCGGAGCGCACGCTCCGGCGCAAGGTCACCGAAGCGATGATGGCCCTGATGGTCGAGGCCCGGTACGAGAAGGATCAGATCCTCGAGGCGTACCTGAACGAGATCTATATGGGGCGTCGCGGCTCGACGTCGATCCACGGCGTCGGCGAGGCCGCGCGCTTCTTCTTCGGCAAACGCGTCTCGGATCTCGAGATCGACGAGTCGGCGCTGCTCGCGGCGGTGATCGCGAGTCCGAATGCGTTGTCGCCCCATCGTCACCCGGAGCGCGCGAAGGAGCGCCGCGACCTCGTCATCGGCTTGATGGAGAGCCAGGGCCGGATCTCGGAGAAGCAGGCGAAGCGTGCGCGGGAGCGCCCGATCTCGACCGCCGCGATCGCCCTCGAGTCCGGACACGACCGCTACTTCCTGGACGCCCTCGCGAAGCAGCTGCCCGAGGTCTACGACGACGAGCTGCTCGCGGTCGAGGGACTGCGCATCTACTCGACCCTCGATCCGACGATCCAGCGCGCCGCCGTCCGCGCGCTCACCGAAGGGCTCGAAGGGCTCGAGAAGCAGCTCGGCGAGAAGACCGACGCCGCGGGGGAGCCGCAGCCGCTGCAGGGCTGCCTGCTCGCGATGCGACCGCAGACCGGCGAGATCCTCGCGATGGTCGGCGGGCGCGACTACTCGCGGTCGCAGTTCAATCGCTGCACGATGGCCCACCGTCAAGCGGGCAGCGCCTTCAAGCCGGTCGTCTACGCGGCGGCGCTCTCGCCGGAGTCCGGGCCCCTCGTCACGCTGGCGAGTCGGATCGACGACGCTCCGATCGCGGTCGAGACGCCGGACGGACTCTGGGAGCCGCGCAACTACGACGACGAGTTCCACGGATCCGTCAGCGTCCGCGAGGCGCTCGAACGCTCGCTGAACGTGCCGGCCGCGCGGATCGGGCAGGCCCTCGGGATCGGCGAGGTGGTCGAGATGGCGCGGCGGCTCGGTGTCGAGAGCGAGCTGCCGGACGTACCGAGCCTCGCCCTCGGGACGGCGGAGGTCTCGCCCCTCGAGCTCGCGGTGGTCTACGCGACGTTCGCGAACAACGGTCTTCGACCGACGCCGCGCAGCTTCATCGGGTTGCTCGACGACCGCGGCGTCGGTCAGGAGCAGTGGCCCCTCGCCGGTGCGCGCCGCGTGCTCGACCCGGGTACGGCCTATCTCACGACCTCGCTGCTCGAGGGCGTCGTCGATCGGGGGACCGGCGCCGGCATCCGCGCCCGCGGATTGCGCGGCCCGATCGCCGGCAAGACCGGCACGACCGACGACGAGGTCGACCTCTGGTTCGTGGGCTTCACGCCGGAGATCGTCGCGGTGGTCTGGGTCGGCTACGACGAGCCGCGCGAGATCGGCGTGCCGAGCAGTCGCGGGGCGCTGCCGATCTGGGCGGACTTCCTCGCCGAGGTCTCGGGCGCACGCGTCCGCGGTGTCTTCGCGCGCCCGGGCGTGGTCGAGCGCGTCGAGATCGATCCGACGACCGGTGCCCGCGCCCTCGCCGGCTGCCGCGAACGCCGCGAGGAATACTTCCTCGAGGGCACCGTGCCGGAAGAGACCTGTCCCGCACGCGGCGGTGGCGGCGGCGGATTCTTCCGGCGTCTCTTCGGAGGCTGACGGAGGACGCGGGCGCGGGGTCGGCGCCCGACAGGTGCTCGCCCGATCCTTCTGTGCGAGCTTGCCGGGCCCGAAGAGGAATCCACGCGCGATGCGAACTGCGGCCTTCGTTCTTCCGACCCTCCTGCTCGCCGTCTTCGTCGGCTGCACCGCCGGGCCCCGGAGCATGCCGGGCTTCGGCCCCACCACTCGACCGCTGACCGCGAGCGCCGCGCTCGGTCTCTACGATGCCGCGCGCGACGGATCGCTGCGACTCGTCATCGAAGGTCTCGACGAAGACCAGGCCGGTCGTCCCGCCCGCGCCCTCGCCAAGTATCAGCGGGCGATCCGCGTCGACCCGACGAACCCCTTCGCGTTTCTCGCACTCGCGCGCCATCACCTCGAAGGAGATTCGGCGGAGGAGGCGAGCGCCTTCCTCGACCAGGCGCGGGCGCTCTTCGAGGCGCAGGGGGATCTCGGTCCGTCGGTCGACGTGTGGGGGCTCGGCCTCCGCGCCGGGATCGACCGCGCCCGCGGCCGGACCGAGAAGGCCGAAGCGTGGCTGGCCCAGGCGAGGCGGTTGTCCCCCGAGATCTGGGGCGATGGGCGACTCTCGGCACGGGAGCTGCGCTAGCGGTGGCGGTGCTCGGGACGAAGCGCGCGGCGTTCCTGCCGATGGCGCTGATCGCGCTGGCCCTCGATCAGCTGGGCAAGCTGCACACGGCGACGGTGCTCGATCCCGGGGATCGCGCGCCGCTGCTCGGGAATCTGCTCGGCTGGACGAACGTCCCGGCGATGGGCGGCGCCTTCGGGATCTTCCGGGACTGGCTGCCCGCGGCGCAGCTCGTGGGATTCTCGGCGCTCGCCCTCGCGGCGACCGTGATGATCGGCGTGTTCTATCGCGGCCTGGCCCCTGGGGAGCAGGGCAGCGCCGCGGGGCTCGGCCTCATGCTCGGCGGCATCGCGAGTCATACCCTCGACCGTCTCCGCTACGGCTCGGGCGTCGACTTCCTGCATCTCGGTCCGCCGACCTCGAACCTCCTGCCCGACTTCAGTCTCGCGGACGTCGCCATCGTGTTGGGGGTGGCGACCCTCATCATCGAATTGCTCGCCGCGGAGTTCACGGCCCGTGCGGCGGAGCGACCGCAGCGATAGCGTTGCGACCCGCGTGAGCCGATGAAGAGGAACCGCCGCCGTCCGATCGGCGGCGACGCGACATCCTCGCTCGCCGCGTCCGCGGTCCGCGGACACCGCCGCGAGAGCGGCCCGCATCGGGCGTTCGTGCGCCCGCGTCGAACACGGGCGTACGTTTCGGTCTCGACCGATTCGTTATGCGAGCCGCCTCTTCGTGTTCCCTTCGCCGCGCATCGCCGCCCGGAGCCCGGCGAAGATTTTTTCCGGACCGTTTCGTCGCTCACCCTGCGAACGAAATTCCTTTGCGGTCGCCCGGCTCCATCGCATCGCACAGACACTACATTGTGTTATTCGCTTTCGTGCAACGTGACGGTGTTTCGAATTCGTTGACACCTCTCAGACGGTTGCGTTAGAAACTGCCTACCCCCTGGGCCTCACGGATCGACTACCCCCCTCACGACGCGCCGCTACGAACCTCGCTGGTTCGATCGATTTCATCGCCCGCGACCGAAATCGTCTGTGGAGCACCGAGCGCGGAGTCGTCCTTCCTGTTGCCCGGCACCATCGTGATCTCGCCGGCGGAGGGCCAAGCGGGGCGCACGTGGTGAGCGCAGCGCCCGCCCCGGTTCGATCGTGATCGACCGAGCGTGGACGAAGCAGGAATCGGAGCCGACCCGATGGCCAAGACGTCCAGCAAGCCGAAGAGCGAGTACGCGATCCAGACCGTGTCGAACGCGCTCCGAATGCTGGAAGTCTTCCACGAGGAAACGGAGATGGGTGTGAGTGATCTCGCCCGCCGACTCGGCCTCCACAAGAACAACGCGTTCCGTCTGCTCGCGACCCTCGAGCTCGCCGGCTACATCCAGCAGACGCCGTCGACCGAGCTGTATCACCTCGGGCCGCGCTGCCTCGAGCTCGGCCACGCCTTCGCGCGCAGCCATACCTTGATGAGCCAGGCGCGCCCCGTCCTCGAGCGGCTCGCTCGCGAGGCTGGCGAGACGGCGCACCTCGGCGTCCTGTCCGGGCGCGAGGTCGTGCATCTCGACGGCGTGCTGCCGGACCAGCTCGTGCTGACCGGATTGCGGATCGGTGACCGGCTCGACGCCCACTGCACCGCTTTGGGCAAGTCCCTGCTCGCCGGCGAGATCGCGAACCGCAGTCTCGGTCTCGGCACGCCGGCCGCCACCGACGGCGACGCGACCCCCGCTCCGGGCAGCCTCGAGGCCGAGCTCGCGACGGCGACGCTCTCCCGGTACACGGACACGACCCTCGCGGATCCCACGAAGCTCGTCGAAGAGCTGCGCGCGATCCAGCTCCAGGGCTACGCGACGGACCTCGAGGAGTACGCCCCGGGGCTGCGCTGCGTGGCGGCGCCGATTCGCGACGCGAGCTCGCGGGTGATCGGTGCCCTCTCCCTCTCCGGGCCGGCCATGCGCCTCGACGAGGGACACCTCCATGGCGCGGCCGCCGAAGCGGTGACCGGCGCGGCCGCGGCGCTCTCTGCGGAGCTCGGCTTCGCTGCATAGCGCGTCGCCCGCTCCGCGCCGTATCCTCCGAGCATGGACTTCGAACTCGACGACGCCCTGCTGACGCTGCAGGACACGGCTCGCCGCTTCGCGGACGAGGAGATCATCCCCCACGCCGCGGAGTGGGATCAGACGGGTGAGCTTCCGCTCCCGGTCCTCGAGAAGGCGTGGGAGCTCGGTCTCTCCCACACCGGGATTCCGGAAGAGCTCGGCGGCGTCGGCCTCCCGGTGAGCGCGGCGGTCGTCGGTGTCGAAGAGCTCGCGCGCGGCTGCGGCGGCGTGACGACCTCGATCATCTCGAACGACCTCGCGCTGAACCCGATCCTGCTCGGCGGCTCCGACGACCAACGCAAGGAGTGGCTCGGGCAGTGCGTCGACGAGTTCAAGATCCTCGCGTTCTGTCTCTCCGAGCCCGGCGCGGGCTCGGACGTCGCCGGTCTGCAGCTCCACTGCGAGCGCGACGGGAACGACTACGTCCTGAACGGCACGAAGGCCTGGATCACGAACGGCGGCTACGCCGACCTCTACAGCGTCTTCGCGACCCTCGATCGCAGCGCGAGACACAAGGGCATGTGCGCCTTCGTGATTCCCAAGGGCACGCCCGGTCTCTCCCCCGGTCGCAAGGAAGACAAGATGGGCCACCGCGCGAGCAACACGACGCTGGTCCACTTCGACGACGTGCGCGTGCCCGCGAGCCAGCGCCTCGGCGAAGAGGGCGAGGGCTTCAAGATCGCGATGGCGACCCTCGACCGGGCGCGGCCGCAGGTCGCGGCCCTCGCCGTCGGTGTCGCGCGGCGCGCGCTCGAGGAGAGCCTCGCCTACGTGAAGGAGCGCAAGGCCTTCGGTCAGGCGATCGGTGAGTTCCAGGGGCTGCAGTTCATGCTGGCGGACATGGCGAAGTCGATCGAGGCGAGCCGGCTGCTGACGGCGCAGGCGGCGTGGCTGCTCGACGCGGGCCGCAAGTCGGCCAAGCAGAGCGCGATGGCCAAATGCTTCGCGACGGACACGGCGATGGAGGTCACGACCGACGCCGTCCAGATCTTCGGCGGCAACGGGTACACGAAGGAGTACCCGGTCGAGAAGCTGATGCGCGACGCCAAGCTGATGCAGATCTACGAGGGCACGAACCAGATCCAGCGCGTGGTGATCGCCCGGGAGCTGACGAAGGAGTAGCCCCGGAGCGCGCGCCATCGGGTTGCCCCGCGGGCAGGCCGAGCGTGCGGATCGCGGCCCACCCGAAAGCGCCTCTGCCGTCGTCGGTTGCGCTCCGACCTGCTCGTCCGAGCGGGACAGGAAGTCCCGTAAATTGTCGACAACGCTCGCAAAGTCGAGAATCGCGACTCCGGATTCGTCGACGGGGCACTCACCTTCGGATAGGCTTCGAAGCCTTCCGCCGGAGCCTCGGCCTGGTCTGACCCCGGGACTCCACCCACTCCATCTGCGCCAGCTGTCCAGACGGTTGATGCGGTACGGAGGCGAGATCGGAGGGGATCTCCTCGACTCGACCTGTGTACTGATGGAGCCGATTGCGCCCCATCCCGGGACCCCTTCGCCGGGGCCTGGAGAAAAAAGCAAAGGACCCCGTTGTGAGCCTCAATGACGATGCCCTCGAATATCACGCGAAGGGCCGGGCCGGTAAGGTCAAGGTCGTCCCGACCAAGGAATGCGTGACCGCGAACGATCTGTCGCTCGCCTACTCCCCGGGCGTGGCTGCGCCCTGCCTCGCGATCGAGAAGAACCCGGAAGACGCGTACAAGTACACGGCCCGCGGCAACCTCGTCGCCGTGATCTCGAACGGCACCGCCGTCCTCGGTCTCGGCAACATCGGCGCCCTCGCCGGCAAGCCGGTGATGGAAGGCAAGGGCGTCCTCTTCAAGCGCTTCGCCGACATCGACGTCTTCGACATCGAGGTCGACTCGCAGGACACGGAGGAGATCATCCGCTTCTGCGAGATGATCGCCCCCACCTTCGGTGGCATCAATCTCGAGGACATCCGCGCCCCCGAGTGCTTCGAGATCGAGGAGCGGCTCAAGGAGTCCCTCGACATCCCCGTCTTCCACGACGACCAGCACGGCACGGCGATCATCTCCGCGGCGGCGCTGCTGAACGGGATCGAGCTGCAGGGCAAGAAGGTCGGTGACGTGAAGGTCGTCTTCTCGGGCGCCGGTGCTTCGGCGATCTCCTGCGCGAAGCTCTACAAGGACCTCGGCGTGAAGCGCGAGAACATCCTGATGTGCGACTCCCGCGGCGTCATGTACAAGGGGCGCGGTGAGGGCTTCAACAAGTACAAGGAAGAGTTCGTCGCCGAGACCGACGCGCGCACCCTCGAGGACGCGATGGTCGGTGCCGACGTCTTCGTCGGACTCTCGCAGGCGGGCGTCGTGACGAAGGACATGGTCAAGAGCATGGCCGACCGGCCGCTGGTCTTCGCGATGGCCAACCCGGATCCGGAGATCATCCCGCCGGAGGTCAAGGACGCCCGCGCGGACGCGATCTGCGCGACCGGCCGCTCCGACTACGCGAACCAGGTGAACAACGTCCTCGGCTTCCCCTTCATCTTCCGCGGCGCCCTCGACGTCCGTGCCTCGAAGATCAACGAGGAGATGAAGCAGGCGGCGACCCACGCCCTGGCCGAGCTCGCCAAGCGCGGGGAGGCGGTTCCGGACGAGGTGAAGCAGGCCTACCCGGGCGAGAGCTTCGACTTCGGTCCCGAGTACATCATCCCCAAGCCCTTCGATCCGCGCGTGCTGCTCTTCGTGGCTCCGGCGGTCGCGAAGGCGGCGATGGACTCGGGCGTGGCGACGCAGCCGATCGACCTGAAGGACTACCAGGTCAAGCTCCAGCAGATGCTGGGCGAGATCGCGTCTCTGTAGAGGCGCCGTCGTCGGCGCAAGCGCCTCCGCGCGCTGCGTCGTGTCGTTTCGAGCGAACGGCCGGCCGTCCCTGTAGCGGGAAGGCCGGCCGTTCTGCATTCTGGGCCTTCTTCTCTCCGGGAGTCTCGATGTTCAAGAAGATCCTGATCGCCAACCGTGGCGAGATCGCCGTGCGGGTCGTGCGCGCGTGCCGCGAGATGGGGATCGCGTCGGTCGCGATCTATTCGGAGGCGGACGTCGATTCGATCCATGCGCGGATGGCGGACGAAGCGGTCTGCTGTGGGCCGGCACGGGCGACGGAGAGCTACCTCGACATCGAGAAGATCGTCTCGATCGCGCGGGAGACCGGCGCGGACGCGGTCCATCCCGGCTACGGCTTCCTCTCGGAGAACGCGGACTTCGCCCGCGCCGTGACCGAAGCAGGCATCACCTTCATCGGCCCGACGCCCGAAGTGATCGCGGCGATGGGGCGGAAGATCGCCGCGCGCGAGCGCATGATCGCGGCCGGCGTGCCCGTCGTGCCGGGCGGCGATCGGGTCGAGGATCCCCGGGAGGCGCTCCGCGTCGCGGAGGAGATGGGCTTTCCGGTGCTCGTGAAGGCGAGCGCCGGGGGCGGCGGACGCGGGATGCGCCGCGTCGAGAACGCGGGGGAGCTCGGGGCGGCGCTCGAGCGTGCCGCGAGCGAGGCGGAGGCGGCCTTCGGAGACGGTGCGATCTACCTGGAGAAGTTCGTCGACGGACCCCGGCACATCGAGTTCCAGGTGATGGCCGACGCCGCCGGCCACGTGATCCATCTCGGCGAGCGCGAGTGCTCGATCCAGCGGCGCCACCAGAAGCTGATCGAGGAGTCGCCGGCCTACGGCATGACGCCCGAGATGCGGGACGCGATGGGAGCGGCGGCGGTGCGTGCGGCGCAGGCGGTCGGATACGTCGGTGCAGGGACGGTCGAGTTCCTGATGGACTCGAGCGGGGCCTGGTACTTCCTCGAGATGAACACGCGAATCCAGGTCGAGCATCCGGTGACGGAGGCGGTGACGGGCGTCGACCTCGTGCAGACCCAGATCCGCATGGCCGCGGGCGAGGACCTCGAGATCGCGCAGGAGGACGTCTCGCTCGACGGGCACGCGATCGAGGCCCGGATCTATGCCGAAGACCCCGACAAGGGGTTCATTCCGTCGCCCGGGCCGATCCTCGCGTGGCGCGTGCCCGACGGCAAAGGGGTGCGCCTCGATTCGGGCTTCGAAGGGGGGCAGACGGTGACGCCCCACTACGACCCGATGATCGCCAAGCTGATCGTCCACGCGGAGACCCGCGAGGCGGCGATCGAGAAGCTCGCCTCGGCGCTCGAGACGTTCGTGATCGCCGGGATCCGGACGGGGCTCCCCTTCCTTCGGCGCGTGTGCGAGAACGAGGTCTATCGCGAGGGCCGCTACGACACGGCCTTCATCGACGACCACATGAGCGCGCCGCTCCCGCCGATCGACGATGCGACGCGCGACGTGATCTTCGCCGCGGTCGGCAAGCGCGCGTCGGAGGAGCGCACCGGCTCGACGGCGTTCACGGTCGCGCTGCAGAAGAGCGAAGCCCTCGCGGTCCACGTCGACGCGGACCGGATCACCGTCGACGGCCGCGAGGTCGCCCTCGACGTCGCCTGGGAGGACGGACCGATCGTCGAGCTCGCGGGCGGCGCGGGTGCGCTCACCCTCGTGGCCCGCAAGAAGGGCGGCTACGACGTCGGGCTGCGCGATCGCGTGCTGCGCGTGAAGTGCGAAGCGAGCGCCTGAGATGATCCTCGAGGTCGCCCGTCTCGACGTCCGCCCGGGCGAGAGCGACGCCTTCGAGCGGGACTTCGCCGAGGCACAGACCCTCGTGGTCGAGCACTACGAGATCGTGGAGCTCTGAACCGGGCGCGAGGCGTCGGGAAGCGCCTGCGGTCCGCGCGCCGTCGCCGCTACCGCTCCGTCTTCGCGACCGCGCTCCCCGCCCGCTTGGCCTCGCGCCGCGCGGGGTCGAAGAGCCAGGCGACGCCGACGCCGGCGAGGTAGAGCACGATCAGCGGCACGGCGAGGAAGATCTGGCTGACCGGGTCCGGAGGCGTGAGCATCGCGCCGACGATGAAGACGATCAGCACGGCGTAGGGCGTCGCGGCGAAGAGCTGTTTCGCGCTCACGATCCCGGTGATCGAGAGGAAGAAGACGAAGAGCGGGAGCTCGAAGGCGACGCCGAAGGCGAGGAAGAGGCGCGTCGTCAGGCTGAACACCTCCTTCATCGTCCAAGCGGACACGACCCACTCGTTGTCCCAGCTGTTGAAGAACTGGAACACGATCGGGAAGACCATCGAGTATCCGAAGATGGCCCCCGACGCGAAGAGGACCGTCGAGAAGAACACGAAGGGGAGGACCGCCTTGCGTTCGTCGTCGTAGAGCCCAGGCGCGATGAAGGCCCAGAGCTGGTAGAAGGTGACGGGCAGGGTCAGGACGAAGCCCGCGAGCAGCGCGCACTTGATGTAGGTGAAGAAGATCTCGGTCGGCGCGATCGCCTGGAGCTGGCTGTCCTTCTGGCCGAGCGCCTCGACGGCGGGCTGGAGCAGGAAGCCGAAGATCTGCTCCGCGAAGTTGAAGCTCAGGGCGGCGCCCAGGAACATCGCGCCGACGACCCACATCAGTCGCGTGCGCAGCTCGGCGAGGTGCTCCGTGATGGGGAGCGCGCGCTCATCCACGCTCGTCGTCCGTGGGGGCGGCCGCCGGGTTCGCCTCGACCGTGCGCCGGGGCGTCACCGTTCGACCGACCGGAACCGCACCGACGCCCTCGTCCGCGGCGCGCGCACGTGGCCCGGGCGCGTCGCCCGCCGTCTCTGCACTTGGCCCGGGCGCGTCGCTGCCCGCCGCCTCCGCGGTCGGCTCGTCGTGCCGGTCCTCGTCCCCGTCCTCCGGCGCGTCCGCGTGGGCGTGGGGGTCGAGGTCATCCGGAAGCTCGCCGGGATGCTTCCCGCCCGCGCCGGCCTCCGCGGCGTCGCGTCGCTCGTCCTCGCTCGGCTCCACACCGGCGGCCAGCTCGTCGCCCGCCTGAGGCGGCCGGTCTTCCGCCTCCGGCTTCTTCACCGGCTTGTGGATCGAGCCCGCGCTGGCGAGTCCGTCGCGCAGCTCGTTCTGGATCTCGTCGAGGGCGAGGCTCTGGCGCAGGTCGTTGCTCGCGCGGCGGAACTCGCCGAGCCCCTTGCCGAGGGTGCGGGCGAGCTCGGGCATCCGCTTCGGTCCGAGGACCAACAGCGCGACGACCAGAATCAGCACGAGCTCCATCGGT
>JAUIMK010000328.1 GCA_030432735.1 bacterium
GGCGCCGCACGGGGAGACGGAGGCGCCGCCGAACGACTCACCTATGCTCGCCCCATGAGCGAGCACAGCCATACGACCCACGCGCGAGTCCCGATCCCCCTCCTCTTTGCCTACGCCGCGCCGATGGTTCCGATCAACTTCTCGCTCGTGCTCTTCATGTCCTACATCAGCAACTACGCGATCGACGTGTTGCTCGTGCCGCCGGCGGCGATGGGCATGATCTTCATGGCCGGTCGCCTCTGGGACGGCGTGACCGATCCGGTCGCGGGGATCTGGAGCGATCGGACGCGGCACCGGTTGGGCCGGCGGCGTCCGTGGATCCTCGCGTCGGCGATCCCCATCGCGCTCTTCGGCTGGATGTCCTGGGCAGCGCCGGTCGGCCTCGGAGAAGTCGGGCTCATCGTGTGGATGATCGTCGCCGTCTTCGGCTTCAACACCGCGATGACCTTCTTCCTCACGCCCCACCAGGCGCTCGGGGCCGAGCTGACCCTCGACCATCACCAGGTGTCGCAGATCTTCGCCTTCCGGCAGGCGGCGGGCTACGTCGGCATGATCGGGTGCCTCGTCTACGCGATGGAGTACCTGATGACGTCCCCGCAGCCGCGGGAGGACGCCTCGGACCTCGCGATCTACGCCGGAGTCGTGACCATCGCCCTCGTGGGCCTCTCGACCATCTTCCTCCGCGAGCCCGCCGGCAATCGCCGCCGGGAGACGAAGCCGATCACGAGCGTCGCGACGGACGTCTGGCGCAACCACCACGCGCGCCTGCTCCTGATCATGATCTTCATCGAACACACCGGCTCCGGCGCTTCGATGGTCCTCTCGCCCTTCACGTACAAGTACGTCCTCCAGGCCCCCCACGCGATCGGCGAGATCTTCATGTTTTACGTAGGGTCCTCCCTCGTCTCCCTCGTCGTCTGGGTCCCGCTCTCCCGCCGGATCGGGAAGCGAACGACGTGGTTGCTCGGCCTCGTCGCCGGCATGATCGGCTACCTGATGGTATTCAACGTCAGCGCCGGTGCGATCACGTTCATGAAGGCGGCGGTCGTGCTCACGGGGGCGTGCAGCGCCTGCGCCACGGTCCTGGGCTCGTCGATCCTCGCCGACGTGATCGACGCCGACGAGCTCGAGACGGGCGAACGCAAGGAAGGCGCCTACTACTCCGCCTATACGTTCCTCTACAAGACGTCGAGCGGGATCATGGCTGGAATCGCCGGCCTCGCCCTCGGCTACGTCGGGTTCGCTCCCGGCGCGGACCAGCCCGAGTCGATCCAGCTCGTGATCCGCTCGCTCCACGGACTCGTCCCCTTCGGAACGATGCTGATCGGGGCGCTGATCCTGACGCGCTTCTCCCTCGACGAGGAGATGCACGCCGGCATTCGAGCGAAGCTCGATGCGCGGCGCGCCGGAAGCTCGACCTAGCCCGGCCTGGCCCGGCCTCGATCAGCGGAAGCCGGGCAGGACTTCGCGGCCCGTGACCTCGAGGGTCTCGAGGATCATGGACTGGGGCTCGATCCAGCTCGTCCGGGGAATCATGCCGAGCTCGTCGACCCCCACGTCCGCGTAGTTCTGGATCGACCGGCGCACCTGCTCCGGGTCGCCGACGCAGAGGCCGCTCTCGATCAGGACGTCGGGATCGTCCGGGCTCGCGGGAAAGGGCGGGAGGACGGAGGGATCCTCTTCGGCTTCGGCGATCAGCTCGCGGAGGCGCGACTGCGGGATCGGCCTCGGCTCGTTCGCGAGACGGGCCGCGACGTGAGGCGCCGTGTCGAAGTAGACGGAGAAATGGGCCGTCGTGAGCGGCGCCCGCTTCGCATGCCAGGCGCGGGCGCGGTCGCCGTCTTCGAGACAGAGGAGGGGCGCGATCGTCAGGAACTTGTCGTTGATCACGTCGCTCACGGGGTCCGGATCCGCGATCGCCTTCTTGTAGGTCTCGACCAGGGGTTCGAGAGCCTTCGGACTCTCGAAGCTGAACACGGCGACGCCGAGCCCCATGCGTCCCGCGCGTTCGACGGTGTCGGGGTTGGTGGCCGTGACCCAGAGCGGGGGATGCGGCTTCTGCACCGGCTTCGGGAGGACCGATCGTTCCGGGACCGAGAAGTGGACGCCGTCGTGGGAGAACAGGTCCTGGGTCCACATCTTCGGGATCGCTCGGATCGCCTCTTCCCAGTACGCCTTCGTCTCGGAGTTGTCGAGCCCCCAGCCGTTCACTTCGGTCGAGCCGCTGCCGCGGCCGGTGCCGAGCTCCACGCGCCCGTTCGTGTAGATGTCGATCATCGCGATCTGCTCCGCGACCCGGACCGGGTGATTGATCGGCGCGCAGAGATTCATGATCCCGGTGCAGAGCCGGATTCGCTCGGTGCGCATGCCGACGGCGAGGCAGGTCAGATGGGACGCGGCGTTGTGGGAATACTCCTCGAGGAAGTGATGCTCCGGGGCCCAGAAGGAATCGAATCCCGCCGCCTCCGCCGCGATGCCCATCTCGAGGTCCTGCCGGAACCGTTCGGGCTCCGCATCCTCCCATGGACGAGGGCCCACGACCGCCGAACAGAAGACTCCGAAATCCATCTGACGCCCTACCCTTCCCGCTCGATCACGAGACTGCCCGCCGGATCGACGTGAACGCTCCAACCGGGCGGCACGACCGTCGTCTCGACGGGTCCCTCGACGATCACCGGCCCTTCGAGCGCGGCCCCCGGACCGAACGCCGAACGCCGAACGACGCCGACCGGCACCGCCCCTTCCGCGCCGAACCACGCCTCGCGCTCGGCTACCGGGGGCGCCTCCCCCGACGGCTTCGCCTCGTCGGTCAGCGGAGGACGATCCACCGGAACCCGCAGGCGCACCCGAAGCGCCGCGAACTCGACCCGGCCCGTCGGGGCGACGCCGTAGAGCTCCGCATAACGGGCCCGGAACCGTTGCGGCACTTCGTCGATCGAGTCGAAGGATTCGAGGGGGATCGACACTTCGTGGGCCTGCCCGACGAAACGCGCATCGAGAAAGCGTTCGACCCGGAGTCCCGGCGTTCGTTCCACGACGCCCATCTTTCGTCGCGCCGCCGCCTCGACTTCGGCGAACCGGGACGCCGCCTCCTCCGCGGAGAGCGCGTCGCTCGCGACGAGATGCGTCACGCCGTGCTCGGCGGTCAGGTCCGTCGACTGCATGCCGATCGCCGATGCGACCCCGGCCTGGGGCGGCACGATCACCTGGCCGATCCCGAATTCCCGCGCGATCCCGACGATGTGCATCGGGCCCGCGCCGCCGAAGGCGACCAGGGTGTGCTCCCGCGGATCGAGCCCCCGCTGGACCGTCACGACGTGGATCGCGGACGCCATGTTCGCGTTCGCCGCCTCGTGGATCGCCCATGCGGCACGCTCGACCGAGACGCCGAGGGGCTCCGCGATCCGTTCGCGGATCGCGCGTCGCGAGGCCGCCGGATCGAGATCGAAGCGTCCCCCCGCGAAGTTCTCGGGGGAGAGGTAGCCGAGGGCCAGGTTCGCGTCGGTCACCGTCGGCTCGAGCCCCCCCTGCGCATAACAAGCCGGCCCCGGCGAGGCGCCCGCCGACTGCGGGCCGACCCGGAGCACGCCTTCGGGGTCGAGCCACGCGATCGAACCGCCGCCGGCACCGACCTCCGCGAGGTCGATCGTCGGCGTCTTGATCGGCATGCCCGTCCCCGCGCGCCGACCGCCGAAGCTCCCGCGGCCGCCGACGTGGAGCTCGCGGGCGACCGCCGGGCGACCGTCCCGAACGACGCCCGCCTTCGCCGTCGTGCCGCCCATGTCGAAGGAGATCACCTGGGCCTTCTCGTAGAAGCCCGCGAAGCGCGCCGCGGCCATCACGCCCGCGGCCCCCCCGGACTCGAGGGTCGCGACCGCACGTTCCGCGGCGACCGCCGCCGCCATGACCCCGCCCGAGGACTCCATGATCTGGAGCGGTGCCCGGATGCCCAGGCCGTCGAGTCCGGCCTCGAGCCGCGCCAGGTAGCTCGCCATCAGCGGAGCGACCTCCGCCGTGAAGAGCGTCGTGCTCGCGCGATCGAACTCGCGCATCTCGGGATGGACGCGCGACGAAGGCACGACGACGAGGTCGGGCATCGCCTCCCGGAGCGCCGTCTCGATCCGGGCTTCGTGCTCCGGATGGGCGTACGCGTGGAGCAGGCAGATCGCGACCGCCTCCGGCGCGAAGGCGCGAATCCCGTCCACGACCGAAGCGAGGCTCGTCGGATCGATCGGCTTCAGGATGGATCCATCGGCCGCGACGCGTTCCGCGACCTCGAAGATCGCGGCGCGCTCGAGCGGAGCGGGCGTGGGCTCGAAGTGGAGGTCGTAGCGGTCGTCTTCCACGCGGGCTTCGCGGCCGATCCGCAGGAGATCGCCGAAGCCTTCGGTCGTGACGAAGGCGACGCGCGCGCCCTTGCGCTCGATGACGGCGTTCGTCGCGAGCGTCGTGCCGTGGACGACGCGGGTGATCGAGGTCGGCTCGATGCCCGCTTCGGCGATCACGCGCTCGACCGCTTCGAGGACGCTGCGCTCCGGCGCGTCCGGCGAGGTCAGCTGCTTGGCGACGTGCAGGCGCCCGTCGCCTCGGGTCAGGACGACGTCGGTGAAGGTTCCGCCGATATCGGCGCCGAGTACGCAGGATTCGCTCACGACGAGGCCTCCCCGGCGAGGCCGTAACGCGTTCGGGCGCATTCTTCGGAAACGAAGCCTTCGCGGACGTCCTTCGAGACGGCCCGTCGATCGCGATCCGCCGGCGCGCCCAGGCCACCGCCGCCGGACGTGGTGAGCACGAGGGTCTCGTTCGCGGCGAGGCGGAGGTTTGCGCCCTTCGGCGGCAGCGGACGCTCGCCCCCACCTTCTTCCAGGACGTATTGCGTTCCAGGCATGCCGTCGTCTCCCCCGTCCCGTCCCTTGGGTGGCAGGAGCACGCGATCGCTTCGCAGCGCGAACTCGGTGTCCTTGCGCACGCGGATCCGGGTCTCCACGCCGAGCCCGCCGCGCCATCGCCCCGCCCCTCCGGAGTCCGGCAGCAGACGCTGACGCTCGAAGACGATCGGCAGCGTCGCCTCGAGCGGCTCGACCTGGGGGACGGTGTTCCGGCCGCCGAGGAAGAAGGCGCCGGTCGCGCTCGGGCCGTCGGAGCCGTGTCGCGCCCCGAGCCCACC
>JAUIMK010000329.1 GCA_030432735.1 bacterium
GCTCTCGGCGCAGAGCGACGTCGACGCGCTCGCCAACGAGGCGATCGAAGCGCTCGACCGGATCCCCGACGCCTGGGAGACCGAGTCCCTCGGCGAGGCCGAGATCGAGCCCGGCCCCGCCTAACAACGGGCCCTCTCCGTCGCCGAGGAAATCGGTGCGTTTCTTGAGGGGGATTGGAACGCACGATCCCGTCGGTCGCGTCACGTTTTCCTGGCGCCGGATCCACCCCGTCCGGCAGCGAGGGAGACGGGATGCGGACGATTCGATCACTCCTCTGGATCGGCAGCGGACGTGGGCTCACGCGCAGCGGCATGACCGAGGCACCGGAGCTCGACGTGACCTGGGTTCCGAGCCTGGACGAAGCGCTGATGCTGCCGGCGGTCCGCTTCGACGCGGTGCTCGTGGAGATCGAGGAGCCGCAGGCGCTCGAGCTCGCCCTGGCCGACCTCGACCGGCTCGCCGAGCGCCGCGGCATCCTCGTCGCGACGGCGGACGCGGCGGAGCCCCATGCGGACGCGCTCCTCGCGCTCGGGATCGGCGCCGTTTTCGTCGTCGACCCGAAGCGCGTCGGCGGTGGCTTCGTCACGGAGGTGAACGAGACCCTCGACGCGCTCCAGGCGCAGCGAATGGCCGAGCCGCGCCCGGGAACGCCGTCCGCGACGGGCGTGGAGGAGGCGCCGCCAATCGTCACGGTGAGCCGACTCGAGCAGCCGCCGGCCAGGGAGTCGAACGACGACGCGCCGCCCCGGGTCCTCGGGCGGAGCGACGCCATGCGCCAGGTCTCCGAGCTCGTCGACCTCGCCGCCTCGAGCCCGTCGACGGTCCTCGTGACCGGCGAGACCGGCGTCGGCAAGGAGGTGATCGCCCGCGAGCTCCACGCGCGCGGCCGCCGCGGCGACGCCCCCTTCGTGGCGATCAACTGCGCGGCGTTCCCCGAAGCCCTCCTCGAGAGCGAGCTCTTCGGCCACGCCCGGGGCGCCTTCACCGGCGCCGATCGCGAGAAGACGGGCCTCTTCGAGGCCGCGCGAGAAGGCACGCTCTTCCTCGACGAGCTCGCCGAGATGGAGCTGCCGCTCCAGGCGAAGCTGCTGCGCGTGCTCCAGGAGCGTGAGGTCCGCCGCGTGGGCGACGTCACGCCGCGCCCGATCCATTGCCGGATCGTCGCCGCCACGAACCGGATGCTCGCCGACGAGGTCGCGCGCGGGCATTTCCGCGAGGACCTCTTCTACCGACTGAACGTGTTTCCGATCCGGATCCCGCCGCTTCGGGAGCGGCGCAGCGACGTCCTCCCCCTCGCACGCAGCTTCCTCGCCCTGCACGGGCCCCGCGAAGGCAAGCAGGGATGCCACCTCTCCCTCGCCGCGAGCCACCTGCTCGAGGCCTACCACTGGCCGGGCAACGTGCGTGAGCTGGAGAACGAGATGCTGCGCGCGCTCATGCTCACGCCGAGCGGACAGCTGATCACGCCGCGTCAGCTCTCCCCGAAGCTGGTCGAGATCCTCGAGCCGATCGCCCACGGCGCGCGTCCCGACGAGACGCTCCGACAGGCCCTCGACCGGATCGAGTCCTGGCTGATCCGCCGAGCCCTCGCGAACAACGACGGGCGGAAGGCGAGAACGGCCCGGAAGCTCGGCATCACGCGGGAGGGGCTCTACAAGAAGCTGAAACGCCTCGGGATCGAGACGAGCTGAGCGCAGCACCCGCGCGTCCGGATGCTGTCGATTTCATCGCGCCGGGGGCGACGAGCGCCCACGCCCCTGCTCGAATCAGAGCGCGTCGGGCAGGTTTCGCGAGACGGAGGCGAAGTCGGGGGCGCGTTCGAGCAGGTCGGTGATCCGCTTCGCGGGACGCCGGAGGATCTCGGGCAGGAAGGCCTCGCCCACCTCCGGGTGGACCTCGAAGGGGAGCCCCCAGGGCGCCTCGAACCGGACGCTCGCCTGCGACGCGCCCTCGCGACCGCTCGCGTCGACGAAGAGCCAGGACCCGGTCTCGACCCAGAAGACGGCGTTGAACCCGTGGAGGACGAACCCGGCCCGTGAGTCGTCGTTCGCGAGGCGCGCATAACAAAATCCGGTCGGGAACCCGGCGTAGCGGAGCAGACCCGCGAGCAGATGACTCTTCGCATAACAGAGGCCCTGCCCCTCGCGAAGCACCTCGCTCGCACGGCAGGTCGCCGTCTCCGGCTCGGGCTCGACGTCGAGGGCGTGGGCCACGTCGTCCCGGACGAACCGGAAGAGCGCCCGGACTCTCGATTCGGGCCCCTCGCAGCCCTCGAGGAGCGCGCTCGCCCGCTCCATCAGCGCAGGCGACTGCCAATCGATCGTGATCGTGTCCTCGAGGTAGCGGCCGAGATCGGTGCTCTCGGGAACGGGCCAGGCGACGCCGGACTCAGCCATCGGCTTCGGCGGCGAGCCGGGCCTCCCGGCGTCCTTCGAGCAGATCCCGGACGATCACCCCCGGCACGCCCAGCGCGCGTAGGGCGGAAGACACGACGTTGTCGATCGAGCGGTGCAGATCGAAGACCCGCTCTTCCCCGGCCTCGTCCCACATCGGCTGGTGCGCGTCGATCAACGCGATCCGGTCGCCGCCGAGCTCCGTCTTCAGATAGTCCACCGAGGGCTGGACGTTGTCGACGTAGAACTCGAAGCGCCGGCGCAGCGCCTCCTCGTTGTCGTCGGCGCGCCCGCGCTTGCCCGCCCGCGCGCTCATCTCCGCCTTGCTGATCGACAGGTGGAGCACCTTGAGCACCGGGACGTCCACCTGCTCGAGGAACCCGAGCAGGTGCTTCGCCGCCGCCACCGTCCGCGGATAGCCGTCGAGGATGAAGGGGGACTCGGCTTCCTCCGCGTCCTTCGCCGCGGCGAGGGCGCGATCGATCTCCGCCGAGATCAGGTCCTGGGTCCAGCGGTTCGGGATCAGGAGTCCGCGCGCCGTACAGAACTCGAGCCATTCGAGCTGGCTCACGTCCGCTGCGCCGCTCACCTCATCGGAGATGAAACGGCTCGGCGTACGGCCGAAGTGGCGCTCCAGGTCCGGCAGGTGGCGCTTCACCTTCTCGGTCAGCTCTTCGTTCGTGTCGAGGCAGTCGAAGATGCTGACGTCGGCCGAGAGCTGATACTTGTCGGCGAGCAGCTTCGCGAAGCCGGGTTCGGCCTTCGAGCGCTCGATCGTCGAGCGCAGGATCTCGCCCATCGAGAGATGCCGCGCCGGATCGATCGAGACGAGATCGCAGAGCGCGGCCGCGACCTCGCCCTTCCCGCAGCTCGAGGGACCGGTCAGGATCACCACGCCGGGCCCCTGGAGCGCGATCTTCTCGACGCGAACCAGCGAGCGCGGCGAATTCGGCCTGTTCATCGATCCTCCGGAGTCGTCCCGAAGCGAGCGGGCTGCCCCGACTCTTCGGACGATTGCAACGCTTCCATGACCGTCGACTCGGCCCCGGACGTTACCATGGTCCGAACGCATGGCCGCATTCGAAGACGACCACGACGCCCCGGGGCGCGCGCTCGCCCGGGCGATCCCGAGGAGCAAACGCGAGGCCGAGGAATGGGCGCTCGTGCTCGTCGCGGAGGGGCTCCACCCGGAGACGCGTCGCACGGACGAAGGCTGGCGGATCGAGGTCGAGGCCGAAGCGCGTCCGACCGCCGATGGCATCCTGGCGGCCTGGCAGGCCGAGCGCGAGGAGCAGCGCAGCCCATCGCCCCCCGAGCCGGACGCCCCCCTCTCCCTCCACCAGCTCGCCCTCGCCTACGCGCTGGCCCTCGGCTTGGTCGGCTTCCACCTGTTCCTCGAAGCCACCGGACGCCACCGCGCCTACGTCGATGCCGGCGACAGCCAGGCGGCGCTGGTGCTCGCGGGGGAGCTCCACCGGACGGTCACCGCCCTGACCCTCCACTCCGACCTGACCCACGTCGCCGGCAACGCGCTCTTCGGCGGCTTCTTCCTGGCGGCCCTCGCCGGTCGCCTCGGGACGGGCTGCGCCCTGCTCGCCTTCCTCGCGAGCGGCACCCTCGGCAACCTCGCGAACGCCCTCTGGTACGGCCACGCCCACAGCTCGGTGGGCGCGTCGACCGGCGTCTTCGGGCTCGTCGGCGTGCTGGCCGGCCTCGCCGCCTGGCGCCGCCATCAGGGCTGGGCGCGTCGCCGAGGCGTCTGGGTGCCCCTCGGCGCGGGGCTGGCGATCGTCGCGATGCTCGGGGGGCCCGGGCCGAAGGTCGACTTCTCGGCGCACCTCTTCGGCCTCGCCGCGGGCGCAGCCGCCGGCCTTGCGATCTCGCTCCCCCTGGCGCGGCGGCCGCGCCCCGGACCGCCGGCGCAGCTGACCGCCTTCCTCGCGAGCGTGGTGCTCGTGCTCGGCGCCTGGCGCCTCGCCTGAACGCCGCCTGCCCCCGGCTCAGCCCGCCGCGGCGTGCCAGAACGCGTGGGTGCCGCAGGAGATGCGCTCGGGCAGCGCGATCCGGGCGACGGGCGGGTCGGTCGGGTTCGCCGCATCGAGCACGAGGCACTCGGAGCGGTCGCGGTTCACGTCCATCGTGAAGGTCACGAGGTAGCCGTCGTCCTCGGCGGTCGAGCCGACGCGCGGTGCCATCACGGTCTCGCTCGCGTAGACGCCCTCGGGCAATCGGACGACGGTCTCGGCGCCGGTCTCGAGATCCTGCTTCACGAGCCCCTCGAAGCCGAACCAGCCCTTCGCGGGCAGCGCGTTGTAGCTGAAGCGGTTGCGCCGGCCGCCGTAGCGCCCGTTGATCATCCCGAACTCCATGACGCGGTCGCTGAGACGCTCTTCCCGGCATTGGCCGGTCGTGAGATCGAAGCGCCAGCGATGGGCGTAGGCGCCCATCGTGTGGAGATCGAGGAAGCGGAGCATCGTCTCCTGCGGCGTCGCCCCCGGCTCCCGCGCCGGCGACGGATTCTCCTGGAAGAAGCCGTCGAGCACGATCTCGTCGCCGTCCTCGAAGGCGTTGATCCAGTGGAGCACGTAGGTCGGTGCCGCCTCGAACCAGCGGACCTCCTCCGTGCCCCCCCGCCGCGGAATCACCGCGAATCGCGTCGGCAGATCGGGATAGTAGGCCGAGACGTGATGGCCCTTCGCGAGGAGCTCCGGGTTCCAGAACATCGGGCAGTCGTTCAGGATCGCGAAGTTCTCGGTGAACGCCATGTC
>JAUIMK010000330.1 GCA_030432735.1 bacterium
ACCAGGATGGTGCGGCCGGCCGCCTCGCCGACCTTCTGGACGAGCTGCTCGATTCGCGCCCGCTTCTGGTGGAGGGTGAGCGTCGAGGGGCGCGACGTGACGCGGCCGCGAGGCGGCGGCGGGCGCTCGCCCGCGGCGCGCCGATCGGATTCCGGTCGGTCGCGGCCGGGCTGGGCGCGCTCCCGGGCGACGCGGGCGGCGCGCTCGGCGCGTTCCTGCCGGACCTTGGCGGCGCGCTCCCGCGCGGCCTGCCGCGCGCGCTCCATCTCCTCGCGGCGCGCGGGATCGCCGAGGCGACGCGGGTCCGGCGAGACGGCCCGGGGCTCCGGCTGCGCGGCTTCGGGTCCGGTCGCCTCGGGCCCCGGACTGGACTGCGCGAAGGCGATCGGCGCCGGCGCCAGGACGCAGGTCCAGGCCAGAGCCAGGATCACGAACGAGGTCGGAGAGAGGCGCGGGAGTCGCTGCACGCGCAGAAGCTATCCGAGGGGGCTCCGCGCGGCGAATCGCGACCGGGCCGACGCTATCGCCAGGGCGAGAAGAAGTCGTAGACCTCGACGCGAATCTGCACGCGGACTTCGTGGGCGAGCAGATCGTATTCGAGATAGTCCGTCGCCTGCGCCGCACCGCCGGTGGGCGTCAGCTCGAAGCCGTCGTTGTGCGCCATGCAGTCCTGGCCTGCGAGACACAGGAAGCGGTAGCCGGCCGAGAGGTCGACGGTCTCGGTGAGCGCGTAGCCGATTCCGACGCCCGCGTTCCAGGCGAAGTCGTCGAAGTCGTCCGACGCCGAGCCCGAGTTCGAAGTTCCCGACAGCTCGGTGTGGGCGTAGCCGACGCCCGCGCCCACGTAGAGACTCGCGGGCTCGAGCCACTGTCGGATGCGCGGCTGGCGACCGAGACCGAAGGTGTACTGGAAGGGCCGGTAGAGCGACGTGAGGGGAATGTCGAGCCACGCGTTCAGGAAGAGCGTGGTCGCTTCGACCTCGGTGAAGAAGAGGTCGGTTCCGAAGAAGTTGCGCAGCTCGTACTCGCGCAGCCCCGCCGCCTCGAGCTCGACCCGGACCGGCCAATCGGGAAGCCGCACGTCGAGGAGCATCTCCCGCGGCACGAGCTCGTCCATCGGGATCTCGAGGCCGACGATGCCGTCGAGCATCGGCGAGCCATCCGTATCCTCGCCGCCGAGGAACACCGCCGGCGCGCTCTGCTGCCCGACCGCGTTGCCTTCGGCGAGGGAGATGCCGAGGCCACCGGCGACGTAGACCTCCCAGTCGGCCACGGCGGTCGCCGGGCCCACGAGAAGGAAGAGGATCACGAGCCCCCACGATCGGATCGTGATCTGGAGCGTTCGGTCGCGCGTCACGGAAGGCCTCCCCGCGAGCCTGCCGGCTCGCTGCCCGAGAAACTCCGTGATCTATCGGCCGGGCGAAGGCGCTCCCTTGATGATCGATGTCACACCTCGCGCGATTCGGAACCCTCCTGAAGTGTCTTCCCCACGCTTTCGGCGTCCTGGCACCCCGGGTCCGGGCCGAGCAGGCGGCGAGCGAGGACGGTCCGCGCGACCACCGTCGTGGCGAGGATCGCGACCCAGAGCCAGGTGGTGATCGGCAGGAGATTCGGAAAGAGAAGGAAGACGGTGTAGGCGATCCCCGTCTCGCCCCCCTCCGCCAGGCCGGCCCCGAGCCGCAGCCCCCGATCGTCCCGGGGCGCCAGCGCACGCTTCGACTCCAGATGGCCGAGGGCGAGGGCACTCGCGATGCACAGGACGTAGAAGAAGAGCATCAGCGTCCACTGCGCCTGGAGGCCCGGCCAGGCGATCGCGCAGGCGAGCACCATCGCGCCGTAGGCCGCCATGTCGAGCAGGATGTCGAGGTAGGCACCGAAGTCGCTCGCCTGCCCCGAGGCGCGGGCGTAGACCCCGTCGGTTCCGTCCGCGATCCGCGACACCCACCAGAGCGCCGCCCCGACCCACGGATGCTGCAGCGCGACGGCCGCCGCCGCCGCGAGCGCCAGCAAGAAGCCCGACACCGTGACGTGGTCGGGCGTCCAGCCCCATCGCGTGTAGAGCCGGATCAGCGGCCCGGCGAGACGCGGGACGAAGTCTCGGACGGCGTCGTCGATCATGGGGCGAGTCTATCGGAGTCGGCCGCGAGCTCCGCGGCGGCAGGCCGGGGCGCGCGAATGTGGGCGATAGTTCGAGGCCGGCCGCGTCGAAGACGAGGGAGAGCCGAGCTTCGACGACGAGGGTCGGGAGGAGGCAGCTTGCCCAGCGCGAAGAGGAAGAGCGGTCCCGGAACGATCGGGCGCGCGGAAAGGATCGTGCGCAACACGCTGCCCTTCGCCGTGAGCGCGATCCTGCTCGTCTTCATCTTCGATCGGATCGACCTGCGCCTCGCCCTCGATCACGTGACCGCGGAGGTGGTCCTCCGCTTCGTCCCGGTGATCGCGCTCTTCACCGCGGTCACGATCGCGATCGACGCCCAGTGTCTCCATCGCCTGGTCGGCGCGCGCCCCGAGGACGCCGCGCCCCTTCCTCGACGCGTCGCCGCCCGGATCAAGATCGCCTGCTATCTCGTCGGCGTGCTGAACCACCTGCTCGGCGCCG
This sequence comes from bacterium, assembly GCA_030432735.1. GTDB lineage: Bacteria > Myxococcota_A > UBA9160 > UBA9160 > UBA4427 > UBA4427. The sequence continues at coordinate 2,600 of JAUIMK010000330.1, forward strand.
GCGGACTCGCGCTCCTGCTCCGGCGACGAACGGGCGCGTCGATCGCCATCGCCACCGGGTTCGTGCTCTTGATCGCGCTCCTCGACGTCGGCTCGGTGCTCCTCGCGATCTCGGTCGGCGGAAGCCTGCTCCAGATCGACGACGTGGGACTCCAGATCGGCGTCGTCACCACGCTGGTCGCCGCGCTGGTGACGGGCTTCCTCTTCCTCCGGGCCCCCGTCGACCTCGGCGACCTCGAAGTCGTCCGCGCCCTCCCGCTCTTCAACGCCGCGCGACTCGTCCCCCTCCCGCTCCTCGCCGAGCTGACGCTCCTTCGCCTCGGCATGGTCGCCTGCTTCGCTTCCCTGGTCGGCGGCCTCTTCCTCGCCTTCGGCGTGGCGATCCCGCTCGTCCGCCTCGTCTTCGGCGTCGGCGTCATGCTCGCGGTCGCCGCCCTGCCCTTCGCGGTCGCCGGGATCGGCACCGGACAGGTCGTCTTCGTCGCCGTCTTCTCGGGCCTCGCCCGGGACGCCGAGCTGCTCGCCATGAGCATCGTCCTCACGACCTCGATCATCGTGACGCGATCCGGCCTCGGCCTCCTCTTCACCTCCGAGTTCGGCCGCGGAGGGGCAGCGGCCTCCGGTGACGAAGCCGTGGAAGGCCGAAGGGACGAAACCCGCCCGGTCCATCCGACTTGATCCCGCCCCGAGTCCAAGAGAATCGCCTCCGGCCACGGCCACGGTCGAACGAAGCGGACGGCTTCGCTATCTCGTCCACCCCTCGCCTGCCGCGACCGACCGCGGCCTCCCCATCGTCTCCCATCGCATCGAGGAACGTTCATGGATCGGCTCGAGGCTCTCCTTTCCCAGGCGCTCGTCCGCTGGTCGCGCGGCGTGCACGCGCGCGCCGGTCGGGTGCTCTCCGCGATCGGGGTCTTGACCGTCGCCTTCTTCGTCTTCGCGGCGATGAACCTCGGCATCAACTCGGACAACGTCCAGCTCGTCTCCGAGGATCTGCCTGCGCGTCAGAACTACCTCGAGTTCGCGAAGAGCTTTCCGAACATCGAGAACGTGATGCTCGTCGTGGTCGACGGCGAGACACCGGAGGTCGCGCGCGAGGCGACCCACGCCCTGCGCGATGCCCTCGCGGAGCGTCCGGATCTCTTCAACGACGTCTACATCCCGGGATCCGGTCCCTTCTTCGAGAAGCACGGACTCCTCTACCGCGACCTCGACGACCTCGACGAGTTCGCCCTCCAGATCGCGCGCGTCCAGCCGATCCTGACGGCCCTCGAACGGGAGCCGACCGTCGCCAACCTCGCCTCGCTCATAAAAAGCGGTCTCGAGCAGCGCGAGGACGGCGACCTCGCCCTCGACGAGCTCGCGACGCTCCTCGACCGGATCGGCGACGCGACCGTCGAGGCCTACCAGGAGTTCCCCCTCGCGATCTCCTGGGAAGAGATCCTGCTGCGCGGCTCTTCGGTCGAGAGCGTCAAGCAGTGGGTGATCGTGGTCGATCCGGTGCTCGACTTCGGCAGCATCTTCGCCGCGGCCGGCCCGATGGCCGAGATCCGACGCATCGCCGAGGAGAACGACCTCGACCCGGACCATGGCGTGACGATCCGTCTGACCGGCAACCCCGTCCTCAACTACGAAGAGATGGCGGGTCTCCTCTGGGACATCGGACTCGGCGGCGTGCTCACCTTCGGCTTCGTCGTGGTCGTGCTCTTCCGCGCGCTGCGCTCCGTCCGCCTCGTGATCGCGTCGGTCGTGACGCTGCTCGCTGGCCTGATCTGGACCGGCGCGTTCGCCGCCGCGACGGTCGGATCGCTGAACCTCGTCTCCGTCGCCTTCGCGATCCTCTTCATCGGCCTCGGCGTCGACTTCGCGATCCACCTCGGCATGGCCTACGTCGACGGCTTCCGACGCGGCCTCGAAGACGGCCGCGACGACGTCCACGAGGCCGCCCTCGTCCACGCCTTCGACCAGGTCGGCAGCTCGTTCGTGATCTGCACGATCACCACGGCGATCGGCTTCTACGTCTTCATCCCGACGGACAACATCGGCGTCGCCGAGCTCGGCCTGATCGCCGGCACCGGCATGATCGTGAACCTCTTCCTGACGACGACACTGCTCCCTGCGCTCCTCGCCAAGGGCTGCCGACTCGATCCGGAACGCGACGTGCCCCACGCGATGACCTTCCGGAGCACCTGGTGGAGCTTCCTCTACCGCTGGCCCCGCGCCGTCGCCCTGATCGCGCTCGGGCTCCTCGTCTTCGGCGCCTGGAAGGCCGTCCAGGTCGACTTCGACGCGAACGTCGTCCGCATGCGCGACCCGTCGACCGAGAGCGTGCAGACCTTCAACGAGATGCTCGAGGAGGCGGGTCAGCGCTCGCCCTGGCCGATGGACACGATCGCGCCGGATCTCGAGACCGCCGACGAGATCGCCCGCGCCGTCGAGGAGCTCGAGGTCGTGGACATGGCGATCTCGCTGGCGGACTACATCCCCGAGAAC
>JAUIMK010000331.1 GCA_030432735.1 bacterium
CGTTCGGGCTCCCACGGCCCTTTTCACGCAAAGCGTGAGCTTCGAGTAGGCTCGGCCCCGATCCGAACGCGACCGACGTCGTCCTCGACGCTGGTCGCGACCCACGGAGATCCCGCATGCGTCTCGCACGTCTGGTCGCACTCGTCCTGCTGATGGCCCTCGCGGTCGGGGGCGCCGCGGCGGATCCGCTCGACGATCGGAACCTACCGCCGGGGCGAGCGCTCCACACCGACGCGTCCGGGACCTACTACGGCATGTTTGCGACCCATTCTCTCGGACCTCCGAAAGGCCCGGGGATCGAAGACCACGACATCGTCTTCCATATCGTTGTGTTCCGGAATGCGGCCCCCGACGGTTCCCTCGTCCGAGTGACTCGAGCGCGGATCCAGGACGACTACGGAAACGAAGTCGACGGATACCAGGTGGATGCGTCGGAGACGCGACGAATGAACGACCACTTGATGCCGGCCGTCGATCGTCTGTTTGCGGAGCGGCGATCCGGCGACTTCGTCAGGATGATCGTCTACGCGGCGAATGAGTACTATTCGAACGGCGATAGCGCCTCGGGGAGCGCCGATCCGGACCTCGAGAAGCCTGAGCAGCCGGTGACGCGGTTGGCATTCTCCCGGGAGAACGCCGCGGCGCCCGTGCGACCTGCCTACGGTCAGAAGGCGACCGGGATTCCGGCAGAGTGGTTCCGGCGCGGAACGCAGGATCTCCACGCCTCCCGCAAGCGGCTCCCCGATTCGGTCTCTACCCGCCGACGCGAACACGCTGCCGCCAAGTCCGCACGCTTCACGAGGAATGCCGCCGGCGAGATCACGGGGATCAACAATCCGAACGGGATGTTCTTGCTCACCGAGAAGGGCGGCATCCATCGCATCGAACAGTTTCGGCCGCGCGACGAGGACGGGAGCTATGCGGTCGATGCCTTCGACGTCGAGGATGGCGAGAAGCTCCTCGACGGCTGGTGGTATCCGCAGCATCAGCAGTTCTGGGCCCAGGAGAAGGTCACGATGCCCGGGAACGAACACTGCAATCAGATGTCGCCCCATCGCTGGACCTACACCCTCGCCCGGACGCCTCGGATGGTCGACGGAGGCGCGATCGAGGTCTTCGCCGAGACCGGTCGCTTCGGGGGGGATCGTGAACCCAAGGTCTGCGAGATCGGTCGACTCGACCCCCGGACGTGCAAGCTCCAGGGGTGTACGAAATACGTCGAGCTGCCGCCGCGCATCTCGATCGTGGCGACCCGGGAGGAGGCCGAGCGCCTGTCCCGATCCCTCCAGCCCGACTAGGCCGAGCGTCCGCGGGCGAAGAGCCCCTATCAGGCGACGGCGGACTGGATCGCCTTCGACAGATCCTCGAGGGCGAAGGGCTTCTCGAGGAAGCCGTCGATCCCGACGCGGGCCGCTTCGGCTTCGAGGTCGGCGGTCGGGAAGCCGGTCATGAGCAGGATCCGCAGGTCGGGGCATTGCGCGCGGAGCGCTTCGCCGACCTCGATGCCGTGCATCTCGCAGCGGAGCATCCAGTCGGCGAGGAGGATGTCCGGCGCGAAGTCCCGGGCGAGCTCGATCGCCTCGGGGCCGGTCTCCGCGGTGCGCACGTCGAGGCCGTCGCGCTTCAGGAACCGTTCGAGGTATTCCCGGTAGGTCGGTTCGTCGTCGACGATCAGGATCCGTTTGGTCGTTGTCATGTGCGCAGCATTCCTCGGCTCAGTCGGCCGCCTAGCGTACCACGCAGAGTTTCCCGACACCGCGACGCTTGTCACTCGCAATTTCGAACGCGTCGCCGATCGCGTCGAGGGGGACGCGGTGGGTGACGAGCGGCGAGAGGCGAGAGCGATCCTCGCCGAGGATTCGCGCGGCCTCGGCGAAATCCGACGTCTCCGGGGCGTTCGTCGTGGGCGCCCGCCGGCAATAGCAGTTCGACCAGTGGAACGTGAGCTCCTTCACCAACGCATCGAGGGGAATGAACGGGGGCGACGACTCGAAGAGGCCGAGGATGGCCACGCGCCCGCCGGGGCGTGCGGCGCGGGCGGCTTCGACCAGGGTTCCGCTTCGGCCCCCCACGGTCTCGACGACGAGATCGAAGGCGGAGCCGAGCCCGTCGCGCTCGATCTCCCGATCGGCGTCCCGCGCTTCGGCCCCGGCGACGTCGCGCACGAGCGCCTGCTGGTGGGGATAGCGGGCGCGCACGACGACCTCCCGAGCGCCGGCCCGGCGCGCGGCGAAGGCGGTGAGCACGCCGATCGCGCCGCCGCCCAGGACGAGGACCCGGTCGTCGCGGCCGAAGCCGCCGCGCTCGAGACCGTGGAGCGCGACCGCGAGGGGCTCGGCCAGGGCGGCCACCGCCGGGTCGAGGTCGTCGGCGACCGGATGGATGCGGAGCGCGGGGAGGACGATCGATTCGGCGAAGCCCCCGGCGCGGGAGACCCCGGCGAGGGCGAGCGAAGTGCAGATCGAGTCGCGGCCGCTCCGACAGAACTCGCAGCGGCCGCAGCTCTCGAGGGGCTCGACGACGACCCGCTGGCCGACGCGCAGGCCGCGCTCTTCGACGAGCGGCGGCGGCGCGTCGCCGATCGCCTCGATGCGCCCGGTGATCTCGTGGCCCGGGATCAGCCCGGCGCGCCAGGACTTCGCGTGGTGGAAATGGAGGTCGCTGCCGCAGAGTCCGCAGGCATCGACCGCGACCCGGATCATTCCCGGGCCGCAATCCGGGAGCGGGACTTCGCGCAGGCCGATCCGGAGGTCCTCGCCGACCACCGCCGCGCGCATGGTCGCGGCAAGGCGCGCGCTCATCCGCGCTCGAGCCGCTCGATGACCGCGCGCACGATCACCGGCCAGGCGATCGTCGCGTCGGCGTGGACTTCGACCTGCCGCCCGCCTTCGCTCTCCGGAACGAATTTCCCCCACGACACGCCCTCGGTGTAGGTGCAGCCGGAGAGGCCGCCCCAGTGCTCCGGCTCGGGGCAGACGCGGACGGCGTACTTGTAGCGGCGCACGGGCTCCTGGGTTCCCAGGCGGTCGGCGCTGATCTCGAGATAGGGCGCGACCTGCTGGGCCCAGTTGCGCGGGACGCCGCCGCCGATCGTGAAGATGCCGAGGGTCTCGCTCGCCCGGACACGATCCGCGAAGTCTTCGAGGTCGAGGAAGGGGTCGTAGGCGAAGGGCGCCTCGCCCTTCATGCGTCGCCGCTTGTTGTGGATCGCGAAGTCGAGGCCGAGCTCCGAGTCGGTGAAGGCGGGGACGTAGATCGGGACCTGGTGGCGGACGGCGCTGCGCAGGATCGCTCGGCCGACGTTGTTCCGGTCGAGCATGTGGCCGACCCGCGCGAGCAGGTCGTGGCTGCAGACCGACGCGCCGGGCTCGATCTCGGAGAGGACGGCGTCGAGGAGCGCCTCCGCGTCGTCGAGATTCTTCTCGAGCTCGATCGTGTCATAGACACGGTTGTAGCCCTTCTCGAAGAGCTCCTCGTCGCGCATCGACGCGCGGTGCTTGAAGTGGAGCATGCCCGCTCCTTCGACGAAGCCGTGGGTCATGAGCGCGCCGGTCGCGACGACGGCCTGGACCCAGCCGCGCTCGATCATCTCGCAGAGGACGAGCCCCTGCTTGGCGATCGTCATGGCGCCGGAGATCGTGACGACGCGGAAGCAGGACGGGTCACGCACCATCGCCTCGAGCGCGTCCGCCGCTTCGCCGAGTCGCCGCCCGCCGAAGGCGGTATCGGCCATCGCGGAGACCAGCGCGTCGACGCTGTCGAGCTTGCCCACGTCGAGGGGGACCAAGGGCTCGAGGCCGTCGTCGTGGCCGCTGCCGTAGTGGGCGGCGTCGCGCTTTCGGGGAGAGGGATCGGACTTCTTCGGGTCGGGCATCGGGGACCTGTTGCTAGGCGGCGGGGCGCCGCGAATTCAGCTCTGGCCGGGGACCAGCTCCGCGACGAGCGCGGCGGGGTTCTGCACCGGAAGCGAGCACTGCGTCCCGAGGCAGAGATAGGCCGTCGGGCGCCCGTCGATCGCCTCGCGGCCGGCGAGCCAGTCGGGGGAGACGCCGGCCGGCGCGTCCGCGCCCGGCGCCACGACGAGCACGGCGTCTTCCGGACGAAGCACGCGGCGGGCGCGTTCGGCGAGGGCCGCGGTCGCGGGATCGTCCCGTTCGCCGACGATCACCGCGACGGAGGTGCCGCGGGCGCGCAGGGCGACCGCGCGGAGCAGGGTGGGGAACGCCTGCGGAGCCTTCTCGATCAGGAGCGCCTGGTCCTCGATCGAGCGCGTCACGAACGCCTCGAGTTCGGCGTCGTCCGCGAGGGCGGCCAGCCGCGTCAGGCCGAGGAGCGCCAGACCGGCGGCGTCCGGGGTCGCGCCGTCGTGATCCGAGCGCGGGCGATGGATCAGGCCGTCGGCGCCTTCGGGCGTCAGGTAGAGCGTGCCCGTCGCGGGGTCGGCGAAGCGGGTGCGGATCTGGTCGGCGAGGCCGCGGGCCCGGTCCAGCCAGACGTCCCCCGCCCCGGCCCGCTGCAGGTCGAGACACGCGCCCAGCATCGCGGCGTGGTCGTCGAGGAAGCCCTTCACGTGTGCGCGACCTCCGTCGTGCACGCGGAGCAGGTGTCCCTCGGCATCGAACATCTCGGCGAAGACGAACTCCGCCGCGGCGACCGCGTCGAGCAGGAGCGCGGCGTCTCCGGTCGTCGTCGAGGCGCGAGCGAGGCCGGCGATCGCGTAGCCGTTCCAGGCCGCGACGTGCTTGCGGTCCGTCTCGGGGGGCACGCGTTTCCGCCGCGCCGCGAGCAGCGTCGCGCGGGCGCCGGCGAGCTCTTCGCGGGGCGCGCGCGCCTCGTCGACCAGGTGCGTCGTCCCGTTCTCGAAGTTGCCGGCGAGGCGCACGCCGTAGGTGGTGCAGAAGAGGTCGGCGTCGTCGCCCAGCAGGCTCGCGATCTGTCCCGGTGTCCAGACGAAGTACTTGCCTTCTTCGCCCTCGCTGTCCGCATCCTGGCTCGCGTAGAAGGCACCGCCCTCGGCGCGCATCTCGCGTCGCAGGTACGCGGCCGTCTCGGTCGCGGGCCAGAGCAGGTCGCCCGGCTCGTGGGCCCGGC
>JAUIMK010000332.1 GCA_030432735.1 bacterium
GCCCCGTCCGTCGAATCGACGGTCAGCTGACCGCCCCCCGCCTCCACGATCGTCTCGGCCAGCACGTACTCGAGGACGTTCGCCGCCGCGCCGACGTCGGCGAGCCCGCTCGTGTCGCCCGCGCCGAGGGGCGCCTCGCTTCGACGCTCGGGGTCGTGGTGTCGAAGCAGGATCCGCAGGCGCGGCTCTCCGTCGGCGGCCCGATCGATCCGCCGGGTCGCCACGAAGAGGTCACCGCGCTCCGGGAGCGAGGCGAGCGCACGGTCGAGGAGCCCGGCGAGGGCGACCTCGAGCCCCGTCGGGTCCGCCCAGGCGATCGGTGCATCGCGTTCGAGCTCCCGCAGCACGAGCAGCCGGCGCTCGCCGATCGACTCGCGGCGGTCGTCGAGGAGCCGCTCGAGCACGGCGGAGACGTCGACCGGGATCGGCTCGATCTTCTCCGGCGCGGCGGCGCTCGAGAGTCGGCCGACGACCTCGTCGATGTGCGCGACGTCGCGGCCGACGAGCTCGCGGAAGCGGTCACGGAACTCGGCGTCCTCGAAGTTGTCGTCGAGGAGCTCGGTGAAGGTCCGGATCGACACGAGGGGATTGCGGATCTCGTGGGAGAGGCTGCGGGCCAGGCGCCGCCAGCTCTCGCGACCCGGCGCCGGCGGCGCGGGGCCCTCGGCGGCCGCCCTTGCGAAGGTCTCGGCCCCGAGCTCCGTCGACACGTCGCCGGCGAACCCGCGCACGCCCACGTCTCCGGTCGTCTCGTTCGCGAACCCGCGCGCGCCCGCGTCTCCGGTCGTCTCGTCCGCGTGGCCGACGTGGCCGACGTGGCCGAGCGGGTCGGCTCTCTCGACTCCGTCGGCGTCCGCGTCCGGGACGGGCAGCCCCTCCGCGAACGCGCGCTCGAAGTCCGCCGTGGCGTCGCTCGTCTCGCTCGGGGTCTCGGGCGCGCGCGGGCTCGAGGGCTCGACGGGGTCGGCAAGGGAGGGCTCGCCGGGCTCGGTCGGAGGAATCACCGGGGCGTCGGCGATGCGCGCGCGCAGGTCCTCCGGCGCGTCGGGCTCGATCGTCGCGAAGCCGTCGCCTTCGATCGGACTCGTCGCGAGCGCGAGCGCGGCGCCGGACTCGTCGAGGTCGGCGGCGGTCAGCGGGTCGCGGCTCGTGCCGGCCAGCGCCGTCCAGAGGAGCGACTCGACCGCGCTGCGATCGCCCACCCAGGCCTCGCTCTCGAGCACGCCGAGGGCGTCCGCGGCGAGGCTTCGCGGGGGGCCACCGACCCGCGCCGTCCAGCTCGCGAGCACGTGCTCGGCGAAGGGCCGCACCGCGTCCGGCTCGTCCGCGAGGCTCGGCACGGAGACGACGAGCGCTGCGAAGGCACCGGCGAGGATCGGCTCGAGGGCATCGTACGCGCCACCGGGACCCGCGGTCGCGATCACGCGAAGACGCTCGCCCGCCGGTCCGACGCCGGTGCGCATCCACTCGGCGAGGGCGCGCTGGGCATCGGCGGGCAGCGCGTCGAGGTCTTCGATCCGGAGGGAGGGTCGCGTCGCGGCGCACACCGCGAGCTGCTCGGCGTCGCGAATCTCCCGGCCGTCGATCCGGACCGGCTCCGGCGTGTCCGCCGGCGCGCGGAAGAGCTCCGCATAACGTGCGACGAGGCTGCGACCGCTGCCGGGGACGCCGCGGACGAGGAGCGGCAGCGGCGCGAGCGCGGGATCGAGGGCGCGCAGCAGTCCCGGGACGTCGACCGCGCCGAACCAGCCGGAGAAGCGTTCGGCGATCCGTTCGCGTTCGTGGCGCGCGGTGAGCGGCGCGGCGTTGCGGTGGGCCGCGGCGCCGCGAAGCAGCGCGCGGAGCGTGCGCGGGTCCGGCCGCTCGCCCGCGATCTCGTCCTCGCGCGCCGAGAAGAGCCGCCGGATCTCGCCGGCGTCGTCCTCGTTCGCGAGAAAGAGCCGCCTCGCCTGCGCGAGGGCGTCGCGGTGGCGATGGACGAAGTCGAGCTCCGCTTCGAAGTCACCGCGCGGCGTGATCACGAGGGCGAGCGGGGCGCGCGCGGTCGCGAAGGCGGCGTCGCCCGGTGCCCCGACGATCAACCGCTCCGCCGGGAGGCCCGTCGCCCGGGCGAGCGCGCGACGCGGGGCGGCCTCGCGGTCGATGATCCAGAACGACTGATTCGGGGAGGACTCGGTGGGCATCTCGGGGTCTCCGTCCCGGGCGACTCGCGGGGCACGAGGCGGTTCGGACGGCTCTGTGGGTTCGAGACCGGGCCAACGAGACCGGCGCGGACCGCAACGACGACAGGAACAAGAACAGCAATGGCAGACGGCGCACGCGCCTCCGTCGAAACGAAGGCCTCGCCAGACTAACCCGTCCGGGACCCGCGAGGCCATGCGCCGTCGCGGGTTCTCGCCTCGATTCGGCTCTTCCGGAAGCGCCCCTCGGTCGATCGGCAACGCGAGTGCAGGTAACGTGCAGCCGTCCGCGCGGGGACGGGGCGACGGCGAAGCGGGTTCGCGTCGGCCGGGGCGTGTCGTCGCGGCGGATCGCCGGGACCCGCCGGGACGCATTGTCTCCGCGGAGGGGCCCGGGCTTCCCCGGGGCCGTCGCCCTTGCGGACGGGAGGAGCGCGAGTGTCGTCTCGAGCGAGCGGACGGGTCCGGGTCGCGCGGATGCAGGAGATCGATCGGGTCGCCGCGCTGTGGGCGATGATCACCGAGCACCACGCCGGACTCGATCCGCTGTTCCGGATGCGCCGGGGCACCGTCGCCCGGGGAGAGCTGCGCGAGCTGCTGCGCGCGATGGCCCGCGATCCCGACGCGGAGATCCTCGTCTTCGACGCGAACCCGGAGGCCGACGCCGCGGACGGGGGGGAGAGTGATCTCGTCGGGCTCTGCATCGTGCGCATCGACCACGCGCCGCCGATCCTCGAGGAGACCGAGCGCGCCGAGATCACCGACGTCGGCGTCCGCCCGACCCACCGCCGCCAGGGGGTGGCGCGCCGGCTCGTGGAGGCCGCCTTCGACTGGATCCGCGACCGCGGGGTCGAGCGGGTCGAGCTGCAGGTCGCGAGCGGGAACGCCGAAGGGCAGGCCTTCTGGCGGGCGCTGGGCTTCGCCGATCTGATGGACGTGCTTCACAAGCGATTGGAATCCCGGTAACTTTCGCCGCCGGCGCGCCCGCGCCGAATCCCCCTTTCCTCTCTCTTTTCCCTCCCTTCGCGCGTCTCTCGCGCCCCCTCCGCGGGTACCCCATGTCCAAGCTCAACCCGATCGCGCAATCCCTGAACGAGCAGCTCGAGAAGGCCGCTCCCGAAGTCCTCGGGATGCTCTCCGAATACGGCCGTCGTCTCTACTTCCCGAAGGGCATCATCTCCCAGACGGCGGAGGCGAAGCAGAAGGCCACGCGTTTCAACGCGACGATCGGGATCGCGACGGAGCAGGGCGTGCCCATGACCCTGCCTTCGATCCAGTCGCAGCTCGGCGACGTCTCGGCGCAGGACGCGGTGACCTATGCACCGCCGCCCGGCCGCCCGGGCCTGCGCGACGCCTGGCGCCAGAAGCTGCTCGCGGAGAATCCGTCGCTCGTCGGCAAGAGCTTCGGCCAGCCGATCGTCACGAACGCGATCACCCACGGCCTCGCGCTCGCGGGGGAGCTCTTCCTCGATCCCGGTGACGTCCTGCTCCTGCCCGACAAGCTCTGGGGCAACTACCGCCTGACCTTCGAGGTCCATCACGGCGCCGAGATCCAGACCTTTCCCTTCTACAAGGCAGAGGGCGGGATGGACACCGACGCCTTCGCGAGCCGACTGTCGGAGCTCGCGGAAGGTCGCGACAAGGTCGTCGCCCTGCTCAACTTCCCGAACAACCCGACCGGCTACATGCCGACCGAGGCGGAGGGGGACGCGCTCGCCGCGGCTCTCGAGGCGCAGGCCGAGAAGGGGACGAAGCTCGTCGTGCTCTGCGACGACGCCTACTTCGGCCTCTTCTACCACCTGGGCGGACGGTCGATGACCGAGTCGCTCTTCGGGAAGCTGACGGGCCGCCACCCGAACCTCCTCGCGGTCAAGCTCGACGGCGCGACCAAGGAGCTCTTCGTCTGGGGGCTGCGCTGCGGCTTCATCACCTTCGGTCCCGGTCGCGCGGACAGCGCGGCGGAGGTCTGCGAAGCGCTCGATGCGAAGACCCGCGGCGCGATTCGCGGCGGGATCTCGAACGTGCCGCAGCTCTCGCAGACCCTCGTCGAACGGACGCTCGCGAACCCGAACCTCCAGGCGGAGCGGGACGAGAAGTGCGAGACGCTGCGCGTGCGCGCGGAGCGGGTCTACGAAGTCGCGAACCGGGACGAGTACGCGGACTCGTGGAGCGTCTATCCCTTCAACAGCGGCTACTTCATGCTGGTCGCGGTGAAGGGCGTCGACGCGGAGAAGCTCCGCGTGCACCTGCTCGACGAGCACCAGGTGGGCCTCATCGCGACCTCCGCCACGGACATCCGCGTCGCCTTCAGCTGCCTCGACGTCGAGGACGTGGAGCCGCTCTTCGCGGCGCTGCATCAGGCGATCCAGGAGCTCGAGGGCCAGGGCTAGGGCGGGAGGCCACCCCACCGGCCCCGACGGAGCGAGGGGCGCGAGTCCGGGCTTCCTTCCGGCGAGGCCTCAGTTCGCGGCGGCTCCGGCGGACTCGATCCGATCGAACGTCCGTACGATCTCGATCGTGAGGCGGATGCTTTCGACGAGGGCGTCGGTCGAGATCCGTTCGTCGATGCCGTGGACGCGGCGGCTCTCGTCGGCGGTGAGGGCGCGGGGGACGAAGCCGTAGCTCGTGATGCCGAGCTCGCGGAACCAGTGGGCATCGGTGAAGCCGCCGATCAGGCGCGGCACGACGAGGCCGGGCTCCGGCTGGTCGCCGGCGACTTCCTCGATGGCGCGGTAGAGCGGGCTGTCCGGAGAGGAGGCGATTGCGGGGAAGCTCAGGAGCTCGCTGACTTCGATCGAGGGGTCGTCGACGACCCGGCGGACGGCGTCGGCGAAGCTCGCGCAGGATTCGCCCGGCAGCAGGCGCGCATCGAGCTGCGCGCGGGCGCTC
>JAUIMK010000333.1 GCA_030432735.1 bacterium
TCTCCGTCTCGACGTCGAAGACCCGGACACGGGCCTCCCCGCTCCGCGCCGCACCTTCCGCTGGGCCGAGGTCCACGGCCAGCAGCTCGCGGACCGCGTGCTCGAAGCGATCCCCGCCCACCCCGGAAAGCGCATCGGTCGCGTCGAGGTCGCGGCGCCGGAACGCGTCTTCGTCCCCCTCGACAATCCGTTCTTCCGCTTCTTCATCGGAATCGGCGTCCTCCCGTCGGGCCTCTTCACCGCCGGTGAGCCCGACGACTCCGTCGGCTTCCCGTTCCCGGCGCCCTTCGACGTGCTCCCGCAGGCTCTCGGCGAAGACCTGGGCACCGAGGTGGGCGCCTTCCGCATCAACGAGTCGAGCTTCGCCGTCGTGCCGAGCGAGCTCGACCCGCAGATCGGCGAGACCTACCGAGCGGCGATGCGAGGCGCCAAACACACCTTCATCATCGGCCTCGGCAACGACGAGATCGGCTACCAGCTCCCGGCGGAGAAGTGGGACGACTCGTGCCACGCCTGCGCGCCCTTCATCCTCGGAGGCGTCCCGGAGTTCTGCCCGCTCTTCCCGAACATCGACTGCGACACGATCTTCCAGAACAACGTCGGCCAGTCCGTCGACCCGACGATCTCCGCCGCGCTCGGTCCGATGATCGACGACCTGCACGATCCGACACGGCCTTCCATGTCGACTCCCTGATCGCGTCGTCTTCGACCGGGACCCGCCAGGCCCTCGCGTGACGCGTCATCGATCCCCCCTGCGCCGCCTTCGCCGACGACTCGCCCTCGTCGTCGTCGCCAGCTTCGTCGGGATCGCCCCGGGGATGGCGACGGACGCACGCGCGCACGTGGTGATGGGCGCGAAGAGCCTCCACCTCCGGGTCGCCGAGGCGGAGGCGGTCGTGCGCGGCCGGGTCCTCGACCCCCACGCGATGTACGTCTCGTCGGACGGGAAGACGCGGCGATCGCTGGTCGTCGTGGGCGTCCTCGAGACGCTCAAGGGCGAGCCGGGCGGGGAGACGCTGCGCATCGCCCAGGACGGCCACGCCGTCGCGACCTATCGAGAGGGCGACGAAGCCCTCTTCTTCCTGAAGCCGATCGCTCGGAGCCTCGAGCTTCGCGCGATCGCGGTGCCCGGCGGCGCGACGCACGTGTCCGGGCAGGAACACGACGAGGCGTTCGTGGTCGCGGGGCCGAGCGGTGCGACGCTCCTGGCCGCGGCCCGCGCCTTCGCTGCCTCCGAAAGGGCCGGGACCGCGGCCGAGCGGGTCGCGCTGATCCGCGCCGCGACGGTCGATCTCCTCACCAGCGGCGACGATCGCCTGGCGACCGCCGCCCTCGCGAGCCTCGTGCTCTCCCCCGACGCCGAGTGGATCACCGGCGCGGACCTGCCGCGACTCCACTCGACGATCGCCGACGCGTCGAACTCGATCGGCCTGCGGGCGGGATTGATCGACGAGCTCTCCCGCCGCGGGCTGATCGCCGGGGATCCCGAGCGCCTCGCGCTGTTGAAGGATGCCGAGTCCGACGCGCTCCCAGCGGCGATCCGGGCCCTCGCCCCGCGATCCGGACCGCCGGTCCGGGACTTCCTGCTCGAGCTCCTGACGTCGGACTCGGAGGCGACCGCCTCGACCGTGGCCGAGGCGGCGATCGCGCTGGGGGGCTCGGGAGACCCGCGCGCCCTCGCGGCCCTCGCCGACGCGGTGGAGCGACCCGAGGCTCGCGTGCGCAACGCGGTGATTCGTGGGCTCGGCCTGTCGGGTGACGAGCGGGCGAGGCGGCTCCTGAGCGAGATCGGCACCTCGCACCCCGACGAGACCACGCGCAAGCGCGCCGACGCGGAGCTCAGGAAGCTCCGCGCCCGGCAGGAGTGGCCCCGCTGAACGTCGCGCGGGCGACCGGCCGGCGCGCCGGCGCCGCCCCCGCGCGATCGCGGGTCAGAGCGCCGTGATCCGGATCGGAATCCCGTTGGCGATGTGCGTGCCGCTCGGGACGTCGAGCGGGAGCTCGTCGGTCAGCTGGTTGGCGTTCACGCCGGGCTGCAGGACCGACGCGACGCCGAGCTTCGAGCCGGCGCGGTCGTGGCCGAAGCCGTGCGGCAGGCTCACGACGCCGGGCATCATCTCGTCGCTGACCTCGACCTCCACGTCGAGCTCACCCGAACGGGACCCGATGCGCGCCTTGCCGCCGGTCTCGAGGCCGAAGCGCGCGGCGTCCTCGTTCGAAACGAGCAGCGTGCAGCGGTTGCGTCCCTTCGCGAGCAGGCGTGCGTTGTGGAGCCACGAGTTCATGTTGCGCACCTGACGACGGCCCACGAGCAGCAGCTCGTCGGGATCGGCGGACTCGTCGAGGGCCGCGCGCAGGCGGGACACGTCCGTCACGATGTAGTCGTGCGCGAGCGGGACCCGCCCGTCCGGGGTCTTGAGCGCCTGGGGCAGTCGGGGCTCGAGGGGACCGAGGTCGACCGGCCCGTCGGCCGCGATGATCGACGCCAGCGAGAGCCCCTCACCCTCCGCCGCGAAGCGGTCGCCGTAGGGCCCGCTCCGCAGCAGGAGGTCGAGGATCCGCATCGGGCCGACCTCGTCTCCGATCGCGTCGAGGATGACCTCCCGCGAGACGCCTTCGCAGGGCGTTCCCGGCGCCGTCACCTTCTCGATGAGCTCGTCCACGTAGGTCGCGTCGACCTCATCGGGCGTCTTGGCCTGGAGCCGCGCGGTCAGCTCGAGCAGGACCTGCCAGTGGTCGAGCAGGTCGGGGTCGGGCTCGACGACGCGCGGCGAATAGCGTGCGTAGTTACGCGACGTCGTCCGCGTGTAGACGAGGTCGTAGTTGGCGCGTTCGGCGTGGACGCGGGTCGGCAGGATCAGGTCCGCGTGGCTCGTGGTCTCGTTCAGATAGATGTCGACGGAGAGCATGAAGTCGAGCTCGTCCGTCGCCCTCGCCAGCCGGTCGCCGTTGGGGGCCGAGAGCACCGGGTTGCCGGCGACGGTGACCAGCGCCCGCATCCGCCCTTCCCCGGCGCTCGCCGCCTCGATCTCCTCCGCCATCGCACCGGCCGGGAGCTGTCCGTCGACGAGGGGCAGCTCCCGCGCCGCCGTCTTGTAGAGGCCCACCGGGAGCGGCGGGGGCTGGCGGCCGGGCTCGGTGTCCCCGGTCGCCGGCCTCGGGAACATCATGCAGCCCGGCTCGTCGAAATGTCCGGTGAGGATGGCCGCGACGTCGAGGAGCCAGCTCGCGAGGGTGCCGAAGCGCTGCGTGCAGGTCCCGATCCGGCCGTAGAGCGCCGCCCGCGGCGTCGTGGCGTATTCCCGCGCGAGGGCGCGAATCGTCTCGGCGGGGATGCCGCAGACGTCGCTGACCGCCTCGGGCGTGAAGGGCTCGACGAGCGCGCGGACCTCGTCGACGCCGTCGGTGAACGCGGCGAAGCGACCGAGCGCCACGAGCTCCTCGGCAAAGAAGACCTGACACATCGCCGCGAGCAGGAACGCGTCCGCCCCGGGCTTGATGAAGTGATGCTCGTCCGCGACCGCAGCGGTCTCGGTTCGGCGCGGGTCGATCACGACCACGCGCCCGCCGCGCTCGCGGATCCCGCTGATCGCGCCCTTCGCGTTCGGCGTCCCCATCAGGCTGCCCTGGGAGGCCAGCGGATTGCCTCCCATGCAGATGAACAGGTCGGTCCGCGACAGATCGGGGACGACGTACATCTCGCCGTCGCCGTACATGCGCGTGAGGGTCACGTTCTTCGGGAACTGATCCATCGTCGCCGAGGAGAAGAGCCGCGGCGAGAGGAAGGACTGCATGAAGAGCGTCGTGTAGAGGAGCGCGCCGACGTCGTGACCCGTCGGCTCTCCGACGAAGACGCCGACGGCCGGGGTGCCGTGCGCTTCGCGAATCGCGTTCAGCCGCTCCCCCGCGTAGTCGAGGGCCTCCTGCCAGCCGATCTCCTCCCAGCTCCCGTCCGGCCGCTTGCGGAGCGGCCGGCGGATCCGGTCCGGGTCCTCGTAGACCGCCTTCATCCCGTAGGCCTTCGGGCAGAGGTAGCCGCGACTGCGGTGATCGTCCGGGTCGCCTTCGATCCGACCGATCGCACCGGTGGCCCGGTCGACCTCGACACGCAACCCACAGCAGGCCTCACAGATCGGACACGAACGTCGCACGATCTCGGAATCGGTCATCGAAGCGGCCATCTCGTTCTCTCCCCACGGTCCGCGCCCCGGCGCGACCGTCTACTTCCTCTGGCTCGATCGAGCGAATCGAACCCGCCCGCCCTCCCCGTCGGCCGGCGGCGTGACGGGGACGTGGCGCGGTGATCGCCATTGGCTACAGAGTAGTGTCGATCGTCGCGTCGCCCAGGGCGACAGGAAAGCCGGCGGAGAGAGGAGCGCCCCCATGAAATTCTCGCTGATCTACGAGGCCCAGACCACGGACACCTCCCGCGCCGGGGACGCCCGCGCGCTCCACGAGATCGTCGAGCAGGCGATCCTCGCCGAGGAGGTCGGCTTCGACGTGATCTGGGCGGTCGAGCACACCGCCCTCGAGCAGTACGCCCACATGAGCGTGCCCGAGACCGTCCTCGCGTTCATCGCGGGGAAGACCTCGCGCATCCACGTCGGCCACGGCGTGATCTGCCTTCCCCCCGCGATGAACCACCCCGTGAAGGTGGCGGAGCGCTGCGCCGCCCTCGACATCCTCTCGAACGGCCGGCTCCAGGTCGGCTTCGGTAAGGGAGGCACACAGCAGGAGTCCGGCACCTTCGGCTACGACCTCGAAGACCTGCCGCCGATGATCGACGAGGCCATGCGGCTCGTGCCGCGGATCTGGACCGAGGACGTGATCGAGCACCACGGCCGCTTCGTCGACATCCCGCCGCGCCCGATCCATCCGAAGCCGCTCCAGGATCCCCACCCGCCGCTCTACATGGCGTGCACCCGAGACGAGACGCTCTCCGACGCCGGCGCGCGCGGAATCGGCGCGCTCGTGCTCGGCTTCGGCGGCCCCGAGCAGGTCGCCAGGAAGAACGCGATGTACCGCGAGGCCTGGAAGAAGCGCGACGCCGCGAAT
>JAUIMK010000334.1 GCA_030432735.1 bacterium
GTCGTGGAGAGCATCCTGCTGCTCGAGCGCGTCGGCGACCACGACCTCGACGCCCTTCGCCCAACGTCGCCGGAGCAGGCTCGGCGCATCGCCACGGCCCTGATCGATTGGCTGGCGGACCAGCACGCGAAGGGCCTCGGGCACCGCGACGCCAAGGGCGGCAACATCCGCCTCGGCTTCGACGGCGACGGGCGACCGGTCTTCTGGTGGGTGGACCTCGAGGACCTGATCGGTCCGGTGCGCCTGTCGGAGTCGGCGCGGCTCCGCGCGCTCGTCCAGCTGAACGCGTCCCTCGACGACGACGCGTTCGATGCCGCGACGCGGCTCGACGCACTCGCCCGCTACCACGCGCGGCTGCCCTTCACGCGGCCGCTGTCGGAGATCGCGCGGACGATCCACGCGCGCAGTCTCGCCCGCGACCATCGCTACCGCGGCGAGGAAGCGTCCCTCAGCCGTTGCCCACCGTGAGCCACTGGTAGTAGCTCGACGAGCCGGGCACGCTGCCGTGCTCCCCCGGCTCGTAGGCGAGACTCGTCTCGGACGGCGACGACTCCACGATCTTCTTGAACGCCTGGATCTTCTTCTCGGGATCCTCGGGGTTCAGCCCGTGGAAGACGATCTCGACCCGCTGCTTGGTCGCGAGCACGTTCAGCACGAGCGTCGCGAGGGTGAAGAGCTTGCCGATGCCCTCGACCGCCTCGACGGCGAAGCGGGGGACCTCGCATTCCTGGAGCTGGAAGCCGTATTCGAGACGCATGGGACTACTCACATCGGCGCAGGTCGCGCCGGATCGGGGGGACGGGCGCGCAGAGTGGCCTGCGCCCCGGAGAAAGTCAAGCGGCCGGGCTCTCTCCCGCGCGACGCAAAACGGCGTCGCTCAGTCGTCGAGGGGCTCGAGGTCGCCGTCGTCGTCCTCGACCTCGGCGGCCGCCTTGAGCAGCGAGATCTGGGCCTGCAGCGCATCGAGGCCGAGCACGCCCTTCTCGACCAGCAGCGTCGTGATCGCCTTGGCGACGATCCGCGTTCGTTCGGTCTCTTCGCTGGCGCGGGTCGCCAGGCGACGCGCCTCCGACGCGACGTCCTTCGCAGCCGAGGCTTCCTTGGGCACGACCGAGAGGTCCTTCACCGTGCCCTCGAACTCCCCGTGGAGGCCGACGAGCGCCTCGCCGAGTCGTGACACTTCACTCTGTAGGCGCGCCAGGTCCTGCCGGACGAGGCCGACCTCTTCCGCGTCGACCGCTTCGCTCGCGACCTCGTCGCGGACACGGATCACGTCGTCCTGCATGTTCGACAGCGTGCTCTGCACGGTCTCGACGCGGCCGTGCACCCCGGCGACGTTCTCCCGCACGCCGGCGACCTCGTCGCTCACCCGCGTGAGCTCGCTGCGGAGCGTGTCGAGCGCCTCACCGATGCGCGTGACGTCCTCGACCAGGCCGTCCGGGAGCGCGACCGGCGCCGCGGCGGTCGTGGGCATCTCGGCCCCTGCGGCCGCGGGGCGTTCGACCGCCTGGTCCAGCTCGATCGGCGGCGGCATCGGAGCCTTCCGCGGGGTCGAACGGTCGCGGATCTCCGACTCGATGGACGGCTCCGCCGGGGCGGTGCCGGGCTGCGGCGAGTCGTCGGTGACGACGCGCAGACTGCCCGGGTTCATCGTGTCCCCCGCCTTGAAGGGATCCTGCTGCGGCGCGCCCCCGTTTCGGGTGTGGTAGTAGCGGTCGATCGCCTCGCCGAGCTCGGTGGGCCCGACCATCACGGGATGGATCTCCATGCCGGTGCGGAACGAGAGGTCGTCGAGGACGGCCAGGTTGGACGGGTCTTCCATGCCGAGGAAGAGCTGGCCGTTGCGGCCGCCGTCCTTCGTGAAGAGCGGAATGACTCCGTGCTCGGACGCCACCCGAGCGGGCACGAGGGCGATCACGTCCTCCGGAATGCGCTTGCCCGCGAGGCTCGCCACCGGCAGCTCGAGCTGCTTCGCGAGCGCGCGGATCAGGTGGCCCTCTTCGACCATCCCCATCTTGATGAGCGTCACGCCGAGGCGCCGGCCCCAGCGCTGCTGTTCGCCGAGCGCAGCCTCGAGCTGCATTTCGTCGATGATGCCGGCGGAAACGAGGATCTCGCCGACTCTGGGTCGATTCTGCATGGGTGCCGCATCGACCGATTCTCCGGGCAACCTGAGACTCGGCGCGCGAATTCGAGAACCGCCGCGCGGACCCTTCGACGGAGACGGCGATCGCGAGAAACCCGCAGGCCGGGAACGAAACGCCCGACCGCGGCGTCCGGTCCAGACGGAGCTCCAGCGCGCGCGACCCGACGCGACTCGGTCCGCGCCGCCTGGATCACACTGAGGGCGAGTGCCCCCAGAAAGACCGGACCTGCGTCGCGGACTGAAGCTCCGCCGCGATCGAACCGATGAAACGACCTCGGCGAATGCGCCCGATCCGCCGCGACGGGCTACGACGATTCAGGTAGCTTCGCGTCAGCGAGGCCGTCGCCCCCCGCGCGCACGCATACGAGTTCTGCCCACGATGTTGACCCGACGAATCCTCACGATCCTCCCGGTCGCGGTGATCGTCGTGCTGCTGCAGTCGGCCTTCTGGGTCCCCACCTACGACCGTCAGGACGTCGGTGGCGACGCGCGCCTCCGAACCTTCATCACCTCGTCCATCGGCGACGCCAAGTTCACCAACCCGGTGATCTCCACCGACGCCGCGAGCCTCGACATCGCCGCCCTCGTCTACGAGGGGCTCCTCGACATCGACGAGAACATGGAGTGGGAAGGCGCACTCGCGGAGCGGTGGTCGACGAGCAGCGTCGCCACCCTCGCCCTCCTCGAGGGCCGCCCCCTCGCGGACGGCTCCGTCGCCACCGCGGAGGCGGTGCAGCGAATCCTGCGAGAGGCCGCGGCCGACACGCCCGGCGCCGAATCGCCGGAGGGCGCTCTGGGCGCCGCGATCTCGTCGATCCGGACGCTGCCTCCGGAGACCGTCTCGCGGGTCGAATCGATCACAGTCGCGGACGAAGAGGGGAAGCCCACCAGCCGCGACCTCGAGATCGCGATCTCGAACCCGATCCGCGTCCAGTTCGAGCTCGACCGCGTGGTGCCGGACCTCGAAGCGCGTCTAACGAGCCTGCTCGGTGAGTCGCTGCTCGCGCCCGTCGGCCTGCGAAGCCGGATCGAGACCGAGGCGACCGACGAGGAGCTCGATGCCCTCGGCGAGCGGCGCGACGAGCTCTTCCAGGTGCTCCGCCAGAATCCGGTGATGCTCTTCCACCTGCGCCGGGGCGTGACCTTTCACGACGGTCATCCCTTCGACGCCGGAGACGTCGTCTTCTCGTACCAGGCGTACGTCGATCCGCTGACCGCCTCGCCCCGCGCTTCGACCTGGGAGCCGGTCGAGTCCGTCACCGCCCTGGACGATCACACCGTTCGGGTCGTCTACAAGCGTCTCTTCTCTCCGGCGACGATCGCCTGGGCGGGACCGACGATCCTGCCCGAGCATCTGATGAACCGTGCCGCGCTCGAGCGCGAGATGGACCGCCGCGGGATCGAGGGCGAGGCCCGCGAGCGCTTCGGGCTCCGGCAGTCCGAGACGGCGCGCAATCCCATCGGAACGGGGCAATACCGCTTCGTCGAGTGGCAGAGCGACGAGTACATCCACCTGCGCGCCTACGAGGGCCACTGGAAGAAGGTTCCGGAGTATCGCGACTACTACTACCGGATCATCCCCGAGCGCGTGACCCAGGAAGTGGAGCTGCGATCGGGGGGCATCGACGCCTACGAAGCGCCGGCCTATCAGATCCCGCGCTACCGCGAGGACCCACGCTACCGGTTCATCTCGGCACCGCAGGGCTACTACGCCTACATCGGGTACAACACGCAACGCGAGCCCTTCGAGGACATGCGCGTGCGCAAGGCCCTCGGCATGGCGATCGACGTCGACGCGATCATCGAGTTCGTGCTCTACGGCGAGGGCGACCGGGTCACCGGGCCCTACTACATCACGACGCCCTTCTACAACCCGGAGACGCCGAAGCTTCCCTACGACCCCCAAGGCGCCCGGGAGCTCCTCGACGAGGCGGGCTGGACGCCCGGGCCGGACGGCATCCGGACGAAGGACGGGAAGCGCCTCGCCTTCACGATCGCGACCAACAACGGCAATCCCCAGCGCAAGGCGATCGTCACGATCGCCCAGAACGCGTGGAAGGACATCGGCGTCGAGGTCACGACCCAGCTCCTCGAATGGACGGTGTTCATCGAGCAGTACACCGGGCTCGAGTTCGACGCGGTCGTGCTCGCCTGGGGGGGCGGCAGCCTCAACCCCGACCTCTACCAGCTCTGGCATTCGAGCCAGACGGGCCCGGGGCAGATGAACCGAGCCGGATACGCGAACCCGGAGGCCGACGCCCTGATCGAAGAGATCCGCCGGACCTACGATCCCGACCAGCAACGCGTCCTGGCCCGCCGCCTCCACTCGGTGATCGCCGCGGACCACCCGATCACGTTCCTGTACTCGGCGCGGGCGAATCTCATCCTCGACCAGAAGATCGTGCGCGTCGATACCGATGCGGAGGGCAACGAGACGCTTTCCCGCGTCGAGCCCGCCTCCGGCGGACGGATCGCCTACTGGTTCGACCACTGGCGAAAGGTCACGAATCCCCCGCATCTGGAGGCGGCGAACTGATGCGCGGCTACCTGCTCCGGACGATCGCCCAGCGGATCGGGATGCTCTTCGTCATCTCGGTGATCGCCTTCTCGGTCGTCCACCTCGCGCCGGGCGAGCCCTCCGAAGTCGACCCGCTGAACCCCATGATGAAGCCCGAGGACATCGCCCGGATTCGCGCGGCGTTCCACCTCGACGAGCCGCTCTACGCCCAATACCTCTACTGGGCACGCGATCTCGCGACCGGCGAGCTCACCTCCTTCAAGGACGGCCTGCCGGTCCTGCCGAAGATCTGGAGCCGCTTCCTCAACTCCGTCCCGCTCTTCCTCTGCTCGACGCTGATCGTCTGGACGCTGTCGTTCCCGACGGGCATCCGCGCCGCCGTC
>JAUIMK010000335.1 GCA_030432735.1 bacterium
GGGTCGACAACTCCTGGTACTCGGATCTCGATCTGCAGCGGCAGTTCTTCTCGTCGCGTTTCGGCCCCGTCCGCGTCCTCGGCCCGAGCCTGCCCCGGGAGGCCGCGGGGGAAACGCTCCTCACCGAAGTCCCCGGCGACGATCCGACGCTCTCCCTCCACCCCTCCATCGACGCCCGCACGCGGATCCGCCAGTACTGGCCCGCGGCACGCAATCAATGGCGCGCCGACCTGGCCCCCCTCCTCGCCGAGGCCGAGGTGGTCCACGCGAGCGTCGACGATCCGTTCCTTCCGATGCAGCTCGAGACGATGCGCGCCGGCATCGCCGCCGGGCGGACGACCGTGCTCGTCGGCTTCGACATGGACGTCTGGGAGACGCTCCCGATCCAGCTCGGCCAGCAGCGACTGCCCCAGAAAGGACTCGCGATCGCGCGGGCGATCGGCATGGACTTCTGGATGCGTCGGCTGCTCCCGAAGGCCTCGGTGGCGATGCTCAAGGAAGGGCGGGTCTACGACCGCTACCACCGCCTCGCGGCGAACCCCCACGAGTTCTGTCATTCGATGTACCGAGAGCGGGACGTCATCGACGAGAGCGCCCTCGCGGCGCGCCTCGCGACCCTCGCCGAGGGGCGGCCGATCCGCCTCGGCTACTTCGGCCGCTTCGTCGAACGCAAGGGGCTCGCGGACGCGATCCGGATCGTGGCCGCCGCGCGGCGCCGCGGTGTGGACGCGACCTATCACCTGATCGGCGGCGGTCCCCAGCGGCCGGAGCTCGAGCGCCTCGCCGCGGAGCTCGACGCGGGCGACGCCGTCGTCTTCGAAGGAGAAGTCGAGTACGGCCCGGCCCTCCACGACAAGGTGCGCCGCCTCGACGCGCTCCTCTTCACGCCGACCGAAGAGGACACGCCGCGCATGGTCTACGACGCCTTCGCGGCGGGCCTGCCGCTGCTGACGAGTGACATCTTCTTCCTGCGGCGTCGCAGCGAGCGCGACGGCGCCTCCGTCGTCTTCCCCGTCGGCGCGATCGAGCGCGGTGCCGAGGCCCTCGAAGCGCTGCATGCCAACCGGGACCGCTTCGCCGCCCTCGCCCGCACCGCGCGCGAAGCGGGCCTCCGCCACAGCGTCGATCGCTGGTTCGGCGAGCGTCTGGCCTGGGCGACCGAGGCCGCCGACCGCAAGCGCGCGGCCTCGTCTCCCGGCACCTGACCCACCCCGCGGCGAATCCAGGGGAACCTCGCTCCTTACGGTCGCTCCCGCCCGCTCAGCGGGCCGCCGCGATCACGTCGCGATGGAACGCCTCGGTCGCCGCGGCCACGGCCTCGATCCCGAAGCGCGCGCGTGTGTCGCGACGCGCAGCCGATCCGAGTCGCGCGGCGAACTCACGGTCATCGAGAAGATGCTCGACGGCCGACGCGAGCGCCTCCGCCGACTCGGACGGAAAAAGCAGCCCGTTCTGCCCGTCGCGTACCAACTCGGGTATCCCCCCGACGGCCGAGGCCGCGACAGGACACCCGGCCGCCATCGCCTCGAGCACGGTCAAAGGGAACGTCTCGTAGCGGGAGCACGCCACCGTGACCGCAGCCTCCTGACGTGCCCGCGCCACCACCTCGCGGGGCTGCGCTCCTTCGTAGTCGATCCGCGCGCGCACGTCGCCGGGAATCCGATTGGCGACGTACTCGTCGAAGGAGAACTCCCTCTCCCCGACCCGCAGTCCGGTATCCGGTCCGAGGAACCGCAGACGAAGGCCGGGCCTCCGTCGCGCGAGATGAACGAAGGCATCGAGGAGCACGTCAGCGCCCTTGATGCGATCGAAGCGCCCTACGAAGAGCAGGACCTCGGCCTCGCTCGCCTCGGGTGACCACGCCTCGTCCTCCCCAGGGATCACGACCGGATTCGGAATGACCTTCGCGTCCTCGAGATCGACGCCGTAGTGTTCGCGGACGCGGTCCAGCGCCGCCTGCGAGGGAGAAGAGACGCCATGGGCCGCAGAGATCGCCTGGATCTCTGCACGACAGCGCATGCGAAACTCGCGATCACGTGGATGCCCGACCTGCGGCCCAACCACACACCAGGGACCGTGAAGCCGAACGACGACCGGGATCGCGAGCTCTCGACGGATGACCGCCGCGACGCCGAAAGTCTCTTCCTGCTCGAAGAGGTCGAGCGGAGTCTCCGCATCGATGCCCTGGACCGCACGCGCGATCCGAAAGCCCAGGGACTGCTGAATTCGCAGGTTTCGTGAGACCAGTCCTGCCACCGACTGCCGGAGCCGAACCGAGAGCGGACGAGGCGGCGAGCCTTCGGGCAGGCGGTGAACCAAGGGATCGTCGAGGTCCGGATCCACCTCGGCTGCAAGGACGTGGGCCTCGACGCCGCGCGCCTCGAGACCGCCCCGCACGCTCGCCACATACGTCGCAATGCCGTTCGCGATCCGGTCGTGGGGCCAGCAGGGGCTCATAAAGGCGACGCGCATGAATCCTCCCGTTCCGGATTGGATCGGCCGAACAGCTCCACAGCTTGCGGCCCGCGGACGACGCGCCGCCCCCGGAGCATCAAACGAGCCCCATGGCGAGGACCGCCGTCCGGACGCCGTAGCCGAGGAGACCACCGACGACGAAGAAGCCAACCGCCAGAAGCTCCCGGGGCAGGGAAAGAAGCCCGCGCCTTGCGGCTGCGGGCCACAGGACGAAGATGGCGGGGATTTCCGAGAGGGCGACGGCCCAGACGAGCCCGTAGCTGCCGCCCCACTGGTAACCGATCGGAACGCCGATCATGATCGCGAGCATGGTCAGTGCGCTTCTCGCGAATCCGAATCGGGACTCACCCGTCGCGACAAGGCACACCTCACAGGGCAGCATCACGCAGGCGACCGCCACGCGAAGACAGAGGATCCGCAGCATCCAGCCCGCCTCGACGTACCGCGCGTCCCACAGCAGCCCGACGATGACGTCGCCGAGCATGGAGAGCCCTCCGAGGGCCGTGAGCGCGATCGCGTCGGTGCGAAGACGCGCGAAGTAGTACTCGGTCCTGAGCTGCTCGGGACTCGACTCGTTCACTCGGGAGAAGATCGGATAGAATACCCCGCTCGCGACCCGCGAGAGCGCCCCGCCCACCGCTTCGCTGATCAGAACGGCGATCCCGTACACACCGAGAGTCGCCATTCCGAGCAGGCGACCCATCACGATCCGGTCGAACTGCGTCGCGAGGAAGCTCGCGATGCTACTCAGGTAGATCCAGCGTCCGAACGTCGCGATTTCGGCCCGGGTCCCGGCATCCCAGGCGAAGTGGTTGCGGTAGCCGATGTCGATGCGGTGGCTCCACAGGAGCCGCAGCAGCCCACCGAGAATCGGTCCGACCACCAATGCCCAGACCGAGTTCCACACGAGGGCCGTCGCCACCGAGCCCAGGATCTGGACTGTCTGGACCACGATCTCGATCCGCGCCAGCCGAAAGGACTCGACCCGTCGTCTCAAGGTGAACAGCGACGTCGACTCGAAGCCCGCGATCACAAGCTGGAAGCCCGCCGCGATCAGCAGGCCGAGCAGCATCGGCTCGCCGTAGAAGAGCGAGACCGGCCAGGCGAGCGCCCAGGTCACGCCGCAGAGGATGCCGCCCCGAACGACCTGGAGCGTCCAGGCCGTGTTCAAGAAGCCCTCTTCGTCCCCGCGGCGATTCTGGATCACCGACTGGACGATCCCGACGTCCGAGAGCATGGCCAGGCCGAAGAGGACGACCTGGACGACCTGCATCATCCCGAAGGCTTCGGGAAAGAGTAGCCGCGTCAGGATCAGGTTGGAGACCAGGCTGAGTGCCTGGCGCGCGACCTGCGCAATCGCCTCGACCAGCGAGTTGCGCACGACGAGCTTGCGGTGCTCGCTCTGGTCGCCTTCATCCCCCACGCAACGGTGGGTACTTCAACAGCGCCCCCTTCGCTAGCGCGAGCGCCGCGCTGACCCCGAGGGGGCGGCGCGGCGGCGACGGAGCGCGGGGCTCTCGGCGGGCTCCGCCCCGCGCCGTCGGGACCGACGCGCGCGAGGCGGAATCCGGGTCAGCAGCTGCCGCCGTTGAAGCGGGCCTTCGCCGGCAGACAGCCTGCGTCGGTGCCGCCCATCGGACCCTGATCGGCGCCGATGTACGGGAAGTTCCCCTGCCCGCCCGAAAAGCCCGGATCGCCATCGAAGCCGGGCGCGCTCGGGAGCGTCGCGCTCCAATCACGATCGTTGGCCCCGGACGTGTTGTTCGACCAGGTGATCGATGCGCCGTTGACCGCCGGGACGTCGGAGTCCGCGGCCCGTCGGGAACCGCAGTCGGCCCGGATCGCCGCGTTCGGCGAAGAGCCGCCGTCGTAGCGACAGCCCTCCCGGAACACGTTGTACATCACGGTCGCATCGTCCACGCCCGCGTCGAAGGCCCGGTTGGAGCCTCCGCCGAGGGTGTGGAGCGAGTTGTTGATCAGGATCGGGTTGAAGCGATGGCCGGAGTTGAACGCTGCATTCCCCGCTTCGTTCTTCGAGGCGAAGTCCCCGCCGTTCCCCAGGCCACCGCGCTGACGCGCGTCGCCCGCTCGCAGCACGTTCCCGTAGAAGAAGTTTCGACGACCAGGACCGTCCTGCCAGTCGACCCAGACACCGGACTCGAAGAAGTTGCGCACGATCGCGCTGTTGCTGCAGGACGGACCATGGAGCAGGAAGGATCCGCTGCTGTCGGGCGATCGGGTTCCGTGGCACGAGGCGCTGCCGCGCTGACCGAGGACGTCCTCGAGGCTACTGGAGCAGTGGAGATGACCACTTCCCACGGTAGTGCCGTGCGCGGTGGGCCCGCTCACGTGGCTCGAGAGCGCGATGTTGCAGTCGTTGCCGTCGCCCTGGTTGCAGACGGAATCGTAGGCCGGGTTCGGCTCGGGCTCGGCGAAATGGTTGAAGGCCAGGTAGATCCCCTGGTCGCTTCCGCCACAGGAGTAGCCTTCCGGCGTGTTGTAGAAGTAGCTGTCGATGATCGTGAGATGAGTCGAATT
>JAUIMK010000336.1 GCA_030432735.1 bacterium
CTACCTGGGCGGGACTCCTCGACCCGGCCGCCTACGAGCGGTGGGTGCAGCCCTACCACGAGCGGATCGCCGCGGCGCTCCGGGACGAGCCCGCGCCGATGATCCTCTACGTGCAGAACGGCTCCCACGTGGTCGACCGGATCGCCGACGCCGGGGCGGACGTGATCTCCCTCGACTGGCGCGTGCGCCTGGGCGACGTGGCGAAGGCCTACGGAGACAGGGTGAGCCTCCAGGGCAACCTCGACCCCTGCTGGCTCCACGCGCCGCGCGAACGGATCTTCGAGATGGTTCGCGAGATGGCGGAAGCCGCGGCCCCCGCGCGAGGTCACATCCTGAACCTCGGCCACGGCTGTCTGCCGGATACCCCCGTCGAAGGCGTGAAGGCCTTCACCGACGCGGCCCGAGCGCTCTCTCGCTGAACGCGCCGTTGTCGCTCGTTCGCCGTTCGCGGCCCGTGGACGTCCGCAGTCGATGGCTCGCCCCATAGGCGGATCGTCTTCGCATCCTGCGCAACGAGCTGACCATCCGGACAGCTGAACACCCCGGCGGTTGGGCTGCGCGCGATTCGACTGCAGCCGCCCCCAGGCCACTCACTCCCTCCGAGGCAAGACGACACGTCCCAGCTCCGCGTTCATGGATGAACCCGAGCACGCGCGTATCCCCGACGAGCTACACGATCCGAGGGAGCGAGGCGGGGCGCACCGTCTCGCGACTCGGCACGGCAACCAGCCCCCGACCGGATGCGCGCATCGAAGTCCCGCCTAGCGCCCCTCGCTCGACGCGCGGATCCACGCCGCGACGCCTTCCGCGAATCCGCGGTCCCCGTTCGGACACGGCGAGAGCCAGAGCGCGTCGCCCCCGTCCTCGGTCCACTGCTCGCGCAGTCGGATTCCGATCTCTTCGAGGGTCTCGAGACAATCGGCGACGAAGGACGGGCAGAACACGGCGAGCCGCTTCACGCCCCGCTCCGACAGGGCGGGCAGCACTTCGTCCGTGAAGGGGCGGATCCAGGGCCGGGGGCCGAGGCGAGACTGGAAGGACACGCTGTACTGGTCGCGTTCGAGACCGAGGGCGCGACCGAGCGCGGCGGCCGTCTGGTAGCACTGCGCGCGGTAGCACCGGCGGAGGCTCTCCCCCGGCGCGTCGCAGCAGCCCTCGCTCGACAGGCAGTGGGCACCGGTCGGGTCGCTGGCCCGGATCTGGTCCTCGGGCAGGCCGTGAAAGCTGAAGAGCACGTGATCGGCCCCGAAGGCGGCGAGGTCCGGCCCGGCCAGCGCGGCCCAGGGCTCGATGAACCCCGGATCATCGTAGAAGGCCCCGAGGATCTCGATCGGCGGATAATCGCCGCGTCGGTCGAGGACGCGCATGACCTCCGCCGAGACCGAGGCGGTCACGCTCGAGGCGTATTGCGGAAAGAGCGGGAGCACCACGATCCGGTCCGCGCCGGCGGCCTCGAGGGCGTCGAGGCCGCGCTCGATCGACGGCCGGCCGTAGCGCATCGCGAGCTCGACGTGGTAGTCGGCCCCCAGGGATTCCGCGACGCCCGCGGCGAGGGCCTGCGAGTGGAGGAGGAGCGGGGAGCCTTCCGGCGTCCAGATCTTCCGGTACGCCTCCGCGGATTTCGCGGGCCGCGTCGGGAGGATCACCAGGTTCAGCAGCAGCCACCGCAGCGGCGCCGGCAGCGTGAGGACCCGCGGATCGCTCAGGAATTGACGCAGATAGCGGCGAACCGGGGCGGTTTCCGGGGCGTCCGGAGTGCCGAGGTTCACGAGTAGGACGCCCGTCGCGGGACGGGCCGGGGAGGTGGCGGACATGGGCGGAGGGGCTCGATTCGTTGGCCTCCCGCGCGGTCTCGGCACGGGCACGGGGGCCTCGCGGGGTGTCGTAGGGTGTTTTCCGGTACGCAGAAAGAATGGGACCATCCGACGGATGGGGACATTCCTCACTGCGAGCCGTGCGGAACGGAAATATAATCGACGAAATCGGTGGTGACCGGAATCCGCCGATCATCCGATGGGTAGAGGGGGCAGCCCCTCGCTTCGGGACCCGGTCGAGCGGGTCGGTCGAAGGATGGGAGAGCATGGCGACGGTCCTGATCGTCGAAGACGAGGATTCGCTGCGCGAGACGCTGAGTCGTTACCTCGTTCACGAAGGGCACGACGTGATCGCGGCGGCGTCCGGCTACGAGGCGCTCGAAGCGGGCTTCGACGCGGAGCCCGACGTGTTGATCGCGGACTGGATGTTGAAGAACCACATCCACGGCCTGCACGTCTCGGAGGTCTTCCGCGCGCTCCACCCGGGACTCAACACGATCCTGATCACGGGATTTCCTTCGCGGGATCTCCTCGAGGAATCAGATCGGTGCGGCGTTTCCCGTCTGCTCGAGAAGCCCTTCGATCTGAAGGATCTTCAGGACGCCGTCGACGTGGCGTTGACCGACGCCTCGAAGCGCGAGGACCTCGGGCCGCCGATCGCGGCGATCGCCGTCGCCTCCGACGGGCGACTCGAATTCGCGTCGAGCCGGGCGGTCGAGCTGATCGATCATCACGGCTTGAAGAAGGATGCCGCGACCGTCGGCGAGCTGATCCACGGGGACGCCGTCTCGTTGTTGGCTCGATCCGAAGACGAGTGGGTCGAGGCCCGCACGCGCAGCGCGAAGGAAGACGTCTGGCTGATGCGGGCGCGCCGCAGACCCGGACAGGTCGGCTGGCTCGTCGTCTTCTGTCCGCGCGAAGAGGAGCAGCGCCGCAGCGATCCCCGCGTCCGCATCCTCCTCGACGTCCGGTCGGGCATCACGAAGCGCACCCTCCAGGATCAGGGACCGGTCGTGGTCGTGGAGCGTGACGGCGTCGTGCGGCGGCTGCTGGTCAGCCAGATCGAGCGCGTCGGCGCGATCTGCTACCCGAGCGACGATCTCCCGAGCGCGCTGCGGCTGCTCTCCGCGGAGCCCCGGGCGCGGACGGTGCTCGTCGACTTCGCCCTCGCCGGGGCGGACATGGCGTCCTGGGTCAGCCAGATCCGGGCGGTTCGTCCCGATGCGTCGATCGTCGGGACCGGCGGCGTCGGCGCCGAGGCCGACCTGCTCTCCCAGGGCGTCGCCGCCGTGCTGCGCAAGCCCTGGCGCATCAACGACCTGATGGACGCGATCGAACGACGCTGTTGAGCCGGCGCGTCCAGGGGCCCCGGCCCGGGGCTAGCCGTTCGTCCGGTCGAAGCCGCCCCGCGTGATCGAGAGCCACATGTACCACGCCGGGTACAGCAGCGAGAGCTCGAGCAGCCGGAGCGGCGCGGTGGCGTCCGGAGCGACGACGCAGAGGGCGAGCACCGCGGTCCAGACGATCGCCCCCATGCCGAGGGCGACGCGCAGGCGCATGGGCTCGACCTTGCTCGGGTAGAGGTATTTCATCGGAACGAAGACCGCGACGGCGAGGGCGGCGACCCAGATCGTGCCCGCGACGGGGCCGATGCCGAGGAGCCAGAGGTAGATCACGAGGATGTTCCAGTAGGAAGGGAACCCGAGGAAGAAGTCGTCGGCGGTCTTCGCGTCTTCCCGGGAGAAGCCGTACGCGCTCGCCAGGAGCGGTGCGGCGAGCCAGGCCGGGTGGCTCACGAGGTCGGCGCCCCAGAGGAAGAAGACCGGCACCACGACGAAGTTCAGGTAGTCGACGATGTCGTCGAGCCTTCGACCGTTGATCTGGGGCGTGTGCACGGTCACCCGCGCCGCGCGGGCGAGGGTGCCGTCGACGCCGTCGACCACGAGCGCCGCCAGCATCAGCAGGCTCGCCACGTCGAGCCGGTCCGAGGCGACCGCGAGGAGGGCGAAGGTTCCGAAGACCGCGCCGCTGGCGGTGAAGCCGTGAACGAGCCACGCGATCGCGCGTCGGCGCGCCGTGCTCGGCTCGGTCGCGCCGCCGGAGAGGGCGTGCTTCGGCGCCCCCGACGGATCGGGAAGGGCGTTTCCGGGAATGTTCGAGGACGGGTTCGGGCTCACGCGACCTCGGATCATATCAGAGTGGCTATGCTCCCGGTTCGAGGGGCGATGCTCGCGGAGGGGAAGCGCGTGGCGACACGTGGATTCGGGATGGGAAGTCGGCGTCGATGAGCGCAGCCGAAGCGCGCGCCGATCTGCGGCTGCGACCGACGCGTCTCGAGGCGGCTCTCGAATGGGCGCAGGGCCTCGCGCCATCCCCCGTCCGGATCGCGAGCTCCTGCTGCGGGATGTCGATGGTCTCCGGAGGGGATCCGTTCGAGGCCCTGGGAGCGGGGCCGCCCGCGGTCTCGGCGCGCGCCGCCGACCTCCTGATCGTCGCCGGGACGATCACGCGACGTCAGGCACCGCTCCTCGAGGCCATCCACGAGCGGATGCTCGAGCCGCGCTGGGTGATCGCGTGGGGAGCCTGCGCGATCTCCGGCGGCGCCTATCAGAACTACGCGACGGTGCCGGGGCTCGGAACGCTCCTGCCCGTCGACCTCGTCGTGCCGGGCTGTCCGCCCGAGCCGACGGCGATTCGCGATGCACTCGAATGGCTCAGGACGGGCCGGGCCGGGCGGCGCGCCGAGGGGGCGCGGTCGTCAAGAGATCCGGCGGACTGGCCGATCTTGAGGGACGACGGAGCCGTTTCGAACGGCCCCGTGGCGATCCAAGAAGGGAATGGTTGATGTCGATCGAGGTTGAGCTTCCTTCGCTCGGAGAGAGCGTCTTCGAAGGGACGGTGTCCCGCTGGCTCGTGAGCGAGGGGGAATGGGTCGAGGTCGACCAGCCGCTCGTCGAGGTCACCACCGACAAGGTGGATGCCGAGATCCCCGCGCCGCATGCCGGCGTGGTCGAGTCGATCCTGGTCGCCGAAGGCGACGTGGTGGAGGTCGGAGCGGTCCTCGCGCGGGTCGACCCCGACGGCAAGCCGACGGCGGCGCCGGCCGCGTCGGAGCCCGCCGCCGTTCCGCCGCCGGTCTCGAAGCCCGGGCCGGAGGCCGGAGCGCCTGC
>JAUIMK010000019.1 GCA_030432735.1 bacterium
AGGAGCTCTGGGAGCGGCTCGAGAACGGCGCCGAGGCCGTGCTCACGCCGCATACGACGGTGCCGATCGAAGACGGCGACAAGCCGGACGACGGCTCGATGCTCCAGGTCGGTGTCTACAACCTCGGCTTCCTCGCCATCCGCGACGCCGCGCAACCCCGCGACTTCATGGCCTGGTGGCACCGGCGACTGCTCCGCGACTGCCGGATCGACCTGCCGGAGGGACTCTTCGTCGACCAGAAATGGGCGGACATGCTCCCGTGCCTCGTCGAGAAGACATCGATCCTCCACCACCCCGGCTACAACGTCGCCTACTGGAACCTGATGAACCGCGACGTGCAGGCCACGACCGACGCGCCCGGTTGGTCGGTGAACGGAGAAGCGCTCCGCTTCCTCCACCTGAGCGGTCTCGACGTCGGACCGTCGAACACGTTCTCGAAGCACCAGACCCGGTTCACGATGCAGAACCTGGGGCCGCTGCGGACCCTCGTCGAGCGCTACCGCGAGGCGGTCCAGGGCAACGATCACGAACGGCACGGCTCGATGCCCTACGCGTTCGAGACCCTGGACGACGGGACGCCGCTGCCGGAGGTCCTCCGGCGAACCTACCGGGACGACCTCGGAGAGCTGCCCGCCGCGGGCCGGCGCGAGGCGCTCGTCGATCACTGCAACGCCCACGCGAAACGCAATCCCGGCGCCGCCTTCGTTCCGATCACCCGACTGATGGAGCGCGTCTGGGAGGCGCGCCCGGATCTGCAGGACGCCTTCGACCTGCGCGACGAAGCGGGCGCGCACGGCTTCGCCGCCTGGTGGGCCCATTCCGCGAGCCGCGAGCTCGGGCTGACCGACGAGTTCGTGCCGGACATGCCGAGCGAACCGGCCGCCGAGTCGCCCCCGGGCGATCCACGCCCCGTCGTGCCCACCGGGCCGACCCGTCGCCCCCTCCGCGCCCGCCTGGCCCTCGCGCTGCTCCGCAACGCCCATCGGACACGCTCCTTCTACATGCGCCTGCCGATTCCGTGGCGCGCGCGGATCAAGCGCACGTTGATGCGCGTCGGCTATCAGCCTGCGACGAACACGAGCGCCGTGCCGGCCCTCCCGGACGGCGTGACCGCGCCCGCGAAGAGCGCCGACCCGGGCGCGCAGCTGATCGGCTACCCGCGCGCCGAGCTGGGCATGGGGGAACACGTACGGCTCTCCGCAGCGGCGCTCGGCGCGGTCCACTTCCCCTTCTCGATCTACGACTTCTCCGCGAACGTCGTGGCGCGCCAGCAGGACGATCGTTTCGACGAGTTCCTCTCGACCGACGCCCCCTTCCCCGTGAACATCTTCCACATCAACGCAGACCAGATGCCCGTGGCACACGATGCGCTCGGCAGCGAGTTCTTTTCGTCGAAGTACAACATCGGCTTCTGGGCCTGGGAGCTCTCCCGATTCCCCGACGCATGGCTCCCGTCGATCGACCTGGTCGATGAGATCTGGGCCCCGTCCCGGTTCATCCAGGAGAGCATCGCCGCGAAGACGGACAAACCGGTGGTCTGGATGCCGTTGGCCGTGGACGTGCAACCGCTGCCGAGCCTCGACCGCAATTACTTCCACCTCCCGAAGGACAAGTTCGTCTTCTTCTTCAGCTTCGACTTCGCTTCCTTCGCCGCCCGCAAGAATCCGTGGGCCGTCCTGGACGCCTTCGAGCAGGCCTTCCCGCCCGGCGACGACCGCGTCCACCTGGTGGTGAAGACGATGCATCTCGCCGACCACGCGGAGCAGGTCGAAGCGCTCGAGATGCGCCTGGCCCGCGACCCGCGCATCCGCCTGATCCCCGAAGTGCTCTCCCACCGGGAGATCGCAGGCCTCACGAACCAGATCGACTGCTACGTGTCGCTCCACCGCAGCGAGGGATTCGGGCGCGGCATGGCGGAGGCGATGCATCTCGGGAAGCCCGTGATCGCGACGGGCTACTCCGGCAACACGGATTTCATGGACGAAGAGAGCGCCTGCCTCGTGGACTACGAGATGATTCCCGTCGAAGAGAACCAGTACCCCTTCCACGAGGGACAGGAGTGGGCCGACCCGTCGGTCGAGCAGGCTGCGGCCTACATGCGACGTCTCGTCGACGAGCCCGCCTACGGTCGACGGCTCGGCCGCCGCGCGCGACGCCTCCTCACCAGCGAGTTCTCGCCGGTCGCGGTCGGCCGGCGGATGCACGACCGCCTGGCCGAGCTCGGGATGGCGTGAGCCGAGAGCCACCATGCGCCTCACCCGACGCCACTTCGAGATCATCCTCTACAACGCGTACGCGGACCTCCGGTCCGAGTCGTCACGCACCTATGCCGGCTTCGCCTGGTGGATCATCGACCCCGTCGCGAACATGATCGTCTTCTGGTTCGTGTTCCAGCGCATCCTCGACCGCGGGACCGAGGACTACGTCGCCTTCCTGTTGACCGGAATGGTCGTCTGGCGCTGGTTCAGCGCGACCCTCTCCCAGGGCGGCGTCTCGATCAACACGAACTCCGGAATCGCACAACAGGTCTACGTCCCGAAGGTGCTCTTCCCGATCGTGGTCGCGCTCACGAACACCGCGAAGTTCTCCGTCGCCTTCGTCGCCCTGGTCGTCTTCCTGCAGATCTACGGATTCGCACCGGACGTGCACTACGCGGCGCTGCCGCTCATCCTGATCGTGCAGTTCATCGTGAACCTCGGCTTCACCCTCGTCGTCTGCGGGCTCACGCCGTTCATGCCGGATCTCTCTCTCGTGATCGAGCACTTCGTGCTGCGGCTGGCGTTCTTCCTCTCGGGCATCTTCTTCCCCGCGAGCCAGATCCCCGAGCCGCTGCGCGAGTGGTTTTATGCGAACCCGATGCTCGCGCTGATCGAGAGCTATCGCGACGTCCTGATGTACGGACGCTGGCCGGATTTCGAGATCCTCGGATACACGGCGGTCGGCGGAATCTTCGCGTTCCTTCTCGGTTGGATGATCATCGGCCGCAACGACCTCGTCTACGCCAAGAACCTCGCCTGAGCCCCTTCGCGCGCGACGCGCCCACCGGAGCGACCTTGTCCGAGCCCGAACGCAGCCTCGAAATGGATCACCCCCTGACCGGCACCGGCCAGGCGCCGGGGGAGCTCGCGCTCAGCGTCGAGCACGTCGGCCTCTGCTATCGCCGACGCGGGCGATTCATGCGCCGCCACCGCTTCTGGGCCCTCGAGGACGTGACCTTCGACGTCAAGCTCGGCGAGACCGTGGGCATCATCGGAAGCAACGGCTCCGGAAAGAGCACGGTGATGCGCGTCCTCGGCGGACTCGTGAGCCCCGATCGCGGCAGATTCACGAACCACGGCGTCGTGGCCTCGCTCCACTCCCTGAACGTGGGACTCGTGAACTATCTGACCGGGCGCGAGAACGCCTACCTCTCCGGAATGCTGCTCGGGATGAGCCGGCGGGAGATCCGCGAGCGGATGGACGCGATCATCGAGTACTCGGGACTCGCGAATTTCATCGACGACCCCGTCGCGACGTACTCCTCTTCCAGGCCCGCCCGGACGTGCTCCTCGTCGACGAGATCTGGGGCGTCGGCGACGAGGAGTTCACGATCAAGTCCACGCAGTCGATGCTCGACATGGCGCGCTCGAACCGGACGATCGTCGTCGTCTCCCACAGCATGGAGCTCGTCCGCGACTTCTGCGACCGGGCGGTCTGGCTCGATCACGGGCGCACGCGTATGGTCGGCCCGAGCGCCGACGTGATCCGTGCCTACACCGACGCCGTCACCGCACCCGATGCCGGCTCCGCGGTCATCGGCGTCGAGGCCTGAGCGCGATGGAGGCGATCATCCTCGCCGGCGGCCTGGGCACGCGACTGCGCGGCGCGATCGGCGACCTGCCCAAGCCCCTCGCGCCGATCGCGGGTGAGCCCTTCCTCGTCTGGCTGATGCGGGCCCTCCGTCGTCGCGGCGTGGAGCGCTTCGTGCTCTCGACGGGCTACGGCGCCCGGAGCATCGAAGACGCCATCGGCCGCGCGTTCGAGGGGGCCGAGGTCGTCTACGCGCGGGAGGACGAGCCCCTGGGCACCGGCGGGGCCGCGCGGCTCGCGATGACGCGAGCCACCTCGGACCTCGTCTGGCTGCTGAACGGCGACACCTACTGCGAGGTCGACATGCTCGCGGCGGAGCAGCGTCACCGGCAGGCCGGCGCGCGACTCACGATGGCGGTTCGACGCGTGGACGACACGAGCCGTTTCGGTCGCGTGGAGATCGAAGGCGACCGGGCGATCCGGTTCGACGAGAAGGGCGCGGCGGGCCCCGGCTGGATCAACGCCGGCAGCTACCTGCTCGACCGACGCGTGGTCGAGGACTTCCCCTCGGCGCAGGCGTTCTCCCTCGAGCACGAGTGGCTCGTGCCCCGCTGCGAAGCGATCGCTCCCCTCGGCGTCGAGGCGGAGGGCTATTTCATCGACATCGGCGTGCCCGAATCGTATGCGCGGGCCGGCCGGGAGCTGCCAGCGCGCGTGGCCGCCCTGCTCGAGCTCGAAGACCCGAACTGACCCTGCGCGCGCGATCGTCTCTCGATCGCCCCGCCCGACCGGAGATCCCACCTTGTCGACGACCCTCGATTCGCTTCGCAACACCTTCGAAGAGTCCCGCGCCACCTTCGACGCGTTCCTCGCGGACGGCCGGAACCTCGAGGCGATGGCGGCCTTCGCCGAGGCCGCCCACACGACGCTGGAAGCCGGCGGCCGGCTCCTCTCGTGCGGGAACGGCGGCAGCATGAGCGACGCGATGCACTTCGCCGAAGAATGGAGCGGACGCTTCCGCAACAACCGGCGCCCTCTCTCCGCGATCGCCCTCTCCGACCCGGCCGCGATCTCCTGCATCGCGAACGACTTCGGCTACGAAGCGATCTTCTCCCGGCAGGTCGAAGCGCACGGTCGGGAGGGAGACCTGCTCCTGGCGATCTCGACCAGCGGCGAGTCGGCGAACGTGCTCGCGGCCGTGAAGAGCGCCAGGCAGCTGGGCATGCGCACCGTCGGCCTGCTCGGCAAGGGCGGCGGCAAGGTCGCCGGCGAGGTCGACATCGCGATCGTCGTTCCCCGCGCGACGACCGCGGACCGGATCCAGGAGCTCCACATCCAGGTCATCCACGCGGTCATCGAAGCGGTCGAGCGCCGCCTCTTCCCGGAGAACTACGTCGGCTAGAGAGCCCCGGCCCCCGCTAGAACCGCGCCTCCACGTCCCCCAGCGAAGGCGCGTCCGCGTCCTTCTGCGTCACGATCGAGGGCTCGATCGGCCACTCGATCCCGACGTCGGGGTCCGCGTAGTGGAGCGCGCGCTCGGTCTCGGGCGCGTGCATGTCGGTGCACTTGTAGTGAACCAGGGTCTCGTCCTCGAGGGCGAGGAAGCCGTGCGCGAATCCGACGGGGACCCACAGCGAGACGTCCCCGTCTCCGGTGAGCGTGCGCCCGACCCAGCAGCCGTAGGTCGGCGAGCCGTCGCGCAGGTCGACGGCGACGTCGAAGATCGAGCCCTGGATGCAGCGCACGAGCTTGCCCATCGCACGGGGCGCGATCTGGAAGTGCATGCCGCGCAGCGTGCCGCGGCAGGACTTCGACAGGTTGTCCTGGACGAAGGTCTCTTCGAAGCCGGCCTGGCGCCACATCTCGACCGAGTGCGTCTCCGCGAAGAAGCCCCGATCGTCCGCCACGCGGCCGGTCCGGACCTCGAGAACGGCCTCCAGCTCCGTCGGCTGGATCGCAACCTTCATCGGCATCGCTCACCCCCTGCTGCGCATCGCGCCGTACGCGCCCGCGCCGCGGCGGGAAGATTCAGCCAGGGACCCGCTCTTCGCAAGCACGGGCGGTGATCACCCTTCGTTTGCGCAACGCCGCGGGAAGCGCGCGCGCGGCGGCGACGTAGGCCGGCAGCAGCTTCGGATCGCGCAGGACCGTGAATCCGAACCGGAGCACCTCCCATCCGAGGATCGACGGCGCGTTCCGCAGGAAGTCGCGGGGGCGCTCGTTCTTCACGAGCTGCAGGTAGTGGTTCTTGAAGGAATGGCGCCGGATCTCGACGGGGACGCGGTCGCGCTCCGCCCGCTTCCAGCCCCGCCCATGAACGGCGACGGCGGCGGGGACGTAGCGGACCCGGTAGCCGAGCCGACGCGCGCGCCAGCCGAGGTCCGTGTCCTCGTGATAGGCGAAGAAGCTCTCGTCGAAGAGCTCTCCGTCGATCGCGAGCCGGTCGATCGCGTCCGTGCGGATCAGGAGCGCGGCACCGCTCGCCGCATCCACGTCTTCCGCGAGATCGAATCGCCCGTCGTCGAGGGTCTCGCTTCCGCGGTCCCGGGGCCGGCGATGGCGAGGGAAGACGATGCCCGCGCTGTCGAGGGTTCGCCGATCGGGCCGCAGGAGCTTGCCCGTCGCGAGCGCCACCGCGGGGTCGGACGCGACCGCAGCAAGCAGCGTCTCGGCGAAATCCCCGTCGAGCACGACGTCCGGATTCAGCAGCAGGACGAAGTCCGGCGGCGCGTCCCCGGCGCGCGCCCGCAGCGCGCGAACGACGCGGTTCGCGCCCCCGGCGTACCCCTCGTTGGTTCCGCCGTCGAAGTGGACGGCGGGATGCCGCTGCGCGAGCCGCGCGATCGCCGCCGCGTCCTCTCCGGTGTCCCAGACCGAGACGTCCTGCGGCGCCAGCGACTGCCGCGCGATCGACGCCAGGCACCGCTCGAGATCCTCGAAGCTGCCGTGGTTCACGATACCCGCCGCCCAGGAAGCGGAGCCCGCGTTCGCGTCCTCAGGCACGGGCCATCACGACGAGCCCCGGGGCCTCACAGGAGTCCTCAACGCTCACAGGAGTCCTCAACGCTCACACGAGCCCTCGACGCTCTCGAGAAAGTCCTCAACCCTCGCAAAAGTACCGCTCGTAGTACTCCTCGATCTTCCCCTCGAGCTTCCCCTTGAGCGGGCGCAGCATCAGCGGCAGCGAGACATCGATCGAGATCGCCTCCTGGTCGTAGCCCACGCGGGCCTTGGCGCCGCGGGCTTCGCAGACCGCGTCGTCGCCCTCCCAGCGCCAGGTCCCGCCGAGTCGACTCGCCACCTTCTCGGCAAGTCCCTCGATCCGCGACCGGACGTCGGTCGGATCCTCGAAGCCATGAACACGTCGCATCGAGATCTCGGCCATCAGCTGCCTCCCACGCCGACTCGGCGCCCCGCCTCAGGTCGCGGGATCGAGGAATTCCTTGAAGCCGTACTTCCTGGACGGCCCCATGTGGATCTGCTCCATCACGCCGATGCCCTGCTGATCACCGCAGGTCGCGCGCATGACGGACTGGATGTGCTGGTTCGACACTTCCATGTTGTCGCACTCTTCGATCGTCCACGAGCTGCCGCCGACGGCGAGCTCGCCCTTCCAACGCCCGTGCCCCCACTCGGGATGCGAATAGCCGATCCCCTTCATGCGGTAGACGAGCAGGCTCTCGAGCTCGATCTCGGTCCGCTTCCCGTCGAGGTGCAGGAGCGAGACCTGCGCGCGGCGGGCGCGGCGCGTGCCCGGGAAGAACTCGTAGATCTGGTGGTCGACGCCGGCGAGAGGCTCCATCGCAGGGTCCTCGACGCCCGGGATCTGATCCGGCGAGGAATAGGTCGGCATGATCATCCCGTCCCAGTGCCACGTCACGCCGTGCTCG
This sequence comes from bacterium, assembly GCA_030432735.1. GTDB lineage: Bacteria > Myxococcota_A > UBA9160 > UBA9160 > UBA4427 > UBA4427. The sequence goes on from JAUIMK010000019.1 coordinate 7,680, forward strand.
TTCTCGAACATGCCGGCGTGGGTGCATCGATCGTCCCAGTGGATCGGGAACCACAGGAAGTTGATCGCCGGCGTCTCGGTCGGCGGCGCACCGGGCGGCGCGGGATCACCGACCGGCCGGATCCCCCAGCTGCGATCCTTCGTCCCGAAGACGCGCTTCGGATCGATCGTGACGGTCTTGCCCTTGTAGCGGATCTCGCCCTGCCAGTTTCCGAACTGGTTGAAGCGGGTCGCCTCCATGTGCCGCGCGCCGCCGCCGGGGGTGCGCTTCGAGCGCTGGAACTCCTCCGCGAAGCTCGCCGTCCGCGGGATCCAGAGCAGGTCCGCGCTCACGCCGCTCTCGTTGTCGTCGAGGGTCACGCGCAGGCTCATCATCGGCTCGATGATTTCGATCTTGAAGGGCCCGACCTCGATCTCGCTCCGCTCCGATCCCGCGCGCCGGGAGCCGTGGAAGGAGTTCTGCTCGCCGTCGTGCACGATCGAGAGGGCGCAGTCGACGATCCCCAGGTTCGGATAGACCGCCGCGCCGATCCCGAAGTAGAACTCGCCGTCGTCCTGGTAGCCGTTGAACCAGTAGCGGTCGTACGCGTGGCGATCCGTCGTCGCGGGGATCGCGAGCGGCTCCGGGGTCTGGTGGATCGGGTAGTCGTCGAATTTCGTCAGCATGTTCGTTCCTCGAGTTGATGGGGTCGCGCCTATCCCTTTACGGATTCGACGGCGCGATAGAAGGTCTCGGCCTGGCCGAGCAGGTCGTCCCCGGCCGGCGTGTACAGAATTTCGGTCGTCCCCGCGGCGGCCGTCTCTTCGGCGCGCTTGCGCACGTCCTCCGCCTCGCCGACCCAGCCCCACCACGGCACCGCGTCGCCATACGCGGCGATCGCCTTGCGGTCGGCGGCGTTCAGGTGGGTGCAGTGCCCGCTGTGGACGGCGAGATGGCGTTCCGACTCGGGACGCTCGCGCTCGATCTGTGCGAGCCAATCGGCGCCGCCGGGCATGTCCGGAAGGCCGGCGGGATTCGTCTCCCAGCCCATGTGATAGGCGCCGACGAGCCAGGGGCCCGCCTCGTCGATCACGCGCGGCGCCGACGGCGACTCGCCGGGAGCGAGCACGGTCCCGTTGACCATGTGGACCGACCAGTCGGTCTCGAAGGGCGGCGGCGACATCCCCATCCAGCCGTCTGCGATCTCCCGCGCGATCGCCTGCCCCTTCGGTCCGAAGGCGGAGACCAGGATCGGCACGTCGATCGGCCGCGCCTTCGCGAGCTCGGGGCGGTGGATCATCTGACAGGCCCGCCCGTCGATCTCGACGACGTCGCCGGCGAGGAGCCCCTTCACCTGCTCGATCCAGGTCCGCGTCGTCTTCCAGGAGAGGGCGCCCTGACCGAGGACGAGGCGCGCGGTGTACCCGGTCCCGACGGCGCAGGCGAGGCGCCCCGGCGCGAGCCGATCGACGGTGGCGATCGCAGCGGCGGTGGTCATCGGATGACGCAGGTTCGGCACCAACACCGCGGTCCCGAGCCCGATCCGTTCCGTCGCCTCGCCGATCCGCGCGAGGTGGATCCAGATGTCTTCGTAGATGGCCGCCGAGTCGTAGAGCCAGATCCGGTCGTAGCCGAGCGCCTCAGCGTGACGGGCGAGCTCGACGGACTGCGGTCCGGGCGGGCATCCGAGCGAGATCTTCACGGCGGGCGTTCTCCTTGCGGTCGAGGGCGGGAGGATGCGCATAGCCTACCGCGGGAGACGGCGGCGCGTGGGTGGATTTTCGGCGGCGCGCGCGCCCCTGCCCCGCCGCCGAACTGGGATAGACTCCGGGCATGCCCCGCGCCGCCGCCTGGGAGAAGTGCACGAATCAGGAGCTCCTCGAGTGGCGCCTCTGCGACCTCGGGCTCCAGCTCGAGGGCAGCGGCCTCGAGGCACCGATCGAGCGGCTCTACCGCGAGCTCGACGCGCGCAACCTCCGCGTGAAGCCCCATTGCTGGCTCTCGGAGGAGTGGTTCTCGCCGGAGGGCGTCCCGGGGATCGCGATCCCCTTCTACCTGGCCCACCCGCGCCTGAAGCGCCTCGAGCGCGCGCAGATCCTCGAGGTCGAGGGCGGCACGAACGCGGAGTGCCTGCGCCTCCTCCGGCACGAGGCCGGCCACGCGATGCAGCACGCCTTCCGCCTCCACCGACGCAAGCGGTGGCGCGAGCTCTTCGGCTCCACGACCGAGCCCTACCCCGACTACTACCGGCCCAATCCGGGAAGCCGCCGCTACGTCGTCCACCTGCCGAACTGGTACGCCCAGAGCCATCCCGACGAAGACTTCGCGGAGACCTTCGCGGTCTGGCTCACGCCGGGATCGCGCTGGCGGCGCAAGTACCTGGGCTGGCCCGCGCTGCGAAAGCTGCGCTACGTGGACCAGCTCATGCACGAGCTCGCGGGCGAGACGCCGCCGGTCCGCTCGAAGGCCCGCCCGGACCCCGTCCACCGGATCAAGACGACCCTCGGCGCCCACTACCGGGCCAAGCGCCAGCGCTACCGGGCCCTGGCGACCCGCGCCTACGACCAGGACCTGCTCCGGCTCTTCACGCCGATCGAGGAGAGCAGCGCGCGGTCCCCGTCCGCGGCGGCGTTCCTCCGCAGCCATCGGACCGAGATCCGGCGCATGGTGGCCCGTGCGACTGGCAAGCACGAGCTCTCCCTCGACGTCGTGCTCGGCGAGATGATCGCGCGCTCCCGCGAGATGAAGCTCCGGGCGGTCGGCCCGAAGCGCCGGCTCGTCGTCGACTTCTCGATCCTGCTCGCCGCGCGGAGCGTCGAGTTCCTCTACCGCGGAAGGGACTGGCACGCGCTATGACCGACGAGAAGAAGAGCGCGGGGGCCGGGCGGGCCGAGCGCCGCCGCAAGCCGCGACGCAAGAAGCTCCGGGTGCTCGTGCTCATGCACGAGGACCTCGTCCCGCCGGAGGACGTCTCGGAGCTCAGCGAGTCCGAGTTCCATCGCATCAAGACCGAGAGCGACGTGCTCGACGCGTTGCGCAAGCTCGGACACGAAGCGCGTCCCCTCGGTGTCCGCGACGCCGTGCTCCCGATCCGGCACGCGGTCGAGGAGTGGGAGCCGGACATCGTCTTCAACCTGCTCGACGAGTTCCAGGGCGAGGCGATCTACGACCAGCACGTCGTCGCCTTCCTCGAGCTCCTGCGCGTCCCCTATACCGGAAACAATCCGCGGGGCCTCGTGCTCGCCCGGGACAAGGCGCTGTCGAAGAAGGTCGCCATGTATCACCGGATCACGGTGCCGCGCTTCTTCACCGTCCGGCGGAACCGACGCGTCCGGCGCCCGAAGCGGATGGAGTTCCCGCTGATCGTGAAGTCCCTCGTCGAGGAAGCCTCGATGGGGATCTCGAAGGCCTCGATCGTCCGCGACGAGGACGCGCTCGCGACCCGCGTCGAGTTCATGCACGAACGGATCGGAACCGATGCGATCGTGGAGGAGTTCATCCCGGGCCGCGAGATCTACGTCGGCGTGCTCGGCAACGATCGGCTGATCGCCCTCCCCCCGCGCGAGCTGATCGTCGACGGGCTCGAGCCGGGGCAGGACCTGATCGCGACCGAGAGCCTCAAGCACAACGTCGAGTACCAGAAGAAGCACGGCGTCCGGATCCGCGGCGCCAGGAAGCTGCCGGACGGCGTCGCCGCCTCGCTGGAACGCGTCAGCAAGCGCATCTACCGCATGCTCTCTCTCGAAGGCTACGCGCGGATCGACTACCGCCTCGCGGACGACGGGAAGCTCTATTTCCTGGAGGCCAATCCGAATCCGGAGCTCGCGAACTACGAAGAGCTCGCCCACGCCGCTGCGAAGGCGGGGATCTCCTACGAGAATCTCATCCAACGCATCCTGAGCCTCGGGCTGCGGCGCTAGCGACGGAACGGCGGAACGAAGCGAGCCCTTCCCCATGCCCGAAGCCATCGCGCTCCTCATCGCCGTTTCGATCGCGACGCTCCTCGGATCGCTCGTCGCGGTGCCCTGGATCCTCGTGCAGATCCCGAGCGACTACTTCCTGCGCACGTCGCGGGAGCCGACGCTGCTCGACGGCATGTCGCCGGTCCTCCGCGCGATCCTGATCGTCCTGAAGAACGGGCTGGGCGCCGTGCTCATCGCCGGGGGGATCGCGATGCTCGTCCTCCCGGGACAGGGCATCCTGACGATCCTGTTGGGGGTCTCGCTGATCGACTTCCCCGGCAAATACCGTCTCGAGCGGAAACTCGTCCGGCAGGAAGCGGTCCACCGGTCGATCAACTGGGTCCGTCGCCGGCGCGGCCGGGAGCCGATCCTGATTCCCGGCGAGGACGAGGACGACGGCGAAGGGGACTTCCGGGACGCGGACGGATCACGCTGAGCCGCGACGCGGCGGCGGATCAGCGCCCGCGCCGGGTCGGCAGGCCGTCGATGCTGGTCGCGTTCTGATCGGCCCAGTAGGCGCGGATCCCGTCCTCGCCCTTCTTCTCGGCCCACTTGTCGAGGGCCTTCCGGTCTTCGCGATAGTCCATGAGCGGCGTCTGGTAGCCGCAGCTCGTCTGGACGGACTCGACGGCGACCTCGAAGTACTGACGCGCGCCGAGGGAGGCGGGAATGCGCTCGGTGCACGCGTCCCACTGCGCGTCGTCGGGATGGATCGCGCGGGCCCGCCCGTAGACGCGCAGGATGAGCGGCGGCCCCTCGAAGGCGGTCCACATCAGGGTGATGCGGTTCTGCTCGAGGACGTGGGCGGCGGTCTCGTTCCCGCTGCCCGTGAGGTTCAGCCAGAGGAGGCGGTCGGGCGCGAGCGGCACGACGGAAGGCCCGCCCTTCGGCGAGAGATTGACTCGGCCGTCCGCTGCCGCCGTCGCGACGAAGAAGACGGGCTGGCGCGCGATGAAGCGCTGGTGCTCGTCGGTCAGGGCTTCGAAGATCTCGGCCATCGATCGGCTCCCGGGGCGCGGCGCGCGCGAGGGTAGCGCGGCTCCCGCCTCGGGCGACCGACCTAGCGGATCCGCTGCCCCGGCTTCGCGCCGGCGTCCGGCGAGAGGATGAAGATCTCGCTGTCCCCCGGGCCCGCCGCGAGAACCATGCCCTCGCTCACGCCGAACTTCATCTTGCGGGGCGCGAGGTTCGCGACCATCACCGTCAGGCGCCCCACGAGCTGCTCCGGCTCGTAGGCCTTCTTGATCCCCGCGAACACGGTCCGCCGCTCGTTCCCGCCGAGCGAGAGCGTCAGCTCGAGGAGCTTGTTCGCCTTCGGGACCGACTTCGCCTCGACGATCTCGGCGACGCGGAGGTCGACCTTCACGAAGTCGTCGATCGTGATCTCGGCCTCGAGGGGCTCGCCGTCCAGGACCTCGCCGCCACCGACGGCGCTCGCCGCCTCCGCCTCGGACGCCTCCGCCGCCTCGCGGCTCGCTTCGACCATCGCCTCCACCTTCTCGGGATCGACCCGCTCCATCAGGTGCTTGAACTTTCCGACCGTCGTGCCGACCACCGGCGACGCCGCGTCGCTCCAAGTCCCCGCGCCCTCGAGCCCGAGCAGCTTCCCCGACTCTTCCGCGAAGCGCGGCACGACCGGCGCCAGGTAGAGGGTGATCTGCCGGAACAGATTGAGGGCGACCGCACAGACCTGCGCGAGCTCCTCCTGCTTCGACGCGTCCTTCTTGAGCGCCCAGGGCGCCTTCGATTCGACGAACTCGTTCGCCCGATCCGCGAGGGCCATGATCAGCCGCATGGCCTTTCCGGTGTCCAGCGCTTCGTAGGCGGCGGCGATCTCCTCGCCCGCTTCCGCGGCGGCGGCGAAGAGTCCCTCGTCGAGCTCGGACGGGTACTCCGGAAGCGTCTGCCCCTTCACGAAGCGCGCGGTCCGGCTCGCCAGGTTGACGACCTTGCCCACGAGATCCGAGTTCACCTTCTGGACGAACTCGTCGAGGGAGAGATCGATGTCGTCGACCCGGGAGGAGAGCTTGCTCGCGTAGTAGTAGCGGAGGTACTCCGGCGAGAGGTGATCGAGATAGGTGCTCGCGAGGACGAACGTGCCCTTCCGCTTGCTCATCTTCTCGTTGTTCACGGTCAGGAAGCCGTGGACGTGGACCGCGGTCGGCAGGTTGTATCCCACGGTCTTCAGCATGGCGGGCCAGAAGAGCGTGTGGAAGTAGGCGATGTCCTTGCCGATGAAGTGATGGATCTCCGTCGCTGGGTCCTTCCACCAGTCCTCGAGGCGCTCGCCGGTCCGGTCGCACCACTGCTGCGTGGACGCGATGTAGCCGATCGGCGCGTCGAGCCATACGTAGAAGTAGTTGCCGGGCGCGTCGGGGATCTCGAAGCCGAAGTAGGGAGCGGGCCGCGAGACGTCCCAGTCCCGGAGCTCGTCCGAGAGGAACGTGCCCTTCAGCCAGTTGGCCGTCTCCGCGGGCACGTGCCCGTCGCTCTGGGTCCACTCGTCGAGGAAGGCGTGGAAGGGCTCGAGCTTCACGAAGAGGTGGTCGTGGCTGCGCACCTCCGGGACGGCGCCCGTGATCGTGCTCTTCGGGTCGATCAGCTCCGAGGGCTCGTAGGTCGCGCCGCAGACCTCGCAGTTGTCGCCGTACTGCCCTTCGGCCCCGCACTTCGGACAGCCGCCGGTGACGAAACGATCCGCCAGGAAGATGCCGGCCTCGGGATCGTAGAGCTGGCTGACCTCGCGCTGGTCGACGTGGCCAGCGGCGCGGAGGGCCGCCCAGAACTCGCCGACGAGGGCTTCGTTCTCGGGCGAGTGCGTGCTGCCATAGTTGTCGTGCACGACGCCGAAACGACCGAGATCCTCGACGTGTTCTTCGCGCATCGCGTCGAGGATCGCTTCCGGCGCGCAGCCCTCTCGTTGGGCGCGGAGCATCGTCGCCGTGCCGTGGGTGTCGTCCGCACAGAAGAACCGGACCTCGTGTCCGCGCAAGCGCTGGAAGCGCACCCAGACGTCGGTCTGGATGTGCTCGACCATGTGCCCCAGATGGAGTCCGTGATTGACGTAGGGCAGCGCGCTCGTGACCAGGATCTTCCGTCGATCCAACGTTCCCACCTCTACGGCGGGCCGCGGCCGCCGTGTGCATTGGTTCGGGCTGTCGGGGGGAGAGGCACGTCGGCGCCCGACCGGCGCGACGAGCGCGGGAGAATAGACGATCGTGGCGATTCGCCTGCCCCCGGTCGAAACGGGCCTCTTTCACCACCCCTCGCGGCGCGGGATTCCTCCCGGACAGCCGCAGCTTTCGCTCCCAGGATCCTGAAATCCCCCTAGATTCCGCTCCCCGGACGGATAGAATGAGGCGCGTACGAATCGCCTTCGGGGGCGGCCGCCGCGCGGCCGTGCCGTCGGGCACACACATCGCTGGTGGAGCCGTCCCGCTCACGGGGACGCGCGGCCAGAGCGACGCCCTCGAAGCTCAGAAAGGGAAATCGCCCATGGATCTCTTCACGACCGGCAACGGGATCGAAGTCCTCCTCCGCTGGATGCACGTGTTCGCTGGCGTCACCTGGATCGGCGTCCTCTACTACTTCAACTTCATCCAGACCCCGTTCTTCGGCTCGGAGCTCGGCGGCACCGCGAAGAGCGCGATGACCCGCGGGCTCGTCCCGAACGCCCTCTGGTGGTTCCGCTGGGGCGCGATGTTCACGTTCCTCTCCGGCTGGACGATCGTCGCCTACCGCTGGGGTCACCTCGGCATCCCGCTGACCGACGGCTACATGACGAAGATCCTGACGGGCGGTCTGATGGGCACGCTCATGTGGGCCAACGTCTGGTTCGTGATCTGGCCGGCTCAGCAGGTCGTGATCGCGAACGCGGAGCAGGTCGCCGGTGGCGGCGACCCGATCCCGGAAGCCGCGGCCCGCGGCAAGGTCGCCGGCATGGCGTCCCGCACGAACACGCTCTTCTCGATCCCGATGCTCTTCTTCATGATCTCGGCGGCGAACCTGCCGGGCTTCCTGTCGGGCACCAACGACCTCACCTACTGGCTGGTCGGCGGCGCGATCATCCTCGCGGTCGAGATCAACGCCCTCGCCGGAACCGAAGGGACCCAGAAGCCGCTCACCAGCGTCTCCGGAACGATCCACTTCGGCCTGGCCCTGTGGGTCGTCCTCCTCGCGGTCGGCTACCTGCTGAACAGCTAGCGGCAGCCGCGTCGCGCGACGCACGATCGGAACGAGAACGCCCCGTCCGGCACGACCGGACGGGGCGTTTCTCGTTTCGGTCCGCGGCCTGCGATGCGCGGGTCGCCGACCGATGACTCCTGCCCGCTCGGGTCAGAGCGACTGTAGGTAGGCCGCGAGCTCCGGCAGCCGCGGCTCGAGGTGCGGCAGGGGGACCATCACGCGGCTCGGGCGCTTGGGCGTGTAGCCCTCCGGATACTCGCCGCGCATGATCCGCGCCTCGAGCAGCTCGAGGGAGGAGCCGGCCACCGCCGGTCCGAGCGCGCCGTCGATCGTCGGGTCCATCGCGTGGCAGGCGATGCAGTTGGCCATGTAGGTGGCGCGGCCGGCGGCGACGAGCTCTTCCTCGGTGCGCGCGTCTACGGCGGTCTCGCCAGGGGCCGGCCGCGGCGGCGGCTTGGGGGCGGCGGCGGACGTGTCCGCGGTCGCGCTGGACGAAGGCGCGGGCGCCGGATCGTCTCCGCACCCGAGCGCGAGGCCGACCCCGGCCAGGGCCAGCCCAATGCGCCATCCGGAGCGACGGGTCGCGGCACGCGATCGAATCGAGACGGGAATCCGGACTGCCAAGGCTCACTCCTTCGATTGCAGGGCGCTCGGAGTCTATCCGCAGCCTTCCCCCCCGCCAATCCGGCGGACCCGAAACCATTCGATGCACCGCCCGAAACCGCCGGCGCCTGCGCGACGTAGAGTCCCGAGAAGCGACAACGAGAAGGACCGTCCATGAAGTACCGCCGCCTCCTGCCCTCCGCGCTCCTGTTGATCGGGCTCGGACTCACGAGCCCCGCGACGGCGCGCGATGCGATCGACCTCGACCTCTACGACCGGCTCCTCGAGCGCCATACCCGGGAGGTGTCCGACGTCGTCGGTACGCGGGTCGACTACCGCGCGATATCGCGGTCGGCCGATTGGAAGAAGCTCTCGGCGGAGCTCCGGGCCGCGCGGCCGAGCCGCCTCGATCGCGAGGGGAGGCTCGCCTACTGGATCAACGCCTACAACGTGTTCACGATCGACCTGATCGTCGACCACTACCCCGTCGAGAGCATTCGCGACATCGGTTCGTTCTTCTTCCCGGTCTGGAACGAGAAGGTCGCCTCGATCGAGGGTCGCGACGTCTCCCTCGGCGAGATCGAGCACGAGATCCTCCGGAAGATGGGCGAGCCCCGGATCCACGCCGCGATCGTGTGCGCCTCGACCTCCTGTCCGCCCCTCGCCCGGCGGGCCTTCCGCGCCGAGCGGCTCGACGAGCAGCTCGATGCCGCCATGCGCCGCTGGCTCGCCAGCCCGGCCAAGGGCGTGCGGATCGATCGCGCACGCGAGACCGTGCACGTCTCGCAGATCTTCGACTGGTTCGAGGAGGACTTCGAGGCGGGGGGCGGCGTGCTCGAGACGATCGCGCGCCACGTCCCGGACGAGGACGCCGCCTGGCTTCGCGGCCCGGGGCGCGACGCGCGGATCCGCTTCCTCGACTACGACTGGGCGCTCAACGACCTGCGCTAGGCCGCGCGGCCCGCGACGCGCGACGCGGAGCCGCCGCGGTTCAGATCGCCGCGGCGGGATTCGCGAGCGCCACGAGCGCGTGCTCGAAGTCGCCGGTGGCGCGACAGGTGAGGCCGCCGCTCCGCGCGTCCTTGCCGGGCTGGAACGTCGTGAACCGGATCGACTCGGTCCGGGGACCGAAGCTGCGGGGGGCCTCGACCGGCTCGTCGGCATCGAGGGGGTGGAACGCGGCGCGACCGCTGACCTCGATCTCGACCTGATAGCGGCTCTTGACCGTGACGCGGGTCCGGCGCGTGCCCTCCGGCTGGAGGAAGATCGTGGCGCTCGCCTCGAGATCGACGCGGCGCTCGACGTCGCTCACGCGGAAGCCGTTGGCGACGGCGTCCGACTCGGTGTAGCGGCTCGACTCGGCGACGACGTACTCGAATCGCTCCGGCTCGCCTCCGTCGCCGGGATCGAAGGTCCTCGTCGTTCGGCCGCAGTCGACGAAGCGCGCGGGCTTGTTGAACGCCGCCGCCAGGTCGCTCGAGCGCACCAGGTCGACGCGCACGAAGCGCGATGCCTTCTCGAGCGCGGCGACCCGATAGGGGCTCTCCGAGAGTCGTCGGATCAGCGCGTCCCAGGTCGCCTCGAAGCCGAGATCGACGACGGTCTCGACCACGACCGACCGCTCCATCGGCGGCTCGTAGACGACCTCCGACGTGATCGCGCGCTCGTTCGGCGCACAGCCCGTGGACACGCAGGCGATCACCGACGCCGCCGCGGCGGGACGGACGAACGAACGCCAGAGAGATCGGGAGCTTCGGGGCAAGGGAGCACTCCGGGATGGGGCCGGACTCGGCCGGCGCCCATGATCCCGAAAGTCGGCCCGGAAGGCTACCGGGAGCGCCGCCCGCTCATCGCGTCCAGGCCAGGAAGGCCTCGAAGAGACGCTTCACCGTCGGCGTGAGTCGCGTTCGCGTGTACGCCCCGGCGGCGCGTTTGATCGCCTCGCCCTGGGTCGGGTACGGATAGATGACGCTCGTGAAGGCACCGAGGCCGATGCCGTGCTGGATCGCCAGGGTGAGCTGCGTGATCAGGTCGCCCGCGTGGGCCGCCACCACCGTCGCCCCGACGATCGTGTCCGTTCCCTTCTTCACGTGCACCTTCACCAGCCCCTCTTCCTGTCCGTCGGTCACGGCGCGGTTGGCTTCCGCGATGTCCACCTGATAGGTGTCGATCTCGATGCCCTGCTCCCTCGCGTCCCGCTCGTAGAGACCGACGTGCGCGATCTCCGGCTCCGTATAGGTACACCAGGGCATGATCAGGTCGGAGAGCTTCTTGCGGCCGAAGGGGCCGACGGCGAAGAGTGCGTTCTGGACGGCGATCTTCGCGGCGGCGTCGGCGGCGTGGGTGAACTTCCACTGCATGCACACGTCGCCGACCGCCCAGATCCGCGGGTTGCTCGTGCGCAGCGTGTCGTCGACCTCCACGCCCCGCTTCGGATCGAAGCGTACGCCCACCGTCTCGAGGCCCATGTCCTCGACGTTCGGCGCGCGCCCGGCGCCGACCAGGATCTCGTCGACGACGAGCTCCCGGGTCCCGGTTTCGGGACAGCTCAGGTGGAGCACGCGCTCTTCGCCCCGACGTTCGACGCGCTCGATTCCACAGCCGAAGATCATCTCGACCCCTTCGCGCACCATCACGTCCTGCACGATCTTCGCCGCGTCGGGATCTTCGCGGGTGAGGATCTGATCCATGCGTTCGAGGACGTGGACCTCGGAACCGAGGCGCTGGAAGGATTGCGCGAGCTCGCAGCCGATCGGCCCCGCCCCGATCACGGCGATTCGCGCGGGCCGCTCGGTGAGCGAGAAGACCGTCTCGTTGTCGAGATAGCCGGCTTCGGCGAGGCCTTCGATCGGTGGGGCGACCGCGCGGGCGCCGGTCGCGATCACCGCCTTCTTGTATTCGAGGACCTGTCCCGCGACCTCGACGCGCCCTTCGCCGCTGAAGCGCGCTTCGCCCAGGTAGACGTCGATCCCGAACTCCTCCGAATAGCGCTCGGCGGAATCCTCGTGGCTGATGCGCGCGCGGATCTCCCGCATGCGGCGCATGACCGCGTCGAAGTCGCCGAGGTCCCCCGCCCCGCCAGGCATCCCGAACTGCGCGGCTTCGCGCGCTTCGTGCACGACCTGCGCGCCCCGGATCACCGCCTTCGACGGGACGCAGCCGACGTTCAGGCAGTCCCCACCCATCAGGTGGCGTTCGATCAGAGCGACCTTCGCGCCCAGACTCGACGCGATCAGCGCCGTGATGAGCCCGCCGGTTCCCGCGCCGAGGACGACGAGGTTGTAGCGGCCCTCGGGCGTCGGGTTCTTCCACGTCGGCGGGTGGACGTTCTCGACGAGGCGGGTATTCCACTCGTCGACGGGGAGGACCCGGATCGGCTCTGCCATCGGTCGGACTCACTTTCGTTTCGGCGGACGGAAATGGGTGAGAAGGGATCACGCCGGGAATCGGCGCGGGCATCAGGCGGCGACGTCCTCGTCGGTCGCCGCGTCGAGCGCGCGGCGGGCGATCCGCGTGATGTAGAACGTGACGACCGCGGTCGCGAGCAGCCCCACGCCCCGCACCACCCAGTCCGCCGCGCCCGCCTCCGTCTCCACGCCCCCGGCGACTGCGGCGACGTCTCCGATCACCTTGCCGGTGTAGACGTAGAGCAGCGTGCCGGGCAGCATGCCGAGGGAAGCGACCACGTAGTCGGCCAGGCGGACCTGCGTGAGCCCGAGCGCGTAGTTGAGCAGGTTGAAGGGGAAGACCGGCGAGAGCCGGAGAAGGAAGACGATCTTGCGTCCTTCGCGGCCGACCGCGCGATCGATCGCGGCGAAGCGCGCGTCCCCTTCGATGCGACGTTCGACCGCTGCGCGCGCACCGTGTCGCGCGATCAGGAACGCCCCGGTCGACCCGAGGACCGCGGCGACGAAGACGTAGAGCGTCCCTTCCGCGAGACCGAAGATCGCGCCGGAGGCCAGGGTCAGGACCGACCCCGGCACGAAGCCGATCACGGCGACCGCATAGCCGAGGATGAAGACGATCGGGCCGAGGGCGCCGAGGCCGCCGACCCATTCCGCGAAACGGGGGACGTACGCGCCCGCGCTGCGACCGAGAAAAATCACGAGGGCGAGGAGCGCGAGACCGATCAGCACCTTCAGGAACACCGGGCTTCCGCTGGACGTTCCTGCCGCTTCCGGGCTCGACTCTCCCTGGCTTCCGGTCGGCGCTGCCATCTTCGATCCTCCCGATCGCGCCGCGGGCGGGGCGAGCCCCGGCGTCGTGGGGGGTGGTACGTCGTCCGAAGCGATTCGGGTACGGGTCGAGGCGAAAAAGACGACCCGACCGTCGGTCAGCGCCCCGGCACCGAGAGCGTCGCGCGGATCTCGTGGCCTCGCCCGAGGACCTCGAAGGCGAGGGAGCCGCCCTCCTCCGCGAAGCCGCGGACCAGAGCGCGCACGTCGGAGGTCGCGAGGAGCGCCTCGGGCGTGTCCGGCGCCGCACGGAGGGGAATCACGTCGTCGCGATCCGGACGCGGATCGAGGGCGACCTGCCAACGGAGAACGAGGCGCCCGGCGCCCGCGACCGAAACGCGATCGGCGGGGCGGGCGGCCGCGAGGAGGAGCTCACAGCCGAGCGGCGCGCTCTCCGAAGCGAAGCGGACGAGCTCCGCGAGCCCCGCGCGAGCGGTCGCCGGCACCGCCAGCCAGATCCCGGGATCGGCATCGAGGCGCAGACGCTGCTCCCGCTCGGCGAGCGCGTGCCCGACCCGGTCGGCCACGTCCGTCAACACGTCCGTCGCGCGTTCGAGTGAAGCCTCGATCATCGATCCTCCTCGCGTCCGAATGACGCCTCCGCCCTCGATCCGCCTCGAGTGCGCGGTGCCGCGGACCGACCGTCTCAGGCGGCCGCGATCCGCTGCCGGTCGCGCGTCACCACGAGCGACATGCAGAGCGACAGGACCAGGACGATCCCCCCCATGGCCAGGAGCACGTTGTTCACCCCGAAGCGATCGCCGAGCCCGCCCGTGATCGGAGACACCAGGCCGAAGCCCGCGAAGGCGAGGAAGTTGAGCGACATGACGCGGCCCATGAACGGGACCTCCGTCACGCGCGCGGTCACCGCTCCGTTCAACGCGTGAAAGCCTCCGCTCGTCGCCCCGACCAGGACGATCGCCGCGAGTCCGGTCTCGTAGTCGCTCGCGCGCGAGAAGAGGATCAGCGTGAGGCCGAATCCGATCGCCATCCACGAATAGATCCGGGTCGCCACGACCGCGTCCGCGAAGCGCGCGAGGGAGAGGCTCGCCGTGAAGGCACCGATCGCGGAGAAGATCGCCACGATCGCCACGTCCTCCCGCGGACGACCGACCTCGGTCTCGAGCCAGCCGTTCAGCAGCGCGACGTGCGGAAAGCCGACGAGCATCACGCTCACGAAGAAGATCAGGAGATGGCGGAGCTCGACGTGCCGCCACGCGTAGACGAGTCCGTCGCGAAGGTCCTGGAGCACGTGGGTCTCCCCCACGTTCGCCCGCACCACCGACCGCGGCAGGAGAGCCAGCAGCAACGACGAGCCCAGGTAGAGCCCCGCCATCGCCCAGTAGGCCACCGCCGGCCCCATCGACTCGAGCCGCAGGAACCCACCCGCGACCGCGGGTCCGAGCAGCCGCGACGTCGTGTTCGACACGTTCGTCAGGGTCATCGCGTTCCCGCGGAGCGCGTCCGGAACGAGATCGACGACGAGCGCCTGGCGCGCAGGGCCGACGAAGGCGAAGGCGCTCCCCATCACGAACGAGTTGAGGGCGAGGTGGGTGACGGTCAGCGTGCCGTTCGAATAGCGCACGGCGAGGACCGCGAGGGAGCCGGCGGAGACGATCTGCCCGAGCGCGATCACGAGCCGCTTCGGCAGGCGGTCGGCGTAGGCTCCGCCGAGCGGACCGACCAGCACCATCCCGAGCCCCTGCCCGAAGACCGCGGTGCCCACCGCGACGTTCAGTCCCTCGAGCTCGAAGGCCACGTAGCCCTGGACGAGCGTCGACATGAAGAAGGCGGTGAAGGAGAGGACGGTCCCGACGAAGAGGGTTCGAAAGTCGGCGATGCGGAGGGCGCTGAACGTGCCTTTGCTTCCGGGAGGCATCGGCGCAGCGTAACACTCGCACCGTGCCCCCGGCCGCCGCTACAGCTTGCGGGCCAGGGAGACCAGCTCGAGGAACTCTCGGCGTTCACCGTGCTCGTCCGCGCCGATCGCGTCCTCCGCGAGGCGCTCGACGAGGCGATAGCTCCCGGAGCCCTTGAACTCGCTGTCGCGCAGCAGCATTCCGAAGAGCGCGACGGCGGTCGAGAAGCGGGCGTTCTCGCTCGCGGACTTCACGCGCCCGGGCTGACCGGCGAGGGCCGCCGTCAGGAGCTGGCTCTCGTCTTCGCCGGGCGCCTTGTAGCGGAGCTTGAGGGTGAGCCACTCGCCGGTCGCCGCCGCCTCGGTCAGATCCGGCACCGCCTGGTAGCGGAGCGGATCGACTTCGCCGCCCTTCACGCCGCCCCTCGCCTCGACGGGCACGATCTCGTAGAGGGCGGTCACGTGGTGCCCCGCGCCGATCTCGCCCGCGTCCTTCGTGTCGTCGTTGAAGTCCTGATCGGCGAGGCGCCGGTTTTCGTAGCCGATCAGGCGATAGGCGCGAACCTTCTTCGGGTTGAACTCGACCTGGATCTTCACGTCCTTCGCGATCGTCACGAGCGTCGCGTTCGCCTGCTCGACGAGCACCTTTCGCGCCTCCCGACGCGAATCCATGTAGGCGTAGTTGCCGTTCCCGTGGTCCGCGAGCTGCTCCATCATCGCGTCGTTCAGGTTGCCGCGGCCGACGCCGAGCACCGTCAGCTCGACGCCGCTCTCGCGCTCGCGCTCGATCATCTCGAGCAGCGCCGAGCGGCTCGAGACGCCCACGTTGAAGTCGCCGTCGGTCGCGAGGATCACGCGGTTGATCCCCTCCTCGTCGAAGTGCTCGCGGGCCGTGCGATAGGCGAGCTCGAGACCCGCGGCCCCGGCGGTGGACCCGCCGGCCTCGAGCCGCTCGAGCGCGCCGATGATCTTCTCCTCTTCGTTCCCGGGCGTGGGCGGCAGGACGAGACCGCTCGCCCCGGCGTACACGACGATCGACACGCGGTCGGTCGGTCGCAGCGTCTCGACGAGCCGCTCCATCCCGTACTTCACGAGCCCCAGCCGGTCGGCGCCGCGCATCGAGCCCGACACGTCGAGCAGGAAGACGAGATTTCGAGGCGGCACCTCCGTTCGGGGCAGCTCCTTGCCTTCGATCGCGATCCGGACCACGCGATGCTCCTCGCGCCAGGGCGCGTCGAAGATCTCCATGTCGACGGCGAAGGGCGCATCCCCCGACTCGACCCGCCGCGGATAGCGGAAGTAGTTCACGAGCTCCTCGATCCGCACGGCGCCCGCCGGCGGCCGCGCCCGCTCGCGCAGGAAGCGACGCACGTTCGCGTAGGACGCCGTATCGACGTCGACCGAGAAGGTCGAGAGCGGCGCATCCCCGGGCCGCAGGAACCCCGACTCCTCGCTCTCGTCGTAGCGCTCGGTGTTCCAGTCGACCGGAGGCGGCTGGACCTCGAGGCTGGGGGCGAATCCGGAGACGGAGCGGAGCTTCGACGCGCCCAGCGCTTCGAGATGGGCCACATCGAAAGCGATCTCACCGACTCCGTTCGGGGCGCCGATCTGCGCCGCGCCGGAGCCTGCGACGACCATTTCCTCCTGGCCGGCGAAGGGGTCTTCGGTCGCGGGGGGAGCGGGGGACGAGGCGTCCGAGAGGTCGTTGGGCTGCTCCGGCGGCGGCGCCGGAGGCTGGACCACGACGTACTGCGGCGGCTCCTGGCCCGGTGCTTCGTCGGTCGAGCACGCGGCCAGGAAGAGCACGCCGAGGAGCACGGTCATCGCGATCGTGAACGAGAAGAAGAGGACCGGACCGCGGGGGCCGGAGTCGGTGCGCGTTCGCATGCGGATCTCCTCACGCAGGGCGCGAGCGTCCGGGCCGGGGCTCTCCGGAAGACGCGCGCGATCTGGCCTCTGGGACGATCGCGGGGGGGCCCCGGTTCCCGTCGCACCGAATCCCACGGCCCGTCACCCGCCCTGTTTGACACCCCATCCCCCTCCCGGTAATTTGCGCGCCTCTCCGACGGCGGGCGTAGCTCAGTTGGTTAGAGCGCCAGATTGTGATTCTGGAAGTCGCCGGTTCGATCCCGGTCGCCCGCCCCATTCATACGGGTCGTGTGCCCGTCGTGGGGGCCCTGCTAGACCAGGTCGGAGCGGCCTCGGCGGGTGTCGGGTGCTGGGTCGCGGGGCGGTGCTTCGGAGGCGACTCGGCGGGTTCGGAGCGCGGAGCGGGCCTGGCTCGTTCGGGGAGCGGCGTGCCCGCTTTGCGGGCGGCCTCTTGCAGACGTCGTGGCGTGGGGGGCGGTGCCGTTTCGATCCGTAGGCGGAGCCTGCAGACCGAAACGGCCTCCGAAGCGTGCCGAGCGCGCTTCGGAGGCCGCGTACGTTCGGAGTGAGCCCCTCCCCGGCGGCCGACGCGACTTGCGCGGGACACGCTGGGCGAGTGTGTCAAGCGAGGGCGGGGGCGCCTTCGGAACGCAATCCTTCGTAGTGTTCGATCGGTACGACGCCGAGGGTTCGGCGGACTTCGTCGAGGGGGCGCGCGAGGAGCGCCTCCCAATCGGCCCCGGGCAACCACGCCGCACCGCCCGCGCGGCGGAAGCCGTCTCGGATCAGCGCGCGTTCCCCCGCCATCGGACCGCGGGCCTTCAGGTACGCCACGAGGACGATGAAGCCGATTCCGCGATTGCGGATCTGGCGGTAGGTGAACGCGAGAAGGGCCGCTTCGCCGAAGAGGTCGCGGCCGTATCCGGTCACGACGTGCCAGAGGTCGTGACTATCACGCAGACGCTGGCCGAAGAGCGCGCGACGCGCGTCGATCTCCTCGTCGTCGCCGCGGTCGATGGACTCGCTGGCTTCGACGAGCCCGTCCGCGGTGATCTGCTCGCGGGCGGTGAAGTCGGCATAGACGCGCCCGAGCGTGCCTTCGGGAAGAGACGTCAGGTAGGCGCGGTCGCTCAGCGTCTCGAGCAGCACCCGGTTCTCGGCGAGGATCGCGGGGCCGTGGTCGGAGCGCAGGAAGCGCTGGAAGGCGCGCTCCTGGGAGTTGCCCGACAGCGCCCGCACGATCCGGAAGACCTGGGCGGTGTCGTCGGGATCGCGGATCAGCGCCCGGATCGCGTTCCAGGCTTCGCGGAAGAGGATCGGATTGCGGCGGGGCGGCATGCTGACTCCTGGCGCGACGCTCGAATCGTTCCTCGCTTCGACTCGAACGGAAACCGAGGACCGGCCGAACGCGCTCTGCGACCGGGGGCGTCGGCGTTCCGGCTCCGCGTTCCCGTGCTGAACTCGATCCACGATCGATCCACCGAAAGGGAGGCGCATGAGCGCTCGGCCCACAGCCCTTTTCGTTTCCTCGATCCCTGGCGAAAGTACCTGACTGACAACGCTGTCAACAGAGATTTTTTGTCACTCTGGACGCGAATGTAATAAACCGGCCGTCAGCCCCCTCGAGAAGGCAGCGCAGGGTCTCGCGCGTCGCATCACCCGCGCCGGAGGGGGACGGACGGCTCCTCCGGCGAACTCCGGAGCGCGCGCAGGGCATCTGCCGGATCGAGCGCCAGGCCCCGACTGCCGATCTGCCCAGGGCATGCCGATCGAGACCACGTCGCTCTGGACCGCACTCAGCCTCTCGCTGGGCGTCACGCTCTACGTCTTCGGCGGGATCCGGTTCCGCCGATGGGCAGTCGACGACCGCTGGGGCGTGCCGCGCTTCTCGCGATCCGTCGAGACCGTGCTCCTCTGGCTGCTCTACAGCACCGCCGTCTCGCTCGCGATCATCGTCGCGCGGCAGACGCTCCGACACTTCTAGCGCCGGCGGGAAAGCCGCGCGTGAGGCCACGCGGGCGTCCTGACGCACGAACGCCCCGGCAGGACCGCGGATGCGGTGCGCCGAGGCGTGCGAATCGGTGCTCACTCGCCCGGATCGAGCGATCCGGGGACTCGCGGTCGCGGGATCAGTGACCGCCGAGCGGATCCACCCAGACGTACTTGGCGGGGCGGACGACGAGCTGCTTGAAGGGCTTTCCGATCTCGTGCGGGCGCGTGATCAGGACGATCGGCGCCGTCACCAGGAAGAGACCACTGCCCACGACCAGGCTCACGAAGCCGGCCGGGCGAAGGAGCATCACGTCGACGACCGGCGACGCGTTCGCGGCATCGCCCTGGGCGACGGATTGAGCCGCGGCGCTCTGCACGAAGGCGATCTGGAACATCAGCGTGGCGGCCATCACGGCCAGGATGCGTCGAATCCGAGTGGACATGGACTGTCCTCCAAAATGCGAGTCCCGGCTCTCATCGGCCGGCCCCGATCGTGGCTGAACCCCTGCTCGTCCTGCGACCGGGGGATTCCGCCGGGATCGAAAACGGAATCGCCTCGAGCGACGCTGCCCCCTATCCTCGAGGGCGCCCTCCACGGCTCCGCCCGCGACCCGCGGGCCTTCGGGCCGCCCCCACCGACCGGCAACTCTGCCCGAAGAGAGGGCTCTCGCATGGCGAATTGGCTCGCATTCACCCGCGCGCACTGCGCCGTCTACCGCGGAACCCGCGGCTTGATCGGGGGCAACCTGATCGGGATCCGCATGCTCCTGCTCACGACGCGGGGCCGGAAGTCCGGGCAGCTGCGGACGCTGCCCCTGGCCTACGTCGAGTTCCGCGGCGAGCTCGTCGTGGTCGCGAGCAACGGCGGCGCCGAGAAGCCACCCGCCTGGTGGCTCAACCTGCAGGAGAGCGCGACCGCCGAGGTCCAGGTCGGGGGCGAGCGCTTCGACGTCCGATGGGAGCCGGTCCCCGACAGCGAGCGAATGGAGTACTGGCGCCGACTCCAGGCCTCGAACCCGGCCTACCGGACGTATCGCGTGCGGACCGACCGCGAGATCCCGATCGTCCGGCTGATCCGCTGCGTGCCGGCGACCGACGCGCCGGGTTGGTCGACGCGGCCGCTCGTGGCGGCCGGGTGACCTCTTCGGCCCGGCGCGTGCACGCGGCCCGTCGACCCGGAGCGATCAGGGCACCAGCACCGCCGCGCCCGTGAGCCGCCCCGCTCGCAGATCGGCGAGCGCTTCGTTCGCGTCGGACAACGCATAACATCGCGTCTCCGACCGCACCGGCACCTCCGGCGCGATCGCCAGGAACTCGACCGCGTCCTCGCGCGTCAGGTTCGCGACGGAACGAACGACCCGCTCCTCCCAGAGGAGTCGGTAGGGAAAGCTCGGCAGGTCCGACATGTGGATCCCCGCGCAGACCACGACGCCCCCGGGCCGGACGGCGGCGAGCGCCGCGGGGACCAGGGCGCCGACCGGTGCGAAGAGGATCGCCGCATCCAGGGGCACGGTCGGTGACTCGTCGGAGCCGCCGGCCCAGACCGCCCCGAGGCGGCGTGCGAAGGCCTGTGCCTCGCCGTCGCCGGGCCGCGTGAAGGCGTGGACGTCGCGCCCCTCGTGGATCGCGACCTGCGCGATCAGATGGGCGGCCGCCCCGAAGCCGTAGATCCCGAGCTGCCGGGCGTCGCCGGCCATGCGATAGGCGCGGTGGCCGATCAAGCCTGCGCAGAGCAGCGGGGCCGCGGCGACGTCGTCGTAGGCGTCGGGGAGCGGGAAGCAGTAGCGCGCGTCGGCGACCGCGTACTCCGC
>JAUIMK010000337.1 GCA_030432735.1 bacterium
GAAATGGCAGTGCGGCACGCGCAGGTCGATCGCGCCCGAGACGTCGGCGAAGAAACGCGCTTCGCGCTCGCCCATGCCGATCGCCCCGATCATCGCGCGGTGTGCCTCGTCGAGCGGGGCGAGCTTCACGAAGAGCGATTCGGGACCGGCGCCCGCCTCGTCGTAGGTCAGGGCGATGCGCGCCCGCTGGTTCGTCGAGAACGCGTGATCGAGCAGCTCGACCGACCGCACGGGCGCCTCGAGGACCTCGCCGAGCCAGGCGGGTGTCAGGTCGTCGGGGTGAGCGGGGAGGGAGAATCGCTTCGCGTCGTTCATCGGGCCTCCAATCGCATCGGGACGTCCCGAGTATCGCCGCCTCGGAGGGGCGCGCCACGCGGGTGACCTGGCGTCCGGGCGCGTCCCGGCGGAGGGTCGCTGGATGCGCGAGGATGGCACCCGCATGACCGAAGCGAAGCACCACGACTACATCGTGATCGGGGCCGGCGTCTCCGGCATCTACCAGATCAAGCGCCTGACCGATCTCGGCTTCGACGCGATCCTGCTCGAAGCCTACGACGATCTCGGCGGGACCTGGTACCGCAATCGCTATCCCGGCTGTCGCTTCGATTCGGAGAGCTACACCTACGGCTACTCGTTCTCGAAGGAGCTGCTCGACGAGTGGCACTGGAAGGAGCGGTTCTCGCCCCAGCCGGAGAACCTCCGCTACCTGAACTTCGTCGCGGACAAATTCGATCTGCGCCGTCACATGCGCTTCGACGCGCGGGTGGTCGCGATGACCTGGGACGAGTCGAGTCGCACGTGGCGGCTCGACCTGGAGAGTGGCGAGGTCTTCACGGCGCGCTTCGTGATCACCGCGCTCGGCCCCCTCTCGGCGCCGACGCCGCCGCGCTACGAGGGGATGGACGAGTACGAGGGGGACGCCTTCCACACCTACCATTGGCCGAAGGAAGAGGTCCCGCTCGCGGGGCGACGCGTCGGCGTGATCGGGACGGGCGCGACCGGGATCCAGGTGATCGCCGAGATCGCGAGCGAGGTCGACGAGCTCTTCGTCTTCCAGCGGCGACCGAACTGGAGCGCGCCGCTCGGAAACTCCCCGATCACCGAAGAGGAGATGGCGGAGATCCGCGCCCGCTACGACGAGATCTTCGCGAACTGCCGGCGCACGGTCGGAGGCTTCGTCCATCTCCCGGATCGGCGGGGGTTCCACAACCTGACGCCGGAAGAGCGGAGGGCCCACTGGGACGAGCTCTACGACACGCCCGGCTTCGCGCTCCTCGCCGGCAACTTCGCCGAGGTCTTCCTCGAAGAGGAAGCGAACCAGGAGATGTCGGACTACATCGCGGATCGGATTCGCGCGCGCGTCGACGATCCCGCGATCGCCGAGAAGTTGATCCCCAAGGATCACGGCTTCGGCATCCAACGTCTGCCCCTCGAGACGAACTACTTCGAGGCCTACAACCGTGACAACGTCCACCTCGTCGACCTGTCGGAGACGCCGATCGAGCGCTTCACGAAGACGGGGATCCAGACCACGGCCGAGCACTACGACCTCGACCTGATCGTCCTCGCCACGGGCTTCAACGTGGTCGTCGGTTCCTTCGACAAGATCGAGATCCGGGGCGTCGACGGGGTTCGCCTCGCGGACGTCTGGCGCGATGGACCGACGACGTCCTACGGATTCCTCACCCACGGATTCCCGAACCTGCTCATGGTCGCGGGCCCCCAGAGCGTGTCGGGCTCGACGAACTTCCCGCGCGCGATCGAGGACGGCGTCGACTGGGTGACGGGGCTGCTCGAGCACATGGGTCGCGCGGGGCTGACCCGCGTCGAATCCCGCCGGGAGGTCGAGCGGGCCTGGCACGAAGAGGTCGTGTCGGCCTACGAGCGGATGCTCGTGCGCAACAGCAAGGGCTGGTTCGGGGGCTACAACTCGAACGTCGAGGGCCACGGCGAGGGCAGCTTCCACTACATCGCCTATTTCGGAGGCGCCCCCCGCTATCGCAAGCGCGTGACCGCGGTCGCCGAGGCGGGCTACCGCGAGTTCGACCTGGCGTAGCGTCGGCGCGGCCCGGCGCGTGGTCGCGCTGGGCGGCGGCTGGCGGCGCCTGGCGACGGGGATCGGCGCCGCGCGGCACCGGGCGCGCCGCCGGCGAGGTCGGAAGATGCCCCTGGACGGTGCATGTCGACCGCCGAGGAGCCCTGGTACGCTTTCAGGCCCCCGGGCGGTGCGTGAGACCGGACTCCGCTCGTCGCCCAGGGGCGGGAACCGAGTGACCAAGAGCGAGTAGGAGAAGAGCATGGCCAGCGGCAAGCAGAGCAACGAGTCGATCGAAGAGTTCGACGTCCTGATCATCGGCGCCGGCGTGAGCGGCCTGTACGCGATCCACCACTTCCGTGAGATGGGCCTCTCGGTACGTGCCTACGACGGGGCCAAGGACGTGGGGGGGACCTGGTGGTACAACTGCTATCCGGGCGCTCGCGTCGACGGTCCCGGGAGCCCCTACTACTGCTACACGTTCTCCGACGAGCTGATGGAAGAGTGGGACTGGGAGGAGACGCAGTCCGAAGGCTCCGCCGTCCTCGAGTACATCGACCACGTCGCCACGAAGTTCGACCTGCGCCGCGACATCCAGTTCGAGACCTGGGTGCAGGACGCTCGCTACGACGATGCGACCCAGCGTTGGACGATCGAGACGAGCCGCGGGGACCGCGCTTCGGGGCGCTTCCTGATCTGCGCGAGTGGCGCGCTCTCGACGGCGAACATGCCCAACTACGAGGGCATCCACGACTTCGCCGGCGAGGTCCATCACACCGGCCAATGGCCCCACGAGCCGGTCTCCTTCGAGGGGAAGCGCGTCGCCGTGATGGGAACGGGCTCGTCCGGAATCCAGGCGATCCCGGAGATCGCGAAGACGGCGGATCACGTGACGGTGCTGCAGCGAACCGCGCAGTTCGCCTTCCCCGCCGGCAATCGCCCGTTGACGGACGAGGATCGGGACGAGGCGCGGAAGCTGTGGGACGAGACCAAGGCGATGATGCTGGCTCATTCCGGCGGCTTCCCTCATCCGGGGAACGAGCTCGCTGCCCTCGACTTCACGCCGGAGGAGCGCAACGCGCACTACGAGAAGCTCTGGAAGATCGGGAGCTTCCGCTTCTTCCTGAACGGCTACAACGACGTCGCCACGAGCGAGGAAGCCAACGCGTCCCTCTCCGACTTCGTGCGGGGCAAGATCCGGGAGATCGTGAAGGATCCGGAAACGGCCGAGAAGCTCATGCCGGATCACTACGTGATGACCAAGCGGCCGATCCTCGAGGACGGCTACTGGGAGACGTACAACCGCGACAACGTCGAGCTCGTCGACCTGCGCGAAGATCCGATCGTGCGCTTCACCGAGAACAGCGTCGTCACCGCGACGAGCGGTGAGCACCCGATCGACATGCTCGTCCTCGCGACCGGCTTCGACGCGATCAGCGGCACGATCCTCAAGCTGAACCCGAAGGGCCGCGGCGGCGTGAGCCTGAAGGAGCGGTGGACCGACCGCTTCCACAACTACCTGGGCATGGTGGTGAAGGACTTCCCGAACATGTTCATGATCCACGGCCCGGGCTCGCCCGGCGTCTTCTACAACATGCCCCTCGGTGCCGAACGCCAGATCGGCTGGATCGGCGATCTGATCCGCTTCCTCGACGAGCACGGATACGGTGCAGCGGAGCCCGCGGCGGAGAGCGAGGAGGCGTGGGGCAACGAGGTCCAGGGCATCGCGAACGCGACCCTCTTCCCGAAGACCGACTCCTGGTGGACCGGCGCGAACGTCGAGGGCAAGCCGCGCTACTTCTCGGCCTACCTCGGTGGCGGCATCTACTACATGCGCCTCGCGGACGTGGCTTCGAAGGAGTACGCCGGCTTCGAGTTCGAAGCGGCCCCGTAGTCGACGACGTCGCGTCGGGGGCTCCGATCCGCTGCTCCCCGCGCGGCGCGATCGAGGCGGCGACTAGAGACGCCTCGACGGCCGGGCCGCGACGTGGCGACCGGCGAGATAGCCGAAGACGACGCCGTGGCCGATCGTGCCGCCGCCGCTCGGGTACGCCCACGCGAAGGCGTTCGCGGCGGTGTTGCCGGCGGCGTAGAGACCGGGGACCAGGCCTCCGCCCGCTCGGCGGACGCAGGCGTTCGCGTCGGTGAGCGGACCGCCGTTGGTGCCGAGGGTCGCGGGGTGGATCTGCACGGCGAAGTAGGGCGGGCGGTCGAGGGGGCGGACGCGGCCCGGCGCCATCAGGCCCGTTCGATGCCGGTCGAAGTCCGGGTCGACGCCCCGGGCGGCGTGCTCGTTGAAGCGCTTCAGGGTCGCCTCGAAGCGCTCCGGATCGACGCCCATCTGGCGCGCCAGCTCGCCGAAGTCGTTCGCGGTCGGCATCCAGGCGGGGGCCGGGTCGTCGGGGCCGATGCCGACGATCGTGAGGCGCGACTTCACGCCCGCGTCGAAGACCTGCCAACCGGGAGCCTCGTTCGGGAAGCCTATGCCCGTCGGGTCGAAGCGCCCGAAGGCCTTCGGGAAATCGTTGTAGGGAAGGGACTCGTTCGCGAAGCGCTCGCCCCGGCCGTTCACGATCAGGCTGCCCGGCTCGCCGCGTCCCGACTCGAACTGGGCGACCGGGACGCCGTCCCGGGTGTCCTCGGGGTCGATCATCGCCGGCTGCCCCCAATACGAGTTCATGTTGCCGAGCGCCGCGCCCACCTCCATCGACATCTGGAGCCCGTCGCCCGTGTTGTGCGGCGGCGAGAGCGACATCAGGTCGTAGCCGATGAAGGCGCGGACCTGCTCGCGGTTCCACTCGAAGCCACCGCAGGCGAGAACCACGCCCTTGCGCGCGCCGAAGAACGCCTCCCGCCCTTCG